>DATBOK010000253.1:0-10684 GCA_036553845.1 Casimicrobiaceae bacterium
TTGCCGATCGCGTCGACCTGCTTCTGCACGAAGCCGCGCACGAGCGCCACCAGCACCGCCATGCCCGTTGCCGCCGAGACGAAGTTCTGCACGCCGAGCCCCAGCATCTGCGTGAGATAGCTCATCGTGTTCTCGCCGCCGTAGCCCTGCCAATTCGTGTTGGTGATGAAGCTGGTGGCGGTGTTGAATGCCGAGTCGGGCGTCACGGCCGCCATGGACTGGGGATTGAGCGGCAGCCACTGTTGCAGGCGCTGCAGCGCATACACGGCCAGCGCGCCGGCCAGGTTGAACCACAGCATCGCCAGCGCGTAGTCGATCCAGTTCATCGGCCGCGAAGGGTCGATGCCCGCGCCGCGATAGACGAGGCGCTCGAGCCAGCCGCCGATCCGCTGCGCCCGCATCGCGCGGCCTTCGTACACGGCCGCCATGTACGCGCCGAGCGGTTTCGCGCAGAGCAGCAGGACGACGACGTACAACGCGATCTGCAGCCAGCCTGCGGCGTTCATTCGAAGACCTCCGGCTTGAACAGCGCCACCACGAGGTAGACGAAGATCAGAAGCGCCGCCGCGCCAGCGAGCCAATACAGGGCGTTCATGGCTGCTTCGCGCCGCGACGAAGGCCCGCGCAAAAGCGCACGAGACCTATCGACGCCGCGAAGAACGCGACGGTCAAAGCGATGTAGACGAAATCCATCATGTGCAAGCTCCCCACAACCCATCCGCAAAAGAACCGATATGCTGGCCCTGTGCGCCTCAAGGTTGCGCAAGATCAATGCGAACGGGTATAAAGACCGTGTAAAGAATGGCCCGGTGACATCCGGCCGGCCGATCACCCGGATTGCATTCGATGACGCACGGCGCCCGGATCCTGGAGCAATGCGATGAACTCGGCGCGATCAGCGAAGATCCGGACGTTCTCACCCGTCGCTACCTGACCGCCGAGCATCGGCGCGCCGCCGACCTGATCGCCGGCTGGATGCGTACCGCGGGCATGCAAGTGGCCATCGATGCGCTCGGCAACGTCGTCGGCCACTATGCCGCCGCGCGCGCCGATGCGCCGCGAGTGCTCACCGGCTCGCATTTCGACAGCGTCGTCAACGCCGGTCGCTACGACGGGGTGTTCGGCATCCTGTGCGCCATCGCCGCGGTCGGCGACCTCCATGCACGCGGCGTGCGCGCGCCCTGCGCGATCGAGGTCGTGGCGTTCGGCGACGAGGAAGGCGTGCGCTTCGGCTTCTCCATGGCGGGCAGCCGCGCGCTCGCCGGCCGCTTCGACCTTTCGCTGCTCGACCGCAGCGATGCCGACGGCACGACGCTGCGCGCGGCCATCGCGGCGTTCGGCGGCGACGTCGAGGCGATACCGTCGCTGTCGCGCGTGAAGGCGCATGTCGCCGCGTTCGTCGAGGTTCATATCGAGCAGGGGCCCGTCCTGCTCGAGCGCGGACTCGCGCTTGGCGTCGTGACGTCGATCGCCGGCTCGACGCGGATCGCCGCGCGCGTCATCGGTCTCGCCGGCCACGCCGGCACCGTGCCCATGGGCGCGCGCCGCGATGCGCTCGCCGCCGCCGCCGAAATGACGCTCTTCGTGGAGTCCTATGCCGAGGCGAGCACGGGCACGCTGGTGGGCACGGTCGGCAAGCTCGCGATCGCCGGCGGCGGGGCGATCAACGTCATTCCGGGCGAGGTGGCGTTCACCATCGACGTGCGCGCAGGCGCCGACCCCGCGCGCCACGCGGCGGTGGCGGTGCTCGAGCGCGAATGCCGGGCGATCGCCGCGCGCCGGCGAGTCGGGCTCGAATGGGTGACGCTGTTCGAACTCGCGGCGGCGCCCTGCGACGCGCGCTTGCGGGCCCGCATCGCCGACAGCATTACCGCGCAGGGCATCGCGCCGTTCCACCTGCCGAGCGGCGCCGGCCACGATGCGATGGAGATGGCGCACATCGCGCCGATCGGCATGCTGTTCGTGCGCTGCGGCGCTGGCGGCATCAGCCACCATCCCGACGAGACGATGACCGCGGACGATGCGGGCGTCGCGACGCGCGCGCTGATTCACTTCCTCGAGCACTTCGACGCGGCCGCGACAGCGCCCGCGCAGCGCCCGTGAGCTCGTCCGCGCGGGCGCTGACGCCCTACGAGCGCATCGGCGACTGGGTCGACAACCACCTCGACGAGTCGATCGCGTTCCTGCGCGAGCTGGTGCGCGTGCCGTCCGACACGCCGCCCGGCGACAACGCCCGCCACGCGCTGCGCACCGCCGAGCTCCTCGCGCAAATGGGCCTCGCCGTCGAGCGCCATCCGGTCGCCATCGCCGACGTGCGCGCCTGCGGTCTCACGTCGATCGTCAACCTGGTCGTGCGCCGGCGCTTCGGCGACGGGCCGGTGATCGCGCTCAACGTGCACGGCGACGTGGTGCCACCCGGCGCCGGCTGGACGCATCCGCCGTATGCCGGCGACATCGTCGACGGCAGGATGTACGGGCGCGGCGTCGCCGTGTCGAAGTCGGACATCGTCACCTACGCGTACGCGCTGCGCGCGCTCACGGCGCTCGGCGCGACACGGCGCGGCAGCGTGGAGCTGCACATCACCTACGACGAGGAGTTCGGCGGCGCCTGCGGCCCGCAGTGGCTGCTCGCGCGCAACCTCTCCGATCCCGATTACGCGCTATGCCCGGGCTTCAGCTACGAGATCGGCATCGCGCACAACGGCACGGTGCAGCTCGAGGTCGTGGTGCACGGGCGCGCCGCGCATGCCGCGCTGCCGGCCACCGGCATCGACGCCCTGCGCGCGGCGCACGTCCTGCTCGGCGCGCTGTACGCCCATGCCGACGGTCTTGGTCGCACGCGCTCGGGGGTCACCGGCATCGCTGCGCCCACGCTGGTCGTCGGCCGCATCGACGGCGGCATCAACACCAATGTCGTGCCCGATCGTGTGAGCCTGCGCCTCGATCGCCGGGTGATTCCCGAGGAGCGCGCCGAGCAAGTCGAGGCGGGGTTGCGCGAAATGATCGAGCGTGCGTCGACGCCGCTGCGCGGCGTGCGGGTGGAGATCCGCCGGCTGTTGCGGGCGCGGCCGCTCGTGCCGCTTCCCGGGCATTCCGTACTGGTGGACGCGATCGCGCGTCATGCCGCCATCGTGTTCGGCGAGCCGGTCGTGGCGCGCGGCACGCCGCTGTACACCGATGCGCGCCTCTATGGCGAGCACGGCGTGCCGACGGTGCTGTATGGCGCGGGGCCGCGCACGGTCGTCGAGTCGAATGCCAAGCGCGCCGACGAGAACTTGGTGCTCGACGACCTGCGCAAGGCGACCAAAGTGGTCGCCTGTGCGCTCTTCGACCTGCTCGACGGCGCGCCCCCGCGGATAAGGCTCGCGCCGACGACGCGTCAGTGACGCGTCAGGCCATGCCGTAGAGCGAAGGCGGCTCCCGCACGTCGAGCATGCTCGGCACTTCGGCGGGCCAGTGGCGCGCCTCGAAATCCTCGATCAGATGCACCAGCTCGTCGAAGCGACGGCCGGCCGGCGTATCGGGATCGGCGAGCATCAGGTCCTCAAGCTCGCTGAGCGCCGCGCTGTAATCGGCGTCGTTGGCGAGACGTTCGGGGTCGAGGATGTGCGACATGGCGGATCTCCCGGCGGGTGAGAAGGCGATTACCAGCAGCGTGGCGAGGGTGCATCCTGGTCTGCCGTGCCGCCGCCGCGCCATCGCCCGAACGTCGTAGTGCCCGCCGGCGCGATGCCTGGCGTCCATTGTCGCCACGCGCATTGCCCACGCCATCGGCAGTAGCCTGATTGCGCCGTCGGCAGTGCGCCTACATCGCACATGCGCACTTTGCCGCGGCGGCGCGGTCGAACGGGGATGCGCGCCGCCATTGCCGGCGCATCAAGCACGTGCCGCGTCGTCGTCGTATGATCGATGCAGCACATCCGCCCGCTCATCGTTCAAGGAGGCTTCGATCATGGCCCAACCCCAGAAGGACACCACCGTCACGCTCGAGGAAGTGAGCGCGATGAACCGCGACGACGCACGCCGCGAGCTGGTAGCCGAATGCAAGCGGCTGCTCGCCGACACCGAGTCGCTCCTGGAACGTGCCAAGTCGGTCTCCGCCGACGCCTATGCGCTCGCCCGCGACGAGCTCGATCGCAAGCTGGCGACGTTGCGCGTCCGCTACGACGAGCTGACGGACCAGGCCGCCATCCGCGCCGAGCGCGCGCGCGTCGAGGCCGATCGCTACGTGCGCGAGAACCCGTGGCAATCGGTGGCGATCGCCGCCGCGGTCGGGGCGGTGGTCGGCGTCGCGCTCACCCGCCGCTAGCGTCGCGCTCCGCCGAAGGCGCAGCCAAGCTCCGTCGCCGGCGGTTCACGGCGGCGTCATCGGTCGTCGTCGTCCCACTTTCGCCACTGCGTCGGGCGCCCCTCGGTGCGGCGGCGCGCGATGAACGCGAGCCAAGCGGGCGGATTATCGGTCGACAGCAGCGCGCGCAGCAGGATGCCGGCGACGATCAGCGCCACCGCGCCCAGGATCACCACCGTCAACCAGGTCCCGTTCATCGGCGTCCTCCGTCATTTCGGGCACAGCATACAAAAAAAGGCGGCGAATCGTCGGATTCGCCGCTGAATCCTGCAACGTATCGCAGGCGGCCCGGGGAGGGCCGGGGGGAGAGACTGTTCAGTCGCCGTCGTGCAACACCGTACTCATGCCCGACTCGTGAGTCAGGGGTGTGGCAGAAGTGGCGCATTTGGGTTGGTGCGCGCGCGGACCCGCGTGGAGTGCAATGCAGCGAACGTCCGCTGCGGCGGAGGTCGCGGTCGGCGGCGACGACGCCGCAGCCAGCCATGTCTGCCGGGCGTCGGCGCGCGATCCCAGCGCGACGAAACCGGCGGCAATCACCACGATGGCCAGCACCAGCGACTCGATCCACGCGTCCATCGCGTCGGCGTGTCAGAGCTTCGGGCTCGCGCCGCGTGCCGTGGTGCCGGGACGCGTGAGCATCGGATCGTCGGGCAGCGCGTCGTCGTTGTAACGCTTGGCGAACGCGTCCACCTGCTTTTGCGCTTCGTCGCGGCCGATGCCGTAGGCTTCCTGCACCTTGCCGACGAGCTGGTCCTGCTTGCCGCCGATGACGTCGAGCTGGTCGTCGGTCAGCTTGCCCCATTGTTCCTTGGCCTTGCCCTTGAATTGCTTCCAGTTGCCTTCGATGCGGTCCCAGTTCATGCGTGTCTCTCCAGTGGTGGGTTCATCGATCCACGGGGGTGTCCCCGCAGCCAGGAGCGCATCGATCACGCAATGCATCGCATCCGCCCATGGGTCGAACTGTAGGCACCCGCGTCGCGGGCAGGCATCGGTGGAATGACGATTGGAGCGTCGGACGGAGCAGGACACCGGGATTTGGGCGAGCGTGCGAATTCGCCGTGGCGTCGGCGGGCGCGCTGCGCGCGCCGACGCCTTGACCGCGCACGCCGCGCGGGCTACGCTCATCGGCTTGTCCGAAGGCTTGCACGCGCGCGATTGCGCCCGCCTCCCGGACCCGGCTCGTCCCCCAAGGAGCGATGCGATGCGAGGGTTGCAATGCGCAGTGGCGACGGCGGCATTGCTGCTGGCCATGTGCGCCGGCGGCACGGCCGGCGCGGCGTCGATCCGCGGCAGCGTGCTCTATGCGGGACCCGCGCCTGCCGCCAGGAAGGTGGACGTCACGATCGACCAGTACGTCTGCGGCAACGAAAAGGATGCCGGCGATCTCGTCGTGTCGTCGCGCAAGGGCATCAAGAACGCCGTCGTGTGGCTCGACAATCCGCCCCCCGATCGCGCGTCACCGGCGCCCGGCGCCAAGGTGACGGTCGACCAGCAGGGCTGCGTGTTCATCCCGCGCGTCGTCGTCGTGCAGGCCGGCGGCACTGTCGACTTCCTCAACAGCGACCGCCTGCTGCACAACATCCACGCCACGCCGAAGCTCAACGTCAGCTTCAATCGCACGCAGCCCAAGGACCGCACCATTCCGGTGACGTTCGCCAAGCCGGAGATCGTGCGCATCAACTGCGATCTGCACTCGTGGATGATCGCGTGGGTGGTGGTCGCCGCGCACCCGTTCTACGCGATCACCGACGCCGACGGCCAGTTCGCGTTCGACAACCTGCCGTCGGGACGCTACAAGCTCAGCGTCTGGCAGGAACGACTGGGAATGAAGCACATCGACATCGCCGTCGATGCCAGCCAGCCCGCGCGCATCAACGTCGAGATGGCGGCACCGCGCTGAAGCCGCGCGGCCCGCTCGATCACCGTCGCCACCCGTTGTTCCGGCCCGTGCGCCGGGCTTGCGGCGGTCGCCTCAAGGGTGCACGTCGATCTTCTGCGTCGCCACCCATGCCGCAGAATGCGTGGGCTCCTCGAGCGCGCGCAGCATGCCGCTCTGGTCCAGCGCCACCGTGAACGTCACGGTCGGCGCCGAATAGACCGGGTGCAGGTACACACGCGCGATTTCGACGGAATCCTCGTACAGCGCGATGTAGCGCACGAAGTGCTCCTGCAGCGACGGGTGCGCGCCGCCGGCGCCGACGCTGACCGTGACGTTGAACCATTGGCCGCGCTTGACCGACGCCGGCGCGACGATCTTCGGCGTGTGCTTGGCGTCGTAGGTCGTGTGCAGGCTGCGGAACTCCGGCGTGAATTGCTGCGCCTGATCGTCGTCGGCGAGCGCGGGCGATGCGAGTGCGGCGAGTGCGGCGAGCATGGCGCTCGCGGCGAGGCGTTGGCGGCTATTCGGTGCGACGGGCATGGTTCACCTCGGTGGGCGGACGGTCATGATTCGGGCAGGTACTGGCGCACGAGTGCGAGCAGCTCGCGCGGACTGTACGGCTTGGCGAGATAGCTGTCCGCGCCGGCCGCGGCCGCCTTCTCGCGGTCGCCGGACAGGGCGAACGACGTGATGACGATCACCGGGATGCCGGCGGTGCGCGCATCGGCCTTGAGCAGCCGTGTGGCCTCGAGCCCCGACATCTTCGGCAGCTGCACGTCCATCAGCACCAGCGCGGGCAGCTCCTGCTGCGCGAGCGCGACGCCGGTCTCGCCGTCGGCCGCCTCGAGCAGCCGGAACGGCGTGCGCGTCAGCAGCTGGCGCACGATCTTGCGGTTGTACTCGTTGTCCTCGATGTACAGGATGGTGCGTTCGCTCATGTGGCGTCCTCCCCGACCCGCAGCGGAATCGCGAAGTAGAAGGTGGATCCGTGGCCGAGCGTGCTCTCGACCCAGATGCGGCCGCCGTGCATCTCGACGAAGCGGCGCGTGATGCTGAGGCCGAGACCGGTGCCGCCGAATTCGCGGGTGACCGTGGTGTCGACCTGACGAAACTCGGCGAACACGTTCTCGAGCTCTCCCGGCGGAATGCCGATGCCGGTGTCGGTGACGTGGAACAGGAGCTCGGCGCCGGTGAGCTCGACACCGATCTCCACGGTGCCTTCGCGCGTGAACTTGATCGCATTGCCGGCCAGATTCATCAGGCACTGGGTCAGGCGTCCGTTGTCGCCGCGCGCCACCGGCAGGTCGGGCGGCACGCTGGCCTCGAATGCAAGCCCCTTCTCCGCCGCCAGCGAGCGCAGCGACACCTGCACGATGTCGATGATCTCGCGCACCGAGTAGTCGTCGAGCGCGAGCTGCATCCGCCCGGCCTCGATCTTCGACAGGTCGAGCACGTCGTTGATGAGGCGCAGCAGGTGCCGGCCATTGAGCTGGATGTCCGTCAGCGGCTCCTTGAGCGCCTCCGGTATGTCGCCGTACAGGCCGTCGATCAGCATTTCGGTGAAGCCGAGGATCGCGTTCATCGGCGTGCGCAGCTCGTGGCTCATGTTGGCGAGGAACTCCGATTTCGCCTTGCTGGCCTGCGCGAGTTGCAGGTTGAGACGGCCGAGCTCGGCGGCGGCGTGGCGCTGCTCGCCGTCGAAGCGCTGCAGCTCCGCGCTCATGTGGTTCATGCGCTCCGCGAGCGTGCCGAACTCGTCGCGGTTGGGCACATCGATGCGCGCGCCGAGGTTGCCGGCTGCGACCTTGTCGAGGAAGCCCTGCGCCTCGCGCACCGGCAGGATGAACGACCACGAGATCACGAAGCCGCACAGGAGCGCGAACACCACGGCGACGATCGCGAACACGCTGGTGAGCACCAGCGAGCGGCGGTTGGTGTCGGCGACGGACTCGCGCAGGTGGTCCATGCGCTCCTGCTGGCCCGCGACCAGCTGGCCGACGCGTGCCGTGATCTCGTTGTCGAGACGGTCCTGGCGACGCAGCAACGCCCCGGTGGCGGCGCCGAGCCGGCCGTCGCGGATCGCGTTGGCGATGTCGGCGACCACCGCCATCGCCTCGTCCTGCGACGCGCGGATCTGCTCGACGAGCTTCGGATCGGCGGTGCCCGCCGCCTCCAGCTTGGCGAGCCGGTCGTTGAACTGGTTGCTTTCGCGCAGGATGCGCGCGATCGCCGCCTCGTCCTGCGACAGGAGCGCCACGTCGGTGAAATGCATCTGCCGCGCCAGCGCCGACTCGCCCTGTTGCGCGAGGCTCACCAGCTCGTGCGCCTCGTCGAGCAGGCGCCCCTGGCGCGTGCCGGTGACGATCGTCTGCAGGCTGACCAGCGCCATGGCGACGAACAGGAACGTGACGATCAGGAACGCGACGAGGAGCTTGGTGTGCACCGACGCGCGCACCCTCGCCACCCACAGCACGAGGCGATGCAGCGGCGTGTGGCGCTGGACGGCGCCCGCCAGCGCCTCGATACCGCCTTCGGACGATATCGGCGACGACAGGTTGTCAACCGAGGATTGCACGTTCGGGGGACTGCTCATTCGTCCTTGTGCATCTGGGGTCGAGGCCGTATATTCCCGCGTCTACTGGAATATCCGCCGGTGAGAACTCCACCTCGCATTCTCATCGTCGACGACAACCCGACCAACGTCAAGGTCTTGCAGACCCGGCTGGCCGCCGACGGTTACGAAGTCATCACCGCGGGCGACGGCGAGGAAGGTCTCGCGGTCGCGCGCCGCGACACGCCCGACCTGATCCTGCTCGACATCATGATGCCGAAGCTCGACGGCATCGAAGTCTGCCGGCGCCTGCGCGCCGACGCCGATTTCCCGTTCACGCCGATCATCATGGTGACGGCGATGGCCGATTCGAAGGACGTGGTCGCGGGCCTCGAAGCCGGCGGCGACGAGTACCTGACGAAGCCCGTCGACCACGCCGCGCTGGCCTCGCGCGTGCGCTCGATGCTGCGCATCAAGCGCCTGCACCACGAAGTGCAGACGCTCGCCACCGAGGTGAAGCAGTGGAACTCGTCGCTCGAGGCGCGCGTCGCCGCGCAGGTGGCCGAGCTCGAGCGCGTGGGGCGCCTGCGGCGCTTCTTCTCGCCGCAGCTGGCGGAGCTGATCGTCAACGGCGGCGCCGAGGACCCGCTGAAAAGCCATCGCCGCGAGATCACCGTGGTGTTCCTCGACTTGCGCGGCTTCACCGCGTTCGCCGAGGTGGCGGAGCCCGAGGAAGTGATGGGCGTGCTGCGCGAATATCACCAGGTCGCCGGGCAGAAGGTCATCGAGTTCGAAGGCACGCTCGAGCATTTCACCGGCGACGGCATCACGATCCTGTTCAACGATCCGGTGCCGATCCCCAATCCCGCCGAGCGCGCGGTGCGCATGGCGCTGTCCATCCGCGAGCGCATCGGCCACATGGCCCAGGACTGGGCCAAGCGCGGCTACGAGCTGTCGCTCGGCATGGGCATCGCGCAGGGCTACGCGACGATCGGCGCGATCGGCTTCGAGGGGCGCTGGGACTACAGCGCGATCGGCACCGTCACCAACCTCGCGGCGCGGCTGTGCGGCGAGGCCGCAGGCGACGAGGTGCTGATCTCGCAGCGCGTGTTCGCGGGCGTCGAGGCCCTGATCGACGTGGCGCCGCAGGAAATGCTGACGCTCAAGGGATTTCGGCGCGCGGTGCCGGCGTACCGCGTGCGCGGGCTCAAGGCCTGACGCTTCAGGTTGCGGCGCGCAGGGCCTCGGGATTGCGCTCGAGCCACGACCGGGCGTACGAGCAGTTGGCCACGACGCGCAATCCGGACTGCTTCGCATAGGCTACTGCCGCGGCGACCAGCATCCCGGCGATGCCGCGTCCGCCGAGCGCCGCGGGCACCTCGGTATGGTTGATCGCGAGCGCCCCGCCGGCGACCTCGTATTCGAGCCGGCAAAGCAGGCCGTCGAGATGAACCTCGAAGCGGCTTTGCGCGGCGTTGTGCACGACCTCGATGTTCGCAGCGTCGCTCATGGCGTGGCGTCCGATCGATCCATGCTGCGAGTCTAACCCGCACCGACGCGAGGGTGGCCGCGCATCATTTCGCGGATCCGTTCGGCCAGAACGC
The DNA here is from genome assembly GCA_036553845.1 of Casimicrobiaceae bacterium. Lineage (GTDB taxonomy): Bacteria > Pseudomonadota > Gammaproteobacteria > Burkholderiales > Casimicrobiaceae > VBCG01. Next base: position 10,383 of record DATBOK010000253.1, read on the forward strand.
ATACGCGTCCATCGCCAGCGCCCCGCCTTCGATGCCCTGGTAGAAACGATCGGCACGCGCACCTTCCGCCGCCGCGCCCCACGCGAAGAGCAGCGGCATGAAGTGCTCCTCCGTCGGATGCGCGCGTGCGCCGTCGGGCTGCGTGTCGCGATACTCCGCCACCGCGCGATGGTCGCCGGCGGCGATGCGCGCGGCGATCCAGTCGGCAAAGCGCGTCGCGTACGCAAGCTCGGCGCGGCTCGACGGCTGCCAGTCGCGCAGGTTGTGCGTGGCGTGGCCGGAACCGATGACCAGCACGCCCT
>DATBOK010000060.1:0-40894 GCA_036553845.1 Casimicrobiaceae bacterium
ACCCTGAACGAGCCCGAGTTCGGCATCCATGACAGCAACACGGCAGTCGGGCGCGCGAATCTGGTCTACCGGCTCGTCTACCAGGGCGTGGGCGAGGACGCCAATCTCGACGGCGCCATCGGCACCAAGCTCGACACGCAGCAGTTCGAGCCGTTTGCCGACGACCCGACGACGCTGGTCAATCAGGTCAATGCCGTATTGATGGGAGGCGCGCTGCCCACGGCCGCACGCGACACGATCGCCACCGCCGTCGCGGCCATCGTATCGAACCCCGATCCCACGAAGCCCCAATGGCGAACCGATCGCGCGCAGATGGCGGTCTATCTCGTCGCGTCGTCCTACCACTACCAGGTCCAGCACTGACATGAACACCGATCGGCGCAGATTTCTCAGGCATTCCGGCGCGCTCACGGCCGGCGGCCTGATGGGTAGCCTCGGCACGTGGGGCATCGACAGCGCTCGCGCCGCGGGCGGCGACTTCAAGGCGCTGGTCGGCGTGTTCCTGTTCGGCGGCAATGACAGCAACAACATGGTCATCCCCACCGACGCCTCGCGCTGGATCGACTACGCGACCGTGCGCAGCGCAGCGTCCGGCATTGGCCACGTGCAGTCGATGCTGCAGCCGGTCACCGATGCGGCCACCGGCAATCCCTACGGGTTGCATCCGAACCTGCCGGACCTCAAGTCCGTCTACGACCAGGGAAAGATGGCGATCATCGCCAACGCCGGCACGCTGCTGGCGCCGATTCCCGACCTCACGACGTACAAATCGGGCGTTGGGCGCCCGCCGAACCTGTTCTCGCATTCGGACCAGCAAGTTGCGTGGATGGGCCAGATGCCGAACGTCGTCGCGCGCACGGGGTGGGGCGGACGCGCGGCGGACAAGCTCGAGTCGGTCAACGCGTCCGCGCTGATTCCGTCGACGGTTTCGGTGTCCGGCAACCAGATCTTCGCCGTCGGCAACGATGCGGTGCCGTTCGTCATTCCTGGCAACGGCGGGGTCAGCCTTTCGGGGCAGGGCGCGACCGGCGTGCCACTCGCGCGCTATAACGCGCTGCGCAGCCTGCTTGCCGCCGGCTCGGGCAACAAGGTCCAGGACGAGGCGGCGGGCATCCTGGCTGACGCGCTTACGGCCAACGAGATCGCCAATCCGATCCTCACTGCAACATTGCCGCCGGCGATCACCAACGCGTTCAACGGTGTTCCCAACTCGGGCCTGGCGCAGCAGTTGAAGCAGGTGGCGCGCCTGATCGACGCGCGGGGCGCGCTCAGCCTCACGCGACAGTTCTTCTTCGTGTCAATCGGGGGCTTCGACACTCACAGCAACCTGCTCACGACCCAGGTCAACTTGATGACGCAGCTCAACGACGCGCTGTCGGCCTTTTACGACTACACCGTGGCCGCAGGAGTCGCCAGCAACGTCACGACGTTCACGATGTCGGACTTCAATCGAACGTTCATCGGCAATGCCAACGTCGGCACGGATCACGCCTACGGCGGCCATCATTTCGTGATGGGCGGCGCGGTCAAGGGTGGCCGCGTCTACGGCACGTTCCCGACGCTGGCGGTCAAGGGCCCTAGCGACGTCAGCAGCAATGGCGCATGGCTGCCGACGACATCGGTCGACCAGGTGGGGGCGACGCTCGCGAGCTGGTTCGGCGTTTCCTCGGCAGACTTGGGCTACGTCTTCCCGAATCTCGCCAACTTCACGACCAAGAATCTCGGATTCGTCTGACTTGGCGTCGCGCGTTCGGTCCGCGCGCATTACCCGGCTCTCCTCCGCCCGCGGCGCGTGCATCGTGCCGCGGGCTTTTTCTGGTAAGTGAAGGTGTCGCGTGGAAACGCCCCAGGTTTCACCGACGCAGGCTTTATTCAGCAAGCAGCGAACGGCGACTGGGCGACGAAGGTCGTCGCCGCGATGCGCAACGCGGTGGCATCGACCGGCTTGCGCAGGAGCGCCAGGCCGGCTTCACGCGCGTCACGCGTGGCGCCGGGGCTCACGTCGCCGGAGACGATCAATGCCGGCAGCGGCGCGCCAAGTTCGTCGCGCACGCGGGCGATTGCGTCGATTCCGGTGCCGGTTGCGAGGCGCAGGTCGGCGACGATGAGGTCGGGATAGCTTTCGAGCGCGCCCAACGCCGCGAGTACGCCCGCCGCATCACTGCCGGCCGCGACTCGCGCGCCCCAGGCACCGAAGAGCGCACGCATGCCTTCGATCGCACTGCTGTCATCGTCGATCACCGCCACCAGCGCCCCCTCGAGGCCACGCACCGGGCCGGCGGCGATGGGGACCACTCGTGGCGCCGGCCGGTTGGCGCTGTCCGCCCGCTTGCAAACCACGCGAAAGCGCGCGCCGCGGCCGACACGCGAGGCAACGCTCACCTCGTGGCCCAGCAGCTCGGCGAAGCGCTTGACGATGGCGAGACCCAGGCCGCTGCCGCGTCCCGCCTGCGGCGCACCGGCAAGCGCGTCGATCTGGAAGAACTCGTCGAAGATGCGCTCGCGATTCGCGGGCGGGATTCCGGGACCGGTGTCGAACACGTCGATGGCCAGCCGCGCGCCCACGCGGCGCGCGCCAATCAGTACGCCGCCCGTTTCGGTATAGCGCAACGCATTGCCGATCAGGTTGCGCAAAATGCGCGGCAGCAGCACCGGATCGGTTTCGATCGAGGCGCGCGTCGGCGCGAATCGAAGCTCGAGGCCGCGCGCGGAAGCATGCGGCGCGAATTCACCTTCGAGGCGCGCGAACAGCGGGGCGAGCGCGACCCGTCGCCGCTCGGGCGTGAACGCATTGGCCTCGAGCCGCGACAGGTCGAGCAGCTGGTCGAACTGCGCGTCGAGACTCCTGGCCGAGCGCTCGACGCTGGCGACCAGCGGGGCGAGCTCGGTGTCTCGCGTGCGCGCCGCGAGTGCCGCGGCGAAGAGCGCCAGCGCATGCAGCGGCTGGCGCAGATCGTGGCTGGCCGCCGCCAGTAGCTGGCTCTTGCCGCGATTGGCGGCCTCCGCCGCGGCGCGCGCAGCATGTGCGGCGCGCGTCTGGTCCTTGAGCTCGGCGACGAGATCGGCATTCTCGTAGCGCGTCGCCAGTGCATGCGTCATCAGGTCGTTGAGCCGGTGGCCGAAGGCGAGGATGAATGCGAGCACCACGCTCATCACGAGCGCGGTATGCGCATGCACGGCATCGCCTTCCGCGGCCACGCGCACGATCAGCGGCACAAGCGCCGGCAGCGCGAAGCCATAGAACGCCGGCTTGTAGACCGCGGTGAGGTAAAGACCCCCGAGCACCACGCCGAACAGGCAGACGATGACGAGCGCCTGGCGTGGTGCCGAGTCCGGGAACATCGCCACCGATGCCGCACCCCACAAGGCGCCGGCGGTGGCGGACCCGATCGCCCAGTAGCGGCCCCAGCGTCGCGTCGCGGCAGCGCCTGGCTGGGCCCGGTGCCAGGCGCGCGCCAGCGCACCGCGCCATGCCTGGTTGAGGACGACGAGGCCGATCCAGCCGGCCAGCATCGAAGGCGCGACGGTGTCGCGCAGCGCCGCGCAGAGGATCAGCGCGCCGAGCAGCATCGACAGCGTCGTGCGATTGAAGCTCGCGTAGAGCATCGCGACTTCCTCGACACGCGCGCGCTCGACGAGCGCCGCCGCCACGGGCTTCAGGGCGGGCATCGATGCGCCTCGCGGGCGGGCCGCCTGGCGCGGCGCCAGTCAGGGTCCCGGGGTGGAGTCCGTGCTGACGCCGCGCTTCGCGAGCTCGACGACCGCCTGGGTGCGCGAGTGGACATTGAGCGCCTTGAGGATCGCCGAAACGTGCACCTTCACCGTCCCTTCCGATAGCGCGAGGTCGCGGCAGATCATCTTGTTCGGCTTGCCCTGGATGAGGTGCTGCAGGACATCGGTCTGGCGACCGGTGAGGCCGAAGATGCCGGGGGCGAGGCGCGCCGCCGCGGCGGCGACACGTGGCGCCACGTCCCGCGTGACCGGACGTTTGCCGGCCAGTGCTGCGCCGATGGCGCCGACGATCTCGCGGACATCGGCCGTCTTGGCGATGTAGCCGCGCGCGCCCGCAGCCAGCGCCGCGTCGATCGTCGCCCGATCGTGTGTCGCCGACAGCACGACGACCGGACGCTGGGGATGATCGCGCACGAGTGCCGCGAGCAACTCCATCCCGCGCGTTCCGGGCAGCGCGAGATCGAGCAGCACCAGCGCACATTCGGGATGCAGGGCGAGCATGCGCTCGGTTTCGTCACGGTTCGCCGCGACGCATATGGTGAGCGTGGGATCGAAGTCCCGCAGCGCCTGGCCGATCGCCTGCGGGATCAATGGGTGATCATCGACGACGAGCAGCTTCATGACGCCTCCCCTTGGCGACGGGCACTTGCCGGCCCGATTCGCAGCCATGGTCGGTGGCGCGGCGCGCGATGCCAGCTGTAGGAAAATACAGGGAGGTCGCGGGTCTCAGCCCTGGTTCTTCAGCGTCTCCTTCGGCTGGTCCTTGAGCTCCTTCTTCAGATCCTGCAGACGCGTGTCGACCACCGATGCATCGTAGAAATTGGTGTCCTTGACCTTGCTCGCGAGCTCGAATTGCACGACCGCGGCCTTGAGATTGCCTTGCCACGCGTAGTACTCGCCCTGATGCTGGTACTGCTTCAGTTCCTTGTTCTGCGCGGCATACGCGCGCGCCGCGATGAGGTGCAGCTGGCCGTCGCCAGGCATGCGCGCGAGCTCGGTCTCGGCGAAATCCGACGCCTCGCGATTGCGCCCGGCGCGCATGAGCGCCGTCGGGTAGTCGTAGATCAGCTGGTGCTTGTTGGGATAGAGCGCGAGGGCCGCCTTGAAGCGCTTGATCGCGCCATCGAGATCGCCCGACTCCATCATCACGTGGCCGGCGATCGCATCGATCATCGGATGGGCGATGCCCGCCGCGTCGAGCTCGGCGATCACCTTCTTCGCCCGCGCGTAGTCCTGCGCGCGCAGGAGTGCGGCGACCAGTCCGTAGCGTGTGGCGGTGAGGCTGTTGTAGCGATGGTCGGCGAGCGCGCGGTCGAAGAACGCGACCGCCTCGCGCGCGTCGCCTTCATAGCTGCGCAACAGCGCGCGCACCATCTGGAAGTCGAGCGAATCCGCCACCTGGCGATACGGCAGGTTCTGCGCGCGCGCCTGCGCCTCGGCGATGCGCTCGGAGGTCACCGGGTGCGAACGCAGGTACGACGGCGCGCCCGAATCCGAGAATCGCGACGCGTCCTGCAGCCGCTTCATGAACGTCGCCATCGCGGTGGGATCGAAGCCGGCGGCAACCATCCGCTGGAAGCCGATGCGGTCGGCCTCGTATTCGTGCGCGCGCGTGAAATTGAGCTGCTGCTGAATCGCCAGCGCCTGCGCCGATGCCAACGCCGCCTGCGCGGCCTGGCCGCCGGAGGAGCCGCCGGCCTTCGCGGCGAGGATCGCCACCGCCAGCGCGCCCAGCTGCATCAGCATCGTGTCCTTCTGCGAGGCGATCATGCGCGCGATGTGATGCTGGGTGACGTGCGAAATTTCGTGGCCCAGCACGCTCGCGAGCTCGGATTCGGTCTGCGTGAGCAGGATCAATCCGGTGTTGACGCCGACGAACCCACCGGGCAGCGCGAACGCGTTGATCTCCTTGTCGGCAACGGCGAAGAACTGGAAGTCGATCCGCGAATCGGGGACCGCTGCAACCAGGCGCTGGCCAAGGTCGTTCAGGTAGTCGTTGACCTCGGGATCGTCCATGATCGCGCCGGTCATCCGTGCGCGATGAATCACTTCCTCGCCGAGCTTGCGCTCCTGCGCCGGTGAAAGGTCGACTTGCGACGCGTCGCCCAAGTCCGGTAGCGCGGTGCCGGCCGGCGGCAACGCGATCGACGGTTCCGGCGGCAGCGTGCCGCTCCACACCGACTGCCCGAGGGCGCCGGGCGCGGCCGGCGTGAGCGCAAGCACGCATGCCAGTGCGCAGGCGAGGCGCTGCGCGGACCTGCGCGGCAGGCACGAAGGGCGTAGGCGTGTCATCGGCGCGCAGCGAGAATGTCGAATCACCTCGGAAACGGGCGCGACGCTGCGAGATCGCGCTGCACGCGTCGCGCGAAGCGCAGATGCTAAGATGCCGCAACGCCGCGGCGAGTTCAATGCGCGGCGCGGTTTCGCCGCCAACCCATCGACCGCCCGCCATGGCCCGAAAGTCCAAGCCCGGCGATGCCGGCCATACGCCGGCGTCGGCGCATTTTACGCATTTCGACGAGCGGGGGCTGGCCCGGATGGTGGACGTTGGCGACAAGCCCGTCACCCATCGCATTGCCCGTGCCGGCGGACGCATCACGATGCTGCCGGCCACGCTGGCCGCGATTGCCGCGGGCACGGCGAAAAAAGGCGACGTGCTGGGGGTCGCACGGATCGCGGCCATCATGGCTTCGAAGCGCACCGCCGATCTCATCCCGCTCTGCCATCCCCTCGCGCTCACCAACGTCGGTGTCGATTTCACGCTCGACCCGGACGCCGGGGTCGTCGTGATCGAGGTGACTTGCGAGACGCGTGACCGCACGGGCGTCGAAATGGAAGCGCTGACCGCCGCGGCGGCCGGGCTCCTCACGATCTACGACATGTGCAAGTCCGTCGACCGCGGCATGCGAATCGGTGACATCGCGCTTCTCGAGAAATCCGGCGGCAAGAGCGGCCGCTACGTGGCGGCCCGGTAACGCCGATTCGGCCGGTGCCGGCGCCAGCGGGCGGTCACGACGCGGGCGCAGGCCGCCGGTCGTCGCGCCGGACCTGGGGGGTCGGGGGGTCGGTTGGACCCGATGCAGGACGCTCCGGCGGCGCTCAGCCGGTTGTCACCAGTTCCACATCGAGCCGTCTTCGAGCCGATTGACCGGCAATGCGGCAGCGCGGTACGGGTAGCGGGCGGCAAGATTCTCGTCGATGTCGACGCCATGGCCCGGCGCGTCGCCCGGATAGAGGAAGCCGCGCTCGAACGTGTACGCGTGCGGGAACACGGCATCGGTCTCGTCGGTGTGCCGCATGTATTCCTGCACGCCGAAATTGGCGACCGAGATGTCGAAGTGCAGTGCTGCGCCCATGCACACCGGGGACAGGTCCGTCGCGCCGTGGCAACCAGTGTGCACGTGGTGGAGCTCGGCGAGGTTGGCGATGCGGCGCAGGTGCGTGATGCCGCCGGCATGCACGACGGTCGCGCGGATGTAGTCGATCAGTTCCTCGGTGATGAGCACGCGGGCGTCGTGGATCGAGTTGAACACCTCGCCGATCGCGATCGGCGTCACCGTGTGCTGGCGGATCAGGCGAAAGCTCTCCTGGTTCTCGGCGGGCGTGGGATCCTCCATCCAGAACAGGCGGTAGGGCTCGAGCGCGCGGCCAAGACGGGCAGCCTCGATCGGCGTCAGGCGGTGGTGGACGTCGTGCAGCAGGTGCGGCTCGAAGCCGAAGCGTGCGCGCAGCGCCTCGAAGAGCTGCGGCGCGAAGTCGAGATATCGCGTCGTCGACCAGATATTCTCGGTGGCGATCGCCGCGTCGGCGGGCTCGTAGAACAGGCGATCCTTGGCGACGCCGTAGGTCGAGGCGAGGCCCGGGACGCCGCTTTGCGCGCGAATGGCGCGGTAACCCATCTCGATGTAGCGGCCCACCTCGTCGACGGTCTCGGCGAGATCGCGGCCGTTGGCATGGCCGTAGACCATGACCGACTCGCGGCTCTTCCCGCCCAGCAGTTCGTACAGCGGCAATCCCGCGGCCTTGGCCTTGATGTCCCAGAGTGCCGTGTCGACGGCGGCGATGGCCGCCATCGTCACCGGGCCGCGCCGCCAGTAGGCTCCCCGGTAAAGGTATTGCCAGGTGTCCTCGATGCGCATCGGGTCACGGCCGATCAATGCCGGCACGACGTGATCCTCGAGGTAGGCGCGCACCGCGAGCTCGCGACCATTGAGCGTGGCGTCGCCGATGCCGGTCAGCCCGGCGTCGGTCTCGACCTTGAGCGTCACGAAGTTGCGCCCCGGGCTGCAGACGATGACGCGAGCGGCGGTGATCTTCACGGGGTTTCCGTCCTCGGCAGTTGGGTCAGGTTGTCCAGTGGACAGACCACCAGACCACTTGACCTGATTATAGCCGCCAATTAGGATGCGCCAAAAGCGGCTTCGAGGCCGCGCCATTCCCCGCCCACGGGCGGTCCCGGAGGAGTTCCAGGTCGTGCCGCTCACCGCCGTCGGCAACACGAGGCTCTATCGCCAGATCGCCGAACAGCTGTCCACGCTGATCGCGAACGGCGAGTACGCGCCCGGCGCGCGCCTGCCGGCCGAGCGCGACCTGGCCGCGGCGATGGGCGTGAGCCGCGCGTCGGTGCGCGAGGCGATCATCTCGCTCGAGGTGGCCGGCGTGATCGAGGTGCGCGTCGGCACCGGCATTTTCGTCGTGCGCGCGTCGTCCCGGGCCGCTCCCGTCGGCAACGACGACGGCCCGGGCCCCTTCGAGCTCCTCGCCGCGCGCAGCCTCGTGGAGGGCGAGATCGCCGCGCTGGCTGCGCGCGAGGCGAAGCGCGCCGATGTCGACGCGCTGAATGCGGCCATCGCCAAGATGGAATCCAACGTCGATGATTTCGCCGTGCGCGAGGAGACCGACAAGGCATTCCACCTGGCGCTCGCGTCGGCGACGCGCAATGGCGCGCTCGAGCTGGTCGTCGACGGCCTGTGGGGACAGCGTGCCGAGCTGTGGGGACGGATGCAACATCACTATCACACGCCGGCGTTGGCATTGCAGACGATCCGCGACCATCGCGCGATCGCCAAGGCCGTGGCCGCGCACGATGCGGCCGGCGCGCGCGCGGCGATGCACCGGCATCTCGCGCGGGTCGCGCGCGAGTTCCAGCGCGAGAAGGTCGACGCCGGGGCATCGGTGAAATTGCGCACGGCGCCGAAGGCCAAGCGTCGCGCCACGCTGGCCGCCGCGGCGCGGACGGCCAAATGACGACAACGGCCGCACCGTGGCGCCGCGACGGCGCGATGGCGCAGCAGACAGCGCAGCAAAGGGTCGAGCAACAGACGATGGACAACTCCGGCAGACGACATCGCGTCGCGCGCCGGAACAACGGAGGAGCATTGCGATGAAACGCATGACATTGAAACTCGCTGGTGCATTCGCGGCGGCGGCGGCGATGATGGCGGCGACTCCGTCGCTGTCGGCCCCGGTCACCCTCAACATTGTCGACGTCGCCGGCCAGCTGGCGTTGACTCAGAGCGCCATCGAGGCATTTCGGGACAAGCACCCGGACCTGGTCGCCAAGATCAACTTCACCAAGGCCACGGCGCCCGAGCTGCCTGGCAAGCTGAAGGCGATGCAGGGGGCAGGGCGCAGCGACATCGACCTCGTGCTGACCGGCACCGATGCATTGGCCGCCGGCATCGACCAGGGCCTTTGGACGCCGATCCTGCCGCAGTACGCCGCGAAATTCCCGGGCTTTCCGGGCACGCTGATCCCGGCAGCGTCGAAGATGCAGGACCTGGCGTCGAACCAGGGCATCATCGTCGTGTTTTCGCCGGCGGGTCCGCTGATCGAATACAACCCCGACAAGGTGAAGTCGCCGCCGACGACCGCGCAGGAGCTGCTGGCGTGGTGCAAAGCCAATCCCAACCGCCTGATCTACGCGCGGCCGGCGAATTCGGGCCCCGGGCGCACTTTCCTGATGGGGCTGCCGTACATCCTCGGCGACAAGAATCCCAAGGATCCCGCGACTTGGGACAAGACCTGGGCCTACCTGCAGGAGCTCAACAGCTGCATCGAGTATTACCCGACGGGTACCGGTGCGGTGATGAAGGAATTGGGCGAGGGCTCGCGTGACATGACCGTGACGATGACCGGCTGGGATCTCAATCCGCGGATCACCGGGATCGTGCCGAAGTCGTACAAGGTCCAGCCGTTCAAGGGCATGACCTGGGTGAACGACGCGCAGTACATGGCGGTGCCCAAGGGCGTCGCGCCGGAAAAGCTGGCGGTCGTGATCGACCTGATGGCGTACATGCTCACGCCTGCCGCGCAGGCGACGACTTACGACAAGGGCTACTTCTATCCGGGTCCGGCCGTCGCCAACGTGCCGCTGTCGATGGCGCCGAAGGACAGCCAGGACGCGATCAAGGAGTTCGGCCGCGCGGAGTACGACGGCTGGCTGAAGGAATTCCCGCAGACGCAATCGCTGCCACCAGACGCGCAGGTCAAGGCATTCGCGATCTGGGACGAGAAGGTCGGCGCGAAAATCAAGAAGTAGCGTCACGTCGCGACATGGCATGCGCCGGGTTCATCCTGGCGCGTGCCGTGCCGGTCGCCGAGCGCGCAAACGGACCTTCGCACGCATGAAACACGATTTCAGGGAACTTCGCCTCGATCGCGTCACCCGCCGCTTCGCGCATGCGGGTGGACGGGCCGTGGCCGCGCTCGACGGCCTCACGCTGACCATTCCGCGTGGCGAGTTCGTGGCGCTGCTGGGTCCCTCGGGTTGCGGCAAGTCCACGGCGCTCAATTGCATCGCCGGGCTGCTGGCGCTCTCCGACGGCAGCATTCACCTCGACGACATCCGCATCGACGTGCTGCCGCCGGAGGCTCGCGGCTTCGGCATGGTGTTCCAGAACTACGCGCTGTTTCCGCACATGAACGTGCGCCGCAACATCGGATTCGGGCTGCGCATGCGCAAGGTGGCGGCGAGCGAGGCGTCCGCGCGCATCGACGCGGCACTCAAGCTGGTGCAACTCGGCGGTCACGAGGAGAAGCTGCCCGGCCAATTGTCCGGAGGCCAGCAGCAGCGCGTGGCCATCGCGCGCGCGATCGTCGTCGAGCCGCCGCTGGTGCTGATGGACGAGCCCTTGTCGAATCTGGATGCCAAGCTGCGCCTCGAGATGCGGTCGGAGATCCGCCGCATCCATCGCCAGCTCGGACGCTCGACGATCTACGTCACGCACGACCAGGACGAGGCGCTGTCGCTCGCCGACCGCATCGTGGTGATGAAGGACGGCACGGCGCGCCAGGTCGCGGCGCCGGCGGAAGTCTATGCGAATCCGGCGGATATCGACGTCGCGCGATTCATGGGCTATCGCAACGAGATCGCGCTGACGGTCGAGCGCGCCGGTGCCGACGGCGTGGTCGCGTCGGGATCGGGGCTCACGTTGACGGGCACCGCCAAGATTCCCCTCGCGCCGGGATCCCGCGTGCTTGCGGCTGTGCGGCCCGACGACGTGCGGCTGGTCGACGAGGCGGCACGCGAGGCCAACCTCATCCACGGCACCGTCGATGCGATCGAATACGGCGGTCGCGAGTCGCTGGTCGACGTGGTCACGTCCGGCGGCGTGCGCCTGCACGTGCGCACCGAGGCCTTGGTGCGCGTGGGCGAACCGGTGCATGCGAGCGTGCCGGTGGCGCGACTCCTGATTTTCGGCGAGCCGGCGGCGTGAACGCGCCGGGTCTTGCGGGAGCGGACCGCACGCCGTGGCTGGCGACGCCGGCTGCGCTGTTCCTGCTGACCCTGTTCATCTATCCGTGCCTGTACGGGTTGTGGCTGTCGTTCCGCCCTACCACGGGTGGCATGCTGGCCAATTACGCGAAGTTCTTCGGTTCCGAGCGACTATGGCCGACGATCTTCACCACGTTCAAGCTCGCATTGCCGGCGACGATCATCAACCTCGGCCTCGCCCTCCCGATCGCCTACCGGATGCGCGTGAAGACGCCGCGACAGAAATGGATCACGACGGCGCTGGTGGTGCCCATCACACTGGGCACGGTGCTGATCGCCGAGGGCATGCTCACGTATTTCGGCCCGCGAGGATGGCTCGCACAGCTGCTGAGCGCGCTGCACCTCTATGACGGCCCGATTCGATTGACCCACAACTATGTCGGCGTGCTCATTTCGCTCGTCATCTCCGGTTTTCCGTTTGCGTTCCTGCTGCTGCTGTCGTACGTGACCGGCATCGATCCGGTGCTCGGCCGCGCCGCCGCGAGCCTCGGCGCGGGCCCGTGGCAGCAATTCCGCGACATCTACCTGCCGTTGCTGGTGCCCGGCCTGGCGATGTGCTTCTGCCTCGCGTTCGTGCAGGCCTATTCGGTTTTTCCGTCGGCCGTGCTCGTGGGATCGCCTGCCGGGCCGACGCGCGTCATCTCCATCGCCGCCTATGAAGCCGCATTCGAGCAATACGACTATCCGCTCGCCTCGTCGATCGCGATGATGATGGGACTCACGCAGCTGACCGTCGTGGTCCTGGTGCTGGCGCTGCGGCGTCTCATGTACCGCGGTCCGGTGACAGGGGGCAAGGGATGAGCGCGCCGACGCGTCACCTGTGGCCGAGGGTGTGGAATGGCACGCTGTCCGTGCTGATGGCGGTGTTTCTCGTCAATGTCGGCCTGATGATCGCGACGGTGGCGATCAACTCGACCGCCAAGGTCTGGCGAGGCACGGTGCTGCCGGACGGCTGGACCCTCGGCGCGTATGCCGATGCCTGGAAGGACTTCCAGTTGGCCGATATCCTGGTCGTGACCTTCGAGGTGATGTTCGCAGTGGTGGCGCTGTCGATACTGCTCGGCGTGCCGGCCGCCTACGCCCTGGCGCGGCGCGACTTCCCAGGCAAGCGCTGGCTGCTCTTCCTTTTCCTGCTGCCGCTGATCGTGCCGCCGATCACGTACGGCATTCCGCTGGCGACCGTCATGTACCAGTGGCACCTCGCGGGCTCGATCGTGGGCGTGATACTCGCCAACCTGATTCCGGCGCTGCCATTCGTGATCCTGGTCATGACGCCGTTCATCGAGCAGATCGATCCCAACCTGGAGTCGGCCGCGCGCGTGTTCGGCGCGCGCACCGGCCACATCTTCATCTACGTGCTGGCGCCCCTCATCGTGCCCGGCATGCTGGCGGCGGCGCTGCTGGTGCTCGTGCGCACGGTGGCGATGTTCGAGCTCACGTTCCTCACCGCGGGATCCGACTCGCAAACGCTTGTCGTCGCGCTGTATTACGCGATGTTCGCGGCGGGCGTGCGCACGTCGCAGTCGGTCGACGCGATGGCCATGGTGTACATGGCCGTCACGCTGGTGTGGCTGCTCGTCGCGTTGCAGTTCGTCAATCCCACCCAGCTCGTGAGCCGCGTCAAGGAAAATCCGCAGCCGGCGTGACGTCCGCGTCGTGCCGCCGCCGATCGCCATGCCCCCGCTGAACCTCGCGGCGCTTGCCACCCTGCCGCAGACGGTCGCAGCGCCAGCCTACGATCCCGCGACGGTGCGCGTCGGCATCGTGCATCTGGGGCTCGGTGCGTTCCACCGCGCGCATCAGGCGGTGTATACCGATGCCCTGCTGGCGACCGATCCGCGCTGGGGAATCTGCGGGGTGTCGCTGAAGACGCCGCGCGCGACCCAGGGGCTCGCGGCTCAGGACGGCCTCTACAGCGTGCTGTGGAAGGGCGAAGGCACGACACGCGCGCAGGTCATCGGTGCGTTGCGGGAGGTGCGCTTTGCCGGTGCCGACCGCGCGGGAACGATCGCCCGCATGGCCGATCCGCGCATCAGCGTCGTGTCGCTGACCGTGACCGAAAAGGGCTATTGCCACGATCCCGCCAGCGGCGCGCTCGACTTCGGCCACCCGGACATCGTCGCCGATCTCGCCCATCCGCAGGCGCCGGTCTCGGCGGTGGGTACGCTTGTCGCCGCGATCGCCGCGCGACGCGCGATGCGCGCAGGCCCGCTGACCATCGTTTGTTGCGACAACCTGCCGCACAACGGCTGCACGCTGCGCGGACTCGTGCGGGCGTTCGCCCACGCGTGCGACGGCACGCTGCCGGCCTGGATCGACGATCACGTCGCGTTTCCCGACACGATGGTCGACCGCATCGTGCCGGCCACCACCGCCGACGACGTCGGCGAGGCGGCGCGCCTGCTCGGCGTCGACGACGCGGCGACCGTGGCGGCGGAGCCCTTCGGCCAGTGGGTGATCGAGGATCGCTTCGCCGGTCCGCATCCCGCGTGGATCGATGCCGGCGCACAGTACGCGTCGGATGTCGGCGTCTACGAGACAATGAAGCTGCGCCTCCTCAACGGCAGCCATTCGGCGATCGCCTACCTGGGATTCCTGATGGGCCACATGACCGTCTGGCAGGCCGCTGACGATCCGCTCCTCGCGCGCTACGTCGAGCGCATGATGCACGACGAGATCGTGCCGACGCTGGCCGCGCCGCCGGGTGTCGACCTCGGCGCCTACTGCGGCACGCTGCTCACGCGGTTTCGCAACCGCGCGCTGCCGCATCGCACGCAACAGATCGCGATGGATGGCTCGCAGAAGCTGCCGCAGCGGCTGCTCGGCACCATTCGCGATCGCCGCGCGGCGCGCGCGCCGTATGCGCGCCTTGCGCTCGGCGTCGCCGCATGGATCCGCTACGCCGGCGGCCCCGACGAAGCGGGCCGGCCGATCGCCGTCGCCGATCCGCTGGCGCCGACATTCGCGCGGCTTGCCGCAGCGCATGAAGGCGAGCCGGACGCCATGGCGGCGGCATTCCTCGACATCGCGCCGGTGTTCGGCGACCTCTCGGCCGACCGTGAATTCCGCCGCCAGGTCGGCGAAGGCGTCGTCGCGCTGTTCCGCGACGGCGCGCGCGCGGTACTTGCACGCGTCGCCTGAAACCCGAACAATCGCCGTCCATGGCCGCCCTCAAGCTCAATCCCGACCGCCTGTTCCCCGCCGGTACCGGCACGCGCAACGTCGCGCGACGCCTGTATTCGACGATCGAGCGCCTGCCGATCGTGAGCCCGCACGGGCATACCGATCCGCGCTGGTTCGCCGACGACGAGCCTTTCACCGACGCCAGCGCGCTGTTCATCACGCCTGACCACTACGTGTTCCGCATGCTCTACAGCCAGGGCATCGCGCTCGAGGACCTCGGCATCCCGCGCGTCGACGGCGGCCCGATCGAGACCGACGCGCGCAAGATCTGGCGCACGTTCGCCGCGCACTACCACGTGTTCCGCGGCACGCCGTCGCGGCTGTGGCTCGACCACGCGTTCGCCACGCTGTTCGACATCGACCGCAGGCTCGACGCCACCACCGCCGACTGGTATTTCGACCACATCAACGATCGCCTCAGCCGGCCGGAATTCCGTCCGCGCGCGCTGTTCGAGCGCTTCAACATCGAGGTGATCGCGACGACGGAGTCGCCGCTCGACCAGCTGACGCATCATCGCAAGATCCGCGACAGCGGCTGGGGAGGGCGGGTCATCACCGCCTACCGGCCCGACCCCGTGGTCGACCCGGAATTCCCGGGATTCCGCGACAACGTGGTGCGGCTGGGCGGGCTCACCGGCGAGAACACGCTGCGATGGAGCGGCTATCTCGCCGCGCACCGCATCCGCCGCGACTACTTCAGGTCGATGGGCGCGACGTCCACCGATCACGGCCATCCCACCGCGCGCACGTTCAACTTCGACGCGGCGCAAAGCCAGCGCCTGCTCGATCGCGCGATGGACGGCACGATCGGCAGCGACGAGGCCGAGGCATTCCGCGGCCAGATGCTGACCGAGATGGCGCGGATGAGCATCGATGACGGACTCGTCATGCAGATCCATCCGGGCAGCCTGCGCAATCACAATGCCAGGGTGCTGCGCGAGTTCGGCCGCGACAAGGGCGCCGACATGCCGACACGCACCGACTATGTGCGCGCGCTGGCGCCGCTGCTGGAGCAATTCGGCGACGACCGGCGGTTGTCGGTGATTCTGTTCACGCTCGACGAGACCAGCTACTCGCGGGAGCTGGCTCCGCTCGCCGGCCACTATCCAGCGCTGAAGCTGGGGCCGCCGTGGTGGTTCCACGACAGCGTCGAGGGCATGCAACGATTCCTGTCGTCGGTGGTCGAAACCGCCGGCTTCTACAACACCGTGGGCTTCAACGATGACACCAGGGCGTTCATGTCGATCCCGGCGCGCCACGACGTGTGGCGGCGCATGGCGTGCCGCTTTCTCGCCAGCGCGGTGCTCGAGCACCGGCTCGACGAGGATGAGGCATTCGAGCTCGCGCCCGAGCTCGCCTACGGCCTCGCCAAAAGGGCCTATCGGCTCTGACGGCGACACCTGCGCAGCGGCGCGCCGCATTCCGCACCGTTGGAGCCACCGCCTGAATCGCACGGCGCGATGCGCCGGCACACGATCGCGCCGATGGGACGCAGGTGCGGCACGTCCGCAATCCATTCCCTCCCTCGCTGGAGAGTGAGTCGATGTCCAAGGATTGGCTGTTGCTGGCCGGCCGTGTGTTGATCGCCGTGCTGTTCGTTCCGGGCGGGTTCGCCAAGCTCTCACACTTTCAGAATACCGTTGCCTCCATTGCGCATTCCGCGCTGCCGCTGCCGTCGCTGATGGCCGCCGGCGCGATCGCCGTCGAGTTCGGCGTCGGGCTCGCGTTCCTCGTCGGCTGGAAGGCGCGATGGGCGGCGCTGATCCTCGCGCTATTCACGCTCGTCGCCGGCGTGTTCTTCCACAACTTCTGGGCGGCACCGGACGCGCAGGTGGCGATGCAGAAAATCAACTTCCTGAAGAATCTCGCGATCGCCGGCGGCCTGTTCTTCGTCTACGTCTTCGGGCCGGGGCGCCTGTCGATCGACCGGGGCTGACGCGCCGGCACGCGACGACGGGCGCGAGCACCACGTTCGCAGCGCCTCATTCGCGCACGCGCGAATCGAGCACGAGGGTCACCGGGCCGTCGTTGACGAGGGTGATTGCCATGTCCGCGCCGAAGCTGCCGGTCGCCACCGGCTTGCCGAGCGCCGCCGCGAGTGCCGCGACGAGGCTGCCGAACAACGGCGCCGCGATGCCCGGGGCTGCTGCTCGTGACCACGATGGCCGGTTGCCCTGGCGCGTTGACGCGTAGAGCGTGAATTGCGACACCACCATCAGTTCGCCGCCGCTGTCGACAACCGAGCGGTTCATCGCGCCGACGTCGTCGGCGAACACGCGCATCTGCACGATCTTGCGCGCAAGCCAATCGACATCGTCGCCACCGTCGTCGGCGAGCACGCCGGCGAGCACCAGCAGGCCCGGCCCGATCGCGGCAATGGTGGCCGCATCGACTGCGACGCTCGCATGCCGCACGCGCTGCAGCACGGCCCTCATCGCGAGGGCTTGCGGTCGACCTGCGTCAATTGGCCCGACTGGATATGCAGCGTGGTGATCATTCCGGGGTCGCCGTCGGTAGGCAGGTAGGACCAGCGCGCACCTCCCCGGCTGTCGGGATTGCCGCTCTTGATGTCGGGCGCGCCGATGCGTGCCAGCACCTCGGCGTCGCTCATGCCGGTGTGCAGGAAACGCCGCTCGGTAGCATTGCCGGGGGGAATGCCGGGCTTGCCGCGCGCACGGATGGTATTCGTCGACGCCGTGTCGGACGACTTGCTGCTGCGCTTCGACGCTTTCGGCGAGGGCGGCGACGGCGCTTCGGCGGTCGGCGGTGCGAACGGCACGACGGAGACGGTGGCGGGATCGGCCTGGAAATTGCGGAGTTCGCGCCCCGTGGGGCAGGGGGTGTCCTGATAGACAGGCTGGCTGTCGTCGCCCAGGCACTTGTAGATGTCGGCGCGGGCCGCAGGCACGGCGGCGGCGCCGGCAAAAAGGGCGAAGACGAACGCCAGCGTGCGGGCGAGTGGGGGTGCGAGCCGCATGGGATTACGATAACGCCTTTCGCACGATGGTTCCGCTAGGCCGTTCGATGGACGACATACCGCCGCTCGCAAGCAGGATCGAGGCGATCGCCCCGTTCCATGTCATGGAGGTGCAAACCGCGGCACGCGCACTCGAATCGCGCGGCGTCGACGTCGTGCACATGGAGATCGGCGAACCCGACTTCCCGACGCCGGAACCCGTCGCCGCGGCAGCGAGACAGGCGCTGGATGACGGCGCCATCTACTACACGTCGGCGCTCGGCCTGCCGGCCCTGCGCGAGGCAATCGCCGGTCACTATCGCAGCCATTACGGCACCGAAGTCGATCCCGCGCGCGTGATCGTCACCGCCGGCTCGTCGGCGGCGCTGCTGCTGGTGCTGGGGCTTATCGTCGATCGCGACAGTGCCATCATGATGGCCGACCCCAACTATCCGTGCAACCGGCATTTCGTGCGCACGCTCGAAGGCGTGCCGCAGCCGGTGGCCGTCGACGCCGCCACGCGCTACCAGCTCACCGCCGAACTGGTGGCGCGCCACTGGACTGCGGTCACGCGGGGCGTGCTCGTCGCCACGCCTTCCAATCCCACCGGCACGACCGTCGCCGGCGACGAGCTCGCGGGCATCGCCGCCGTGGCGGCCGCGCGCCGGGGCCATCTGGTGGTCGACGAGATCTACCTGGGGCTCACCTACGGCGCCGCGCCGCGCTCGGCCGTCGCCGTGTGCGACGAAGCCTTCGTCATTTCGAGCTTCTCCAAATACTTCAACATGACGGGCTGGCGGCTGGGCTGGATCGTCGCGCCGCCGCAGCACGTGCGCAATCTGGAGAAGCTCGCGCAGAATCTCTACATCTCCCCGCCGACGCTGTCGCAGCGCGCCGCACTGGCCTGCTTCACGCCGGCCACGATGGCGATCGTCGAGACACGGCGGCGGGCGTTCGAGGCGCGCCGCGACTATCTGGTCGGCGCCCTGCGCGACCTCGGATTCGGCGTGCCGGTGATGCCCACCGGCGGCTTCTTCGTCTACGCGGATTGCTCCCGCTTTTCGCAGGACTCGGCGGCATTCTGCCGCGAAATGCTCGCCGCCACCGGCGTGGCGGTCACGCCCGGCGTCGATTTCGGCACGCACCGGGCGACGATGCACGTGCGCTTCGCCTACACGATCGACCAGGCCAGGATCGAAGCGGGCGTCGCGCGGCTGCGCGCGTGGCTTTCCGATCGCCGGGTGGCCGTGAATGCCTAGGCGGGCGCGCGTGCTGTCGGCAGCGCTCGCCTGTGCCGCGCTCGCCGGGTGCAGTGCGATCGATTTCTATTGGCAGGGCCTGCACGGCCAATACGAGATCCTCGCCGGGGCGCGGCCCATCGCCGAGGCGATCGGCGACGCTTCCGATCCGCGCATCAAGGCCCGCCTCGAGCTCGCCGGGAGGATCCGCGATTTCGCCACGCACGCGCTTGCGCTGCCGGCGAACGACAGCTACCGCCGCTATTCGGATCTCCGCCGGCCATACGTCCTGTACAACGTCTTCGCCACGCCGTCGCTGTCGCTCGCGCCGCGCGCGTGGTGCTATCCGATCGCCGGCTGCGTCAATTACCGCGGCTATTTCGACGAGGCCGATGCGCGCGCGGAGGCGGCCAAGCTCAAGGCCGCCGGCGACGACATCTACATCGGCGGCGTGCCTGCGTACTCGACGCTGGGCTGGTTCGACGATCCGATCCTGTCGACCTTCGTGCGCTATCCGGAAACCGAATTCGCCCGCCTCATCTTCCACGAGCTCGCACACCAGCTCATCTACGTCAAGGGCGACACCGTGTTCAACGAGTCGTACGCGACGGCGGTCTCGGACGAGGGGCTGGAGCGCTGGATCGCCGCGCAGCCGGCCGACATGCGTGCGCGACTCGATGCCGACCGGCTGCGCAGCGAGCGCCTGCGAGAGGAATTTCGCCGCACCATCGGCGACGCGCGCACGAAGCTCGAAACGCTCTATGCGTCGGACGCGCCGGCGGTCGACAAGGCCGCGGCCAAGCGCGCCATCTTCGCGGCGATGCGTGCGGACTACGAGCGCGTCAAAGCGGGCGAGCCGGGTCTCGCCGGCTTCGATCGCTGGTTCGCCGGTGACGATGGCAATGGCCCCAACAACGCGAGTCTCGCGGCGATCGCGCTGTATACGGTGTGGGTGCCCGGATTTCGCGCGATGATCGCGGACGCGCAGGGGGATCTGCCGCGCTTCTACGACCGCGTGCGTGCGCTGGCGGCGCTCCCCAAGCCCGAGCGCGACGCCATCATGGAAAAGCTTGCCGGCGTGACACCGACACGCGACGGCGGCGTCGACTGACAAGGCGTTGCCGCAGGATGCATTGCGGGATGGTGTCGGCGATGCCAAACTCGATCCACTCAAATCACCGAAAGAGCCTGCGATGCGCTTATTGCGATCCCTCGCCCTGGCCGGCCTCGTCGCCGTGCCGCTGGGTGCCGCGGCCCAGAGTGCGTACACGACGACGGCGGTCAACATGCGCGCCGGACCCGATCCCACCTACCCGCTGGTCACACGGCTGGTACCCGGCACCCCGGTGACCGTCGGTGGCTGCCTGCAAAGCTACACGTGGTGCGATGTCTATACCGGCAACGTGCGCGGATGGGTGTACGCGAGCTACCTGTCCTACGCCTATCAGTCGAGCGCGGTACCAATCTATTCGTACGGTCCGGCGCTCGGCCTGCCGATCATCACGTTCTCGATCGGCTCGTACTGGGACAACTACTACCGCGGCCGTCCGTTCTACGGCAATCGCAACTACTGGTACAACCGCCCCTACCACGCACCAGGGCCCCGGTTCGCGAACGACTGGCATGCCCCGCCGCCGCCGCGCGGGCCCTCGCACTACTACCCGCAACAAGCCAATGGCAACCACGGCCACGATGGTGGCAACAATCGGCCTCCGCCCTATGCAGGCAACCGGCCGCCTCCGCAGGGCCATCCCGAAGGCTCGCGCCCTGACGGCACCTATCGCTCGACGCCGGGCACCCGCAACAACGCCGCGGGCGGCGAAGCCGGCGGTTGACGCGTTGAAGCGTCGAAGCCGGCGCAGGCATGCATCGGCGCGCCGCGATGGCGCGCCGTTTTTTTGCGCCATCGAATGGCGAACCTGAAGGGCGAACGGGACAAAGCCGCGTTACAGCACGCGCTGGTACCACCACATCGACAGGCCCACCGCGCACAGCACCAGGAGGCCGCCGAGCGCCGCGAAGAACGCGGTGACCTCGGTGTCCTTTTTCTCGAATACGAGCTTCGAATTGAGGTCCTGGTAGACCTTCTTGAGGTCCACCGCAGTGCCGGCGTAGAAGTAGTCGCCGTGCGTGGTCTCGGCGATGGCTTTCAGTGCATCCTCGTCGAGGCGCACGCGCATCGACCAGCCCTCGCTGCCGATGATCTCGCCGTTGGTCGTGCCGACGCCGACGGTGAACACGCGCACGCCGCGCTCGGCCGCCATTTTCGCTGCCTCGCGCGGGTCCGGCCCGGTGGTGGTCTGGCCATCGGTGAGGAGGATGATCGCGGCGGAGCCATACGAGCCGGGCGCCACCGGCTTCGGCGGCACGGCGTCGGGCCGCGACTCGCCCAGCGCGGCGCCACGGCGCGGATCGCCGCGCGGATTGTAGGTGTTGAGGTTGTACTCGATGTCGGGGAACAGCATCTTCAGCGACACGAGGATGCCGCTGCCCACCGCCGTGGCACGCTGCAGCTCGAACCGGTCGATCGCGGCGTCGAGGTCGTCGCGCGACAGCGTCGCCGGCTGCACGACGCTCGCGGTCCCGGCAAACTCGACGATGCCGATGCGCATGTTGGCCGGCGCGTCATGGATGAACGCCTTGGCCGCCGCCTGCGCCGCCTCGATACGCGTCGGTTGCACGTCGGCCGCACGCATGCTGCCCGACACGTCCATCGCCAGGATGATCGTCTTGCGTTCGGACGGCAGCGTGACCGTGGCCGTGGGACGCGCCGTCGCGACAATGAGCGCCGCGAGCGCCGCGAGCATCAGCGCCGGCGGAACGTGACGGCGCAGCTTGTGGCCCCGGCCGAGCGCCTCGTTGACGATCGAAAGGCTCGCGTAGCGAAGCGCACGCTTCTGCCGGCGTCGCAGCATGAGGATGTAGAGCGCGACGAGGACCGGCAGGATTGCCGCCAGCCACAGCCATTCCGGCCAGAGGAACTTCACGACGCCGCTCTCAAGTGCGCCGGCAGAGGCTTGCCGGAGAATGCCTGCCCGCGCCGCTTGCGCAACTCGGCGAAGCGCATCAGCGCGTCCGTGAGGTCGTCGACGGTGGAGAGCTCGAGCGCGTCGACACCGGCGGCGGCGAGCCCCTCGCGCAGTTCGCGCTCGCGGCGGTCGGCAATGGCGGCGAAGCGCTTGCGGAAGCCGCGGTCGTGCGTGTCGACGAACACCTGCTCGCCGGTTTCCGCGTCCTCGATCACCATGAGGCCGATGTCGGGCAGCGCCATCTCCAGCGGGTCATAGAGACGCACGGCGACCACGTCGTGCCGGTGCGCCAGCGCCGCAAGCGGCTTCTGCCAGCCGGGCGCGCTGACGAAGTCGGAGACCACGAACACGAGGCTGCGGCGCCTGAGCGCGCCTTGCGCCGCGGACAGCAGGTCGCCGAGTCGCGTCCCTTCGCGTGAGGCGCCGGGCGCTGCGGCCGTGTGCTCGATCGCGTGCATCAGCGCGAGCACGTGGCGACGTCCGCTGCGCGGCACCAGCACCGTGTCGACGCGGTCGGTGTACAGCATGGCGCCGACGCGATTGCCATGGCGCGTCAGCACGCGCGCCAGCACGGCGACGAGGTCGCGCGCGACACCCGACTTCAGCATCGCCTGCGAGCCGAAGTCCACCGATGCCGACAGGTCGAGGAGGAACCAGGCGGTGAGGTCGCGCTCCTCGTTGAACTCGCGCACGTAGGGCGTGGCGAGGCGTGCGGTGACGTTCCAGTCGATATGGCGGACGTCATCGTGGAACTGGTATTCGCGCAGGTCGGCGAGGTCGAGGCCGCTGCCGCGGAAGAACGTGCGGTAGTCGCCATGCAGCAGGCCGTCGAGGCGGCGCAGCACCGTCCACTCGAGGCGGCGCAGGACGGTGTCAGGCGGTATGGGTGACGTCGACATGGCTTGCGAGCGGCTTGTCCGGCGCGCGCACGCTCTGCAGCACGCGCACCACGATACGGTCGGGCGTGATGCCCTCGGCGAGCGCTTCGTACGACAGCGACAGGCGATGGCGGATGACGTCGGGCGCCAGGTCGGCGATGTCCTCAGGCAGCGCATAGCTGCGGCCGCGCAGGTAGGCCAGCGCGCGCGCGCCTTCGACGAGGTTGATCGTGGCGCGCGGGCTCGCGCCGAACGTGATGTAGGGTGCGAGCTCTGCCAGGCCGAAACGCGCGGGCTGGCGCGTGGCCGCGACCAGGCGCACCGCATACTGCATCAGCGAGGGATCGACGTAGCCCTTGCGACACGCGCGCTGCGCGTCGCGCAGTTCTTCCGGCGTGCACACCGCCACGACGTCGGTGGGCGTGCCCGTCACGCGCTGGACGATCACGAACTCCTCCTCCTCCGACGGATAGCCCACTTCGACCTTCATCATGAAACGGTCGACCTGCGCCTCCGGCAACGGGTAGGTGCCCTCGCTCTCGATCGGGTTCTGCGTCGCCATCACGAGAAACGGCTCGGGCACGCGGAAGGATTCGCCGGCGATCGTCACCTGGTACTCCTGCATCACCTCGAGCAGCGCGCTCTGCACCTTGGCGGGCGCGCGATTGATCTCGTCGGCCAGCAGCAGGTTGGCGAACACGGGGCCGAGCGCGGTGGTGAACTCGCTGGTGCGCTGGTTGAATACCCGCGTGCCGACGAGGTCGGCGGGCACGAGGTCGGGCGTGAACTGGATGCGCCGGAACGCGCCGCGCATCGTCCTCGCCAATGTCTTCACCGTGAGCGTCTTGGCAAGCCCGGGCACGCCCTCGACCAGCAGATGACCCTGCGCCAGCATTGCCACCAGCACGCGTTCGAGGAAATGATCCTGGCCGACGACGACCTTCTTCACCTCGTAGAGGATGCGCTGCATCAGCTCCGCGTGGGCGGCGGGTCCGGGGGCTTTGGCGGGCTGGTCGGTCATGGCGTCTCGCGTAGGTTGTAAGGTGTGTGCAGATAGTTCGCCGATCGATGCTGATGCAGTCCGGATGTCACGCCCGCATCCGGAACCCGCGTCAGAACGGCGACAGGCCGACCGCAGCGGCCGCGTTCTCGATCGGTACCGCGAAGCCAATGCCGATGAAGACCCGCTGGTCGGTCGGATTGAAAATGCCCGTGACGATGCCGACGACCTCGCCGTCGGCGGTGACCAGCGGGCCGCCGGAATTGCCCGGATTGGCGGCAGCGTCGAACTGGATCAGGTTGGTCAGCATCTTGTTGCCCTCCGGCGAATGGTATTCGCGGCGCAATCCCGAGACGATGCCCGCCGAGGCCGACGGCCCGATGCCGAACGGGTAACCGATGGCCACCACCTGGTCGCCGACGCTCAGGTCGGCGGTCGACCGCAGCGTCGCCGCCGGCAGGTCGTCGGGAACGATGCGCGATTTGAGCACCGCGAGGTCGTTCTCGGGCTGCGTATTCACGACGTCGGCCGGCGACTCCGTGCCGTCGGCGAACGTCACCACGATCGCTTCAGCGCCTTCGATCACGTGCAGGTTGGTGAGGATCAGCCCCGATGCGACGATGACCACGCCCGTGCCGACGCCGATCCGGTAGAGCTCCTCGGGATCGTCGGCCTCGGCCCGCGGATGCTCGCCGTCCTTCGGCATGGTGGCCGCGGCGCGCGGGCGGCTCGCGCTCTTCGCTCCAGGTTTGGCCTCCGCGGCAACGTGGCGCAGGCCGCGCACGTGCACGACCGACGGGCGCACCGCGGCGTACGCCTTCTGCGCCATCGATGGCAGCGGCGTGGTGTCCAGCGTGTGCAATACGGCGGCGTCGATGTCCTTCTGCGTCAGCGGCCGCGGCTGTGCGCGCGTGACGGCAACTATCGCGATGGCCAGTGCGAGCAGCGCGCAGCTGAAGAGCGCGAACGGCATGCGCACCCGGCGCAAGCGCACGCGCCAGGGCGTGCGCGCCACGGGCGCAGCAGGGGTGCCGTCGCCGGCTTGCAACCGCGCGCGCGCAGCGTCGGATGCACGGTGGGAGCGGCTGTAAAGCGGCGGCTTTCGCATGGCGTTCTTGCGCGGGCGCAAGCTTCGATGCCATTGTGCGCATAACGTTCCCGCGCGCGCAAACCCTTTTGTACAAACGGGCGCGCCCGCGGGGCAGCCGTCCGCGGCGGCGCCGGCGTGCGCCCGGCGGCGACATCGCCGTCGCGCAGACGAGGGCGCGGGCGCAGACGCGCGCGTTGCAACGCACGCGCGAAGATGCGGTGCGGGGACGCGCGGTGGCCGCGTCAGGCGGCGACGAGTCGCGCCAGCAGAAACCCGTCGTAACCCTTGGCGCCGACGGTCTGGATGGCCGTGGCCTCGACCCCGGGCGTGGCCGCGATCAGCGCCAGCAGCCGCCGCACGCCGCGCACGCCGGCGTCGTGGCTGGCGGCGTCGATCACCGCGCCATCGCGCACGACGTTGTCGACGACGATGATCGCCCCGTCCCGCGACAGCTTGCGGGCCCACGAGAAGTATTCCGGATTGTTCGCCTTGTCGGCGTCGATGAATGCCATGTCGAATGGCGGCCGGCCCTCGGCGGCGAGCTTCGGCAGCGAATCGAGCGCGGCGCCGACGCGCACGTCGACGACATCCTCGAGGCCGGCGCGCGCGAGGTTGGCGCGCGCGACTTCCGCGTGCTTCGGCAGGGCCTCGAGCGTGATCAGCGTGCCGCCCGGCGGCAGCGCGCGCGCCAGCCAGATCGCGCTGTAGCCACCCAGCGTGCCGATTTCGAGGATGCTGCGCGCGGCCTGCATGCGCGCGAGCAGATGCAGGAGCTTGCCCTGGCATGGCGAGACGCTGATGGCGGGCAGTCCGGCGGCGTCGCTTGCCGCCAGCGCGGCTGCCAGCACGTCGTCCTGCGCCCCGAGCGTGTCGGCGAAATAGCGGTCGACGGCGGCAGGCGTGTCGAGATTCATGTCGCGGTTCTCCAGGGGAAGATTGGACGCACGATGCGGGCTAACGATGCGCGGTCGCGGCGGCGCGTCACATTCGCATCCAGTCGCCCAGCGCCGCCACGACTTCGGCCGGTCGTTCGAGCGTCGTCATGTGGCCGCTTTGCGGCACGACGACCAGCTTCGATCCGGCGATGCCGGCCGCGATCTCCTGCGCGCGCGCAGGCGGGGTTGGCTGGTCGGCGTCGCCGACCAGCACGAGCGTGGGACAGGAGATCGTCGCGAGCGTGGGACGCGAATCGATGCGACCGATGATCGCGGTTTGCTGGCGCACGAACGCCTCGGCGCCATTGTCCTCGGCCATCGCGCGGATCAGCGCGCGCAATCCGGCGTCCGAATGGCGGCTCGGGTGCACGTAATTCGGGTACTGCAAGTCCGGCAGCTCGGCGAAGCGGCCGGCCTGCGCGATCGCGATCTGCCGCCGCCGGTTCTCGGTCTGCTCCGGCGTGTCGGCGCGAGCCGACGTGTCGAGCAGCGCGAGCCGGGTGACGCGGTCGCCCGCCTGGCGGAGGATCTCGAACGCGATGTACCCGCCCATCGAGTGCCCGAGCAGCGCGAAGCGCGGCGGCGCAGTGGCGAGGATGTCGCGCGCGAGCGCCGCCATGCTGTCGTGCCCGGTGTGGTTGGCGACGCTCACCGCACCGAATGGCCAGAGCACCGGCAGCTGTGCCGCAAAATAGCGGGGCGAGGCGAGAAGGCCGGGGACCAGGACGACGGGTTGCATGACGGCTCGCGGTTGTTGAGGATGAACGACAGGCCGGGCCAGGGAGGTGCTGCGCCCATGCGGGGCGACGTGGCTCCGGTGGTCGCCATCCTAGCCCGTTCGCGGCGTGCCTCCGAGTGTCGTCTTCGTCCTTGATTCTTATCCATTTTTGCATTACAATCATCGGTTCCCTTGCCACACCCGGAAGGTACGGGGTGGCCGTCGGCCCGCCAAGGGCCGCAATCGACCGAAAGGATGATGCTGATGCGTCACTATGAAATCGTATTCATCGTGCACCCCGACCAGAGCGAGCAAGTCGCCGGCATGGTCGAGCGGTACCGCACGATGGTGACCGGCCACGGCGGCCGGATTCACCGCATCGAGGACTGGGGCCGGCGCCAGATGGCCTACCCGATCCAGAAGATGCACAAGGCCCACTACGTGCTGATGAACATCGAGGTCGATGCCGCGACGCTCTCCGAGCTCGAGCACGCGTTCAAGTTCAACGATGCCGTGCTGCGCCACTTGATCGTGGCGATGCGCGACGCGGTGGTCACGCCGTCGCCGATGATGAAGGAAGACAAGGCGAAGTCGCTGACCGAGAAGCCGGCCGAGCGGCCTGCCGAGCGCGCCGCGGAAAGCGCGGCTCCCGCAGCGGCTGGCGCGGCAACTGCCGCGGCCTGAGGCGGCGCGCGCGGTGTGGCGGCGACCAATCGCCTCACGCTCGACGCCACGCTCAAATCGCGCGATACGTTGCGCTATACGCCCGCCGGCATCGCCGTGCTCGAAATGACGCTGTCCCACGCGTCGACCCAGCCGGAAGCCGACGGCGAGCGCAAGGTGGAATGCGAGATCGCGGCGATCGCGTTCGCGCAAACCGCGCAGAGGCTGGCGAGCGTTGCGGAAGGAAGCGGATTGCGCTGCGAGGGCTTCATCGCGCGGCGCTATCGCACCGGCACCAGCGTCGCGCTGCACATATCACGATTCGAATCGACGGAATTGACGGAAAGGTAAGGACACCATGCCCCGCCCGATGGGAAAAGGCAAGCTCAAAGGCAAGAAGGACTTCAAGAAACGCGATCGCGGCAATGCGCTCTTCAAGCGCAAGAAGTTCTGCCGCTTCACCGCCGAGGGCGTGAAGCAGATCGACTACAAGGACATCGACGTGCTGAAGGACTTCGTGCAGGAGAACGGCAAGATCATGCCGGCGCGCGTCACCGGCACTCGCGCGCGCTTCCAGCGCCAGCTCGGCACGGCGATCAAGCGCGCGCAGTTCCTCGCGCTGCTGCCGTTCACCGACCGCCACTAGGAGCGCACGATGCAGATCATCCTGATGGAGAAGGTGGCCAACGTCGGCAATCTTGGCGACGTGGTGAAGGTGAAGGACGGCTATGCCCGCAACTTCCTGATCCCGCAAGGCAAGGCCCGGCGCGCCACGCCGGACAACCTGAAGCTGCTCGAATCCAAGCGCGCCGACCTGGAAAAGGCCGCCGCGGACAAGCTCGCGCTGGCTCAGGCGCAGGCGGAGAAGCTCGCCGGCACGGCCCTGCGCATCACGCAGAAGGCGGGCGTCGACGGCCGCCTGTTCGGCTCGGTCACCAACATCGACATCGTCGAGGCGCTCAAGGGCCAGGGCCTGAGCGTCGAGAAGTCGGCGATCCGCATGCCGGGCGGACCACTCAAGCACGTGGGCGAGCACCATGTCGGCGTGGCGCTGCATACGGATGTCGTGACCGAGATCGTCGTCAACGTGATCGGCGAAACCGTCCAGGGCTGATCGCTGCCGCTTTGCCGGGAAGGGCGCCTGAGCGGCGCCCTTCTTTTTTGGCTTCGCTATCCCTGCGCCGGGGACGGCCGGACGCGCGGCAGGCGTTACAATCGAAGTCACTCACGACGGCGCGCGACACGATGCCGGACGACGCCCAACTCGATTCCCTCAAGCTGCCACCGCACTCGCTCGAAGCCGAGCAATCGCTGCTGGGCGGACTCCTGCTCGACAACGAAGTGGAGAGCCGCATCGGCGACGTGGTCGCCGAGGGCGACTTCTACAGCGATGCGCATCGCGTGATCTTCGCGCACGCGATGCGGCTCATCGCCGAGGGCAAGCCCGCCGACGCGGTGACCGTTGCCGAGCTGCTGGCGTCTACGCAACGCCTCGACTACGTCGGCGGTCTCGCGTACCTCGGCGCGCTGGTGCAGAACGTGCCGACGACGGCGAACATCCGGCACTACGCGCAGATCGTGCGCGAGCGCTCGATCCTGCGCCAGCTCGCCGGCGCCGCCGGCGAGATCGCCGAATCGGCGTTCCGGCCGATGGGCCGCAGCGCGCGCGAGGTCCTCGACGAGGCCGAGACCAAGGTGATGCACATCGCCGAGCAGGGCGCGCGCGGGCAGAACCAGTACTCGACGCTGAGCTCGCTGCTGGTGGGCGTCGTCGAGCGCATCGAGGAGCTCTACAGCCGCGACAATCCGTCGGAAGTCACGGGCATCGAGACCGGCTTCGCCGATCTCGACCGCGAGACGGCCGGCCTGCAGCCGGGCGACCTCGTGATCGTCGCCGGTCGGCCGTCGATGGGCAAGTCGGCGCTCGCCGTCAACATGGGCGAGCACGTGGCGATGCATCTCAAGCTGCCGGTGGCGATCTTCTCGATGGAAATGGGCGCGCACCAGCTCGCGCTGCGGATGATCGCGTCCACCGGCCGCCTCAACAGCCAGAACCTGCGCACCGGGCGCCTGCAGCCGGACGACTGGAACCGGCTGTCGAGCGCCATCGGCCGCCTCAACGACGCGCCGATCCTGATCGACGAGACGCCGGCGTTGACCGCGATGGAGGTGCGCTCGCGCGCGCGCCGCATCGCCAAGCAGTTCCAGGGCAAGCTCGGCCTCATCATCGTCGACTACCTGCAGTTGATGCAGGCCACGGCGGTCGGCGAGAACCGCGCCACGGAGATCTCCGAGATCTCGCGCTCGCTCAAGGCGCTTGCCAAGGAGCTCAAGGTGCCGGTGGTCGCGCTGTCGCAGCTGAACCGCGGCCTCGAGCAGCGCCCCAACAAGCGCCCGGTCATGTCCGACCTGCGGGAATCGGGCGCGATCGAGCAGGACGCGGACGTGATCCTGTTCATCTATCGCGACGAGGTCTACAACCCGGAGACCCAGGACAAGGGGGTCGCCGAGATCATCATCGGCAAGCAGCGCAACGGGCCGATCGGCACCGTGCGCATGACGTTCCTCGGCGAGTTCACGCGCTTCGAGAACTACGCGACCCAGGGCAGCTACTGACCGGCCGGTGGCGGTCGAGGCGGCCGGCGAGATCGCCGCATGCCTCCGGTTTGTGCAGCGGCGGCACAGTCGCTGCCGGCGGCCGCCGATTCGCGCGCTACATCAGCACGGCATTCCGATAGGCATCCACCAGCGCATGCACCAGTGCGGGCAGGAGCAGCGTGCCGCCGCGGCGCCAGGCGAACGCGAGGAACACGCCGATGGGAATGTGCACGGCGAGCAGCTGCACGACGACGTGCAGGTGCAGCGGATCGGGAATCACGGGCAGATGCCACAAGCCCCAGAGTCCCGCGACGCCGACCGCGCCGAGAAAATTGCGCCAGCCGACGATGCCGTCGCCGCCGGCGTAGCTGTCGAGGGCGCCGCGGAAGACGACTTCCTCGAGCACGAACGCAACCGGCAGGTAGAGCAGCAGATCCAGCGCAAACGGCGCGTAGCGCGCCCCGTCGATCCAGGGCGAGCGCGCCGTGATGATCGCCGCACCCGCCATGGTGAAAATTCCGCAGAAAAGCGCGAGCGCGGCAAAAGGAATTGCCGCACGCAGGCCGCTGCGGGATTGATGCAGGCAAGCATAGGCGACGCCCAGGCTGCCGCCCAGCGCGCAAACATCCCATGCGACGATGTCGCCGCCAAGACCGGACACAAGCGCGGACCCCAGCTGCCACAGAGGCACCAGCGCGACGGCGACCACGATTGTCCAGCCGCTCGCATTCGCGGTCGGCGGCGGCGCGGCACGCACCCACAGCGCGCGCAGCGGACGCCGCGCCACGAACCGCTGGAACACCAGCACGAGCGGCACGCCGAGCAACAGGTAGGCGTTGGCGGATAAATGGGCGGCGAAGCCGCACACCATCCACACCAGCACGAATGCGCCTGCGCCGAGCGCGCGGCGCACGCTCGGGCCCGGTGCCGGAGCGTCAGGCGCCACGTTGCAGCAGGAACAGGCCGGCGACGATCAGCAGGATGCCGCCGATCTGCACGGGAGCGAGCCGCTCGCCGAACAGCAATACGCCGGTGCAGGCGACGAGGATGAGCGTGAGCCCGGTGTACAGCGGAAACAGCTCGGCCATCTCGAAGCGCCGCAGCGCGTGCAGGTACCAGAGGAACACGCCGCCATACAGTGCCAGCGCGAGCGCGACGACGGCACCCTGCGACGCGAGCAGCTCGACGAAAGTCGCATGCGGTTTCTGCGACGCCCACTTGAGCAGCGCGTGCGCGATGGTCAATACGAACGCCAGCGCCACGGCGTTGACGATCATCGAGCCCTGGGTGGCGTTCATCGTGATGGATCTCCGTTGGCGGACGCCACGATGTGGCTCTGCCGCGTGTC
This sequence comes from Casimicrobiaceae bacterium, assembly GCA_036553845.1. Taxonomy (GTDB): domain Bacteria; phylum Pseudomonadota; class Gammaproteobacteria; order Burkholderiales; family Casimicrobiaceae; genus VBCG01. The sequence continues at coordinate 31,146 of DATBOK010000060.1, forward strand.
CTGCGCAGCGGCCATGCCCGGATGCGGGACGAATGTCACGATCTCGATCGCGCGCGGATCGGCCGCCGCCAGCGCGACGTGCCAGCGATGGTACGCGTTGCCCGGGCACCGGTAGACGCGCGTGACAAGGTCCCCGGTGGCGGGCGGCAAGTTCGCGCCGTCGCAGCGCACCTCGCTCGTCCACTCGGCCATCCAGGTGACCCGCGGATTGGCGACGACGACGGCCTCGGCGGCCGGCGCGTCGAAGTCATATTCGACCCGCGTGGGCGTTCCACTCAGGTAGGGATGAGGCGGGTAGGCCGCGTCTTGCGGCAGGTCGCGGCGCGGAGGTGCGGCGACGACCCGCGCGACGGGGTCGAGGCCGATGCCGCCGATGCGGGCCGAGGGCGCGCTTGCGAGGTCGCGATAGCGCCGCATCGCGAGGCCGACGCGACCGCCGATCGCCGGCGACTCGTCGGTGACGCGCGACAGCGATCCCGCGCAATGCAATCGCAATGGCATCGAATAGAACACGTCGAGCAGGTACCCGAGCGCACCGTACGCCGGTGCCGGCGCCGCGCATATTGCACGGCCCAGCGGGTCAACGGCAACCGCCGGCAACCAGATGTCCGTCGCGACTGCTGTCGGCGACGCCGTGCGCGTAATGTCGGCGAGGACCGGTTCGATGCGGCCGCCACCGTCGCGCATCGAACGCACGACGCCGATGCCGACCACCAGCGCCGCGACGAGCGCGACGCCAACCGCCAGCGGCACGGCGGACGGCCGCGCGCGCAGCAGCAGGCGCCAGCCGCTCGCGACGAGCAACGCATAAGCGGGGACGATCGAGTACGCCATGTAGACCGGCGTGACCGGGCGGATGCAGGCGACGAATGCGACGGCGACGAGCGTCAGCGCCGCGCCCCAGCGCGCGGCGCGATCGCCGACGGCCGCCGCGGCGATGCCGCGCAAGGCGCCGAGGATGGCCGCCAGCGCAGCGACGGTCGCGGCGTTGGCGGCCCACGCGGAACCGCGGGGGTAAACGGCGTCCATGATCGCGTGCGGTCCCGTCCAGGCGATGCTCCACATCAGCGCGGGAATGCGCGCCAATTGCGCGAGGCTCGCATTGCCCGCCGCCACCGCCCGCGAGGCGTCCACCATCGAGGGCGGTGCGAACGCCGCGGGCGCGAAGGGCAGCGCGACGCCGATCGCCACCGCGATCAGGGCCGCCGCGCGCTCGCGCAGATGGTCGCCGACCACGCCAGGACGCTGCCACGCGCACGCCACGACCACCGGCACGAGCCACGCACACGACGGATGGGCATGCATCGCGGCCGCCGCGCCGAGTCCCGCAGCCAGCCACCAGCCCACGTGCGGCGTATCGCGCGCCCGCAACGTGGCGCACAGGGTGGCGAGCACCAGCGTGCGCACGACGTTCGTGCTGGCGAAGCCCACCGCTTCGAAGCTCGCCCAGCCCGGCAGCGCCAGCGCAATTGCGAACAACAATCCGAGCCGGGCATCCGCGAGGCGCTTGCCGGCCCAGTAGGCCAGCGGAAATTGCAGCGCGCCGACGCCGACGGCGGTCATCGCTGCGGCGAACCACGTCTGCCACAGGGCAAGTGGCAGCGCGAGCAGATAAAACCACGCCGGGCCGAAACGCACCTGGCCCGCGACCAGCGGGCCCAGCAGCGGACGCGCGCCGTCGTGCGCGATCGCCCAGGCCTCGGCGACGTCGCGCCCCGGGTCGTAGCCGCCGCCGACGAACGTGCCGAATCCGACGTACGCGAGCGTGAGCGACGCGACGACGATCGCCGCGGCCGGGGCGCGCATGGTCACGGCGCCGGCGGCGCGCCGTGGCGCGCGCGCACGACGTAGAGCGGACGCGCCTTCACTTCGTCGTAGATACGTGCCACGTATTCGCCGAGCACACCGAGCGAAAGAAGCTGCAGGCCGCCGAGGAACAGCACCAGCGTGATCGTCGACGCATAGCCGGGAAGGTCGATGCCCAGCACCAGCGTCTTGCCGACGAGCCACGCGCCATACAGCAGCGCGACGACGGCGATCGCGAAGCCGGCGACGCTGGCGATCTTGAGAGGCGCGGCGGAAAACGACACGATCGCGTCGCTGCCGAGGCGCCACAGGCGCGCGATCCCGAACGACGAGCGGCCCTTGGCGCGCGGCTCGACGTCGTAGGGCACCGTCACGTAGGGAAAGCCGACCCACGCGTACAGGCCCTTCATGAAGCGGGTGCGCTCGGGAAGGCTGCGCAGCGCGGCCACCACGGGCGCCGACAGTAGGCGGAAGTCGCCGCTGCCGGGCGGCAGCTCCATCGCCGTGACGCGCCGGAACAACCCGTAGAAGATTCGCGACAGCGCGCCACGCAGCAAGCCGTCGCGGGCGTCGTTGCGGCGCACGGCAACGACCATGTCGGCACCCGCGCGCCAGCGCGCGACCAGTTCGCCGATGAGCTCGGGCGGATGCTGGAGGTCGGCGTCGATCGGCACGATCGCTTCGCCGCGCGCATGATCGAGCCCTGCCGTCAGCGCGATCTCCTTGCCGAAATTGCGGGTCAGCACGACGACGGCGATCCGTGGATCGCGCTCCCGCGCGGCGAGCATCGCCGGCAGCGACGCATCGCGGCTGCCGTCGTCGACGAACACGATTTCCCAGTCGAGCGCCAGGCCGTCGAGCGCCCCGCGGGCGCGTGCGACGAACGGCGCGATGTTGGCGGCCTCGTCGCGCACGGGCACGACCAGCGACAGCGCGGGCCGCACGGCGGCCGTGCCGTACGCCGGGAGGTCTTCGCTCATCGCCGGCGCGGCGCGGTCCACCCTCGCCGCGACCGGGCGGCGGTGGCCGGGCTGCGCGGCCTCGTCATGCCGCGGCCGTCAGAGGATCTCCGCCGCGTGATCGGCGAGCCGCGAGCGCTCGCCACGCATCAGCGTGATGTGACCCGAATGCGACCAGCCCTTGAAGCGGTCCACCACGTAGGTGAGGCCGGAGCTGCCCTCGGTGAGGTACGGCGTGTCGATCTGCGAGATGTTGCCGAGGCATACCACCTTGGTGCCGGGACCCGCGCGCGTGATCAGCGTCTTCATCTGCTTGGGCGTCAGGTTCTGCGCCTCGTCGATGATCAGGTACTTGTTGATGAACGTGCGGCCGCGCATGAAATTGAGGCTCTTCACCTTGATCCGCGAGCGGATGAGGTCGCGAGTCGCGGCGCGACCCCATTCGCCGGCCTCGTCGTCGGTCTTGTTGAGCACGTCGAGGTTGTCCTCGAGCGCGCCCATCCACGGGTTCATCTTCTCCTCCTCGGTGCCCGGCAGGAAGCCGATGTCCTCGCCGACGGGCACGGTGACGCGCGTCATGATGATCTCGGTGTAGACCTTGAACTCGAGCGTGAGCATGAGCCCGGCGGCGAGCGTCAGCAGCGTCTTGCCGGTGCCGGCCTGGCCGAGCAGCGTGACGAAGTCGAGGTCGGGATTCATCAGCAGATTCAGCGCGAAGTTCTGCTCGCGGTTGCGCGCGGTGATGCCCCACACGTTGTTCTTCTGGTGCGTGTAGTCCTTCAGCGTGGACAAGAGCGCCGTGCGGCCGGTGATCTCCTTGACCACCGCATAGAACGGCTGCTCGCCGGGCTTTTCCTGGTAGACGAACTCGTTGGTGAGCAGCGACGGCACCAGCGGCCCGGTGATCCGGTACATCGTGTGGCCACCCGACTGCCACGATTCCATCCCCTTGCCGTGGCGGTCCCAGAAGTCGTCGGGCAGCGCCTGCATGCCGGGATAGAGGAGCTCGGTGTCCTCGAGCACCTTGTCGTTGAAATAGTCCTCGGCGGCGATGCCCAGGGCGCGCGCCTTGATGCGCATGTTGATGTCCTTCGACACCAGGATCACGCTGCGCGCGGGCTCGCGCTCCGCCAGTTCCTTCACCACCGCGAGGATCTGGTTGTCTGCCTTGCCATTGGCGAGCGACGGCGGCAGCACCGTGGAAATCGTCTCGGTCTGCAAGTACAGCCGGCCGCTCGCGGCACCGTTGGACTTCGCGTCCAGCGGAATGCCGCCGACGATCGCGTCCGCCGACGTTCCGGGCTGCGCGGTGACGAGCTCGTCGAGGAAGCGCGAGGCCTGGCGTGCATTGCGCGCCACCTCGGTGACGCCCTTCTTGTTGTTGTCGAGCTCCTCGAGCGTGAGGATCGGCAGGTAGATGTCGTGTTCCTCGAAGCGGAAGAGGCTCGTGGGATCGTGCATCAACACGTTGGTGTCGAGCACGAACAGCTTGGTGACCGGGGAGGCGCCGGGACGGGCCGGCTTGCGGGACGAGGCGGACGGGTGGTGCGGGGAGGGTGCGGGGCGCAGCTTGCGTTCTACCATGGGCCTCCAGAGTCGACGATAACGCGGCCGCGCGACCGGCCGCTTCGAGGCCACTCTAGGCGCTAAGCCACGAAGGCACAAGGGATTGTGGAATGGGTCCTTCGGCAGCCGAAGACTTTGTGGTGGAAACGAAACAGCGCGACACGGGACGACACGTGCCGTGTCACCGGATTGAACCGCGGCGCCAGGCCAAGGCAGGACCGGAATCCGCATCGGCGGCCGCCGACGAGGCGACTCGCCTCAGGCGGTTCCGGGAGCCGCGGCTGCGCCGCTAGCGCATCGCCTCGACCGCCGCCAGCACTTCGTCGGCATGGCCGGGGACCTTGACGCCGCGCCATTCGCGCACGAGGTTGCGGGCGCCGTCGATGAGGAACGTGCTGCGCTCGATGCCGCGCACCTTCTTGCCGTACATGTTCTTCATCTTGATCACCCCGAACTGCTTGCACAGCACTTCGTCGGGATCGGCGATCAGTTCGAAGGGAAATTCCATCTTCGCCCGCCATTTCTCGTGCGAGGCGAGCGTGTCGCGCGACACGCCGACGATGATCGCGCGGGCCTTGCGGAATTTCGCATGGCGGTCGCGGAAATCGGCGCCCTCCGTCGTGCAGCCCGGCGTGTTGTCGCGCGGATAGAAATACAGCACGACGGTCTCGCCCTTGTGCGCGGAGAGCTTGAACGTGCCGGCGGTGGAAACTGCGCTGAAGTCGTCGATTTTCATCGGATGTCCACGGTTTCGTCCGCGCGCGGCATGGGCGCCGCGTCGCGGTCGCAATCGGCGAGGAATTCCTCGCCCTGCAGGAGCAGCGTGTCGCTGCGCCCGGCAATCATCCCCGGCGCGACGCTGCAGCGGGGGAGCGCCATCGGCTCGAGCGCATCGTACAGCGCGCGCACCGGCACGAGGTCGTAGCCCTGCGCGCGCCAGCCGGTGAGCAGCGTCGCCATCACCGGCAGGAACTTCATGCCCTCGAGCTCGGCATGCAGCGTGAACACCTGGTCCGACGCGGCGGCGGACGTGCGCGCGAGCAGGCGCACCGCGACGTTGTCGGCGGTGACGCCATCGAGGCCGACCAGCTCGTCGAGCGTCGGCAGCGTCGTCGGCAGCTGCGGACAGCGGATCAGCTCGGCATTCCATACCGGCAGGTGCGGCGCGCGCCCGCGGCCGTCCGAGCAATAGTCGAAGCCGAGCGACTGGGTGAGGCGCAGCGCGTGCACGTTCATCTGCCAGCCGGCGGCGCCATGAGTTCGCGGCGCCTCGCCGAACACTTCGCGGAAGCGTGCCACCGCCTTGTCCATTTCGCGCGCCGTCCAGCGCGCATCGTGATGCATCACGCCATCCTGCCAGCGCACATGGTCGAAGCAATGGATGCCGCATTCGAAGCCCTGGTCGCGCACGCCGCGCATGATGCGCGCGCCACGCGCGCCGATGTCGGGACCAGGCAGCAGCGTGCCGTTGAGCAGCGTGCGCACGCCGTAGTGCGACACCACGCTGGTGCGCTTGACCTTGCCGAAGAAGCCCGGGCGGAACACGCGCCTGATCGCGCGCCCCGTGTGGTCGGGTCCGAGGCTCCACAGGAACGTCGCGCCGGCGCCGTGGCGGCGGAAGAGGTCGACGAGCCGCGGCACGCCGTCGCGAGTGCCACGCCACGTGTCGACGTCGACCTTCAGCGCGAGAAGCGGCATGCGGGAGGGCGCTTCGCGGTTGCCGGATGGGGCGGCGCGTCAGTCGACGAGCGCGCGCGCGCTCGCCACGTGGCCGCGGTAGGCGTCGAAGATCCGGCGCAGCGCGACATCCATCGCCACCTTGGGTGCCCAGTCGAGGTCGCGCATCGTGTTGTCGATCTTCGGCACGCGCGTCTGCACGTCCTGGTAGCCCTCGCCGTAGTAGGCGGCGGCAGTGGTCTCGACCAGCGTCACGGCGCGCGCGTTGTCGCGATACTCGGGATACTCGCGCGCCAGGTCCAGCATCATCGTCGCCAACTCCCGCACCGAGAAGTCGTTCGCCGGGTTGCCGACGTTGTAGATCTTGCCGCTGGCGATGCCATCGCGGTTGGCGATGATCGCCATCAGCGCCGACACGCCGTCGTCGATGTAGGTGAACGCGCGCCGCTGCGTGCCGCCATCGACCAGCTTGATCGGTTCGCCGCGCACGATGTGGCCGAGGAACTGCGTGATGACGCGCGAGCTGCCTTCCTTGGCGGTATTGATCGAGTCGAGACCCGAGCCGATCCAGTTGAACGGCCGGAACAGCGTGTAGTCGAGGCCCTGCTCGAAGCCGTAGGCATGGATGACGCGGTCCATCAGCTGCTTGGCGCACGCGTAGATCCAGCGGGGCTTGTTGATCGGACCCATCACGAGGTCGGAGCGCTCGGAGTCGAACTCGGCGTCGGCGCACATGCCGTATACCTCGGACGTCGACGGGAACACGAGGTGCTTGCGGTAGCGCACCGCGGCACGCACGATCGGCAGGTTGGCCTCGAAGTCGAGCTCGAACACGCGCAGTGGCTCGCGCACGTAGGTCGCCGGCGTGGCGATGGCCACCAGCGGCAGCGCGACGTCGCATTTCTTGACGTGGTATTCGATCCACTCGCGGTTGATCGTGATGTCGCCCTCGAAGAAGTGGAAGCGCGGCTCGCCCATCAGGTCGTCGAGGCGGTCGACCTGCATGTCCATGCCGAAGATCTCCCAGTCGGTGCCGTCGATGATCGCCCGTGACAGGTGATGGCCGATGAAGCCGTTGACGCCGAGGATGAGGACGCGTTTCATGGAGATGAAGCCCCGCTGCGGATGGCTGCCATTCTACCGGTGCGGCGGCGGCCCCGATTCGCCGCGGTGTCGGCGGCGAACGGGCCGGTGTCAGGCGGTGGTCGCGAGAAGCGCGGCGACCGTGCGGGCGTCGGCCCGTTGACCGGCATGTTCCGCATCGAGGATGGCGATGCTGGCCCCGTCGCCGCAGCGCGCGTACACGCGATCGCCGGCGACGTACAGCCCGGTGCCAGCAGGCGCACCGGGCGGGTCGACGTCGATCCGCCGGGTGCGCAGTACCCGCAGCCGTCCCCCGGGCAGGTCGACGAAGGCGCCGGGGTAGGGTGGCGCCACCGCGCGCACGAGATCGTGCACGCGCCGCGCGGGCCACCGCACGTCGATGCGCCCGTCGTCCGCCGTGCGCCCGCCGAAATAGGAGCCGGCCGCGACGTCGTTGGGAAGGCGTGGCGCGCGTCCCTGCAGCAGCGCCGGCAGCACGTCGTCGAGCAGCTTGGCGGCCGCTGCCGTCACCTTGTCGAATACGTCGCGCGCGGTGTCGTCCGGACCGATCGGCACCGCGCGCTGGGCGACGATGTCGCCGGCGTCGGGCTTCGCCGCCATGTAGTGCAGCGTGGCGCCGGTTTCGCTCTCGCCATTGAGCACCGCCCAGTTGACCGGCGCGCGGCCGCGGTAGCGCGGCAACAGCGATCCGTGCATGTTGAGGGCCCCCCGCCGCGCGGTGGCGAGCAATGCCGGCGCCAGCATCTTGCGGTAATAGAAGCTGAAGATGAAGTCCGGCGTCAGCGCCGCGACCCGCGCGACGAACGTTGCGGCATTCGGGTCGTCCGGTGTCGCGGTATCGAGACGGAGGTTCGCGGCGACGTCGGCGACGCGCGCGAACCAAAGCGACTCGCGGGGATCATCGCGGTGGGTGACGACCAGCGGTATGTCGACGCCATGCCGCGCCAGCACGCGCAGGCAGGCGGCACCGACGTCGTGATAGGCGAAGACGACCGCGCGGGCGGGCACCGTCACGCCGTCAGCGCGGGTCCATGTCGCGCTCGATCACGCTCTTCACGCGGTAGCGCGGGCGCTCGCGAACCTGCTGGTAGATGCGGCCCACGTACTCGCCGACGATGCCGAGACCGAACAGCACGATGCCGATGAGGAAGAACGCGAGGATGTCGCGATCCCAAAGTCCGGCGACGCCGCCGTCGAGGTCGCCCTTGGCCGCGCGTTCGGCGATGTAGACGACGTAGAGCACCACCGAGCCGATCGACACCAGCATGCCCAGCAGCGAGAACAGCTGCAGGGGCACCACCGAGAAGCCGGTGACGAGGTCGAAGTTGAGGCGCACCAGCCGGTACAGCGAATACTTCGATTCGCCGGCCGCGCGTTCCGCATGCGCGACCTCGACCTCGGCCGGATGATGCGCGAACGTGTACGCGAGCGCCGGGATGAACGTGTTGACTTCCGGGCTCGCCACCACGGCGTCGGCGATGTCACGGCTGTAGGCGCGCAACATGCAGCCCTGGTCGGTCATCTTGATGTGCGTGATGCGCTCGCGCAACCGGTTCATCGCGCGCGACGCCACGCGCCGCCACCATGCGTCGTGGCGCGACGTGCGCACGCCGCCCACGTAGTCGGCGCCGGCATCCATCGCCGCGAGCAGCCGCGCGATCTCCTCGGGCGGATTCTGCAGGTCGGCATCGAGCGTGACCACGCGCTCGCCGCGTACGCGCTCGAAGCCGGCGACGATCGCCATGTGTTGGCCGTAATTGGCGGAAAAGTTGACCACGCGCGTGACGTCGGGGCGGGCGTCGAACTGGGCCTTCAGCAGCGCCGCCGAGCGGTCGCGGCTGCCGTCGTTGACGAAAATGACCTCGTAGGGGATGCCGAGCGCATCGAGCGCCGGATACAGACGTGCGAACAGCACGCCCAGCCCGGCCTCCTCGTTGAAGACGGGAATGACGACCGACAGTTGCGGCGTGGCGCTCATGGGCGGCTGTCGCGGAAGATCTCGGCGCACGCGTTGCAGACGCGATCGACGTCGGCCGCGATCATCCGCGTGTGCAGCGGTAATGTAACGGTTTCGCGGGCGATGCGTTCGCTGACGGGAAACTGACCGTCGCGGCCGCCGAGCGCACGTCCCAGCGTGGTCAGGTGCGACGCCTCGTACGACACGCCGCTGCCGATGCCGCGCGCCTCCAGCGCGTCGCGGAACCCGCGGCGGTCGAGACCCAGGCGGTCGAGCGGCAGCAGGACGTTCCACATGTTCCACGTCTGGCCGTCGCCGCCGGCGGGCTCGGGCGGCAGCACGCATCCCAGGTCGCGCGGAAAGCGGGCGAAGTAGCGCTCGGCGAGCGCGCGGCGGGTCGCGAGAAACTTCGGCAGCTGGGCGAGCTGCGCGACCCCGATCCGGGCGCTGACGTCGGACATGTTGAACTTGCCGCTCGCCTGCGCGACGTCGCGCGTGCGGTCGGCGAGCACGCGGATGCCATGGAAGCGCAATGCCTCCGCATGGGCCGCTTCCGCCGCATCGTTCATCACCAGCGCGCCGCCCTCGATGGAGGTCATGTTCTTGTTGGGATGGAAGCTGAACATCGCGAGATCGCCGAACGCGCCGACGTTGCGACCGCGCCATTGCGAGCCCTGCAC
>DATBOK010000069.1:0-17870 GCA_036553845.1 Casimicrobiaceae bacterium
GACTCGTACATGTCGTCGGGCGCCACCGGCTACGACTCCAAGACCTACGAGACGATCCACAAGTTCTACGACACCCAGGCGTGGCTGCCCAAGAATGCGGTGCTGATCAACCGCAAGGCGTTCGAGGCGCTCGACAAGCCGACGCAGGCCGCGGTGCTGAAGGCCGGCGCCGACGCCGAGGCGCGCGGCTGGAAGATCGCCGAGGAGAAGAACGGCTGGTACCTCGACCAGCTGAAGGCGAAGGGTATGGAGATCCTGAAGCCGTCGCCGCAGCTCACCGCCGACCTGCGCAAGGTCGGCAACTACATGCTCGCCGAATGGCAGAAGAAGTCGGGCGACGAAGGCAAGAAGGTGATCGACGCGTACCGCGCGATGCAATAGCGCGATGCGCCGGTTCCTCGACCGGCTTTACCTCGGCGCGGCGGTGCTCGGCGCCGTCGCCATGGTGGGTACATTGCTGTTCGTGGTGCTGAGCATCGTCGGCCGCGTGTTCGACTGGTACGTGCCCGGCACCGACGCCTACGCCGGTTATTGCATGGCGGCTTCGGGATTCCTAGCGCTCGCCCACACGCTCAAGCGGGGCGAGCATATCCACGTGACGCTGGTCCATGAGCACCTCGCCGGCGCGCGCGCCCGCGCGCTCGAGGTGTTCGCGCTCGGCGTCGCCGCGCTCCTCGGCCTCGCCTTCGCGTACTACAGCGCGCGCCTCGCCTGGCAATCCTGGGATTTCAACGACGTTTCCACCGCCAACGATGCGACGCCGCTGTGGATCCCCCAGCTCACGATGGCGGCGGGCGCCGTGGTGTTCGCGATCGCGCTCGTCGACGAGCTCGTGCTGCAACTCGCCGGCAAGCGCGTGAAGGTCGTGCCGGCCGAGGCGCTGCGCAATGAGTGACGGCGCGGTCACCGCGCTCCTGATCGTCGCGCTGTTCGCGATCCTCGGCAGCGGCGTGTGGATCGGCCTCGCGCTGTCGGGCGTGGCGTGGATCGGCATGGAGCTCTTCAGCTCGCGCCCTGCGGGCGACGCGATGGCGGTGACCATCTGGGGCACCGCCTCGTCGTGGACGCTGACCGCGCTGCCGCTGTTCGTGTGGATGGGCGAGATCCTGTTCCGCACGCGACTGTCGCAAGACATGTTCCGCGGGCTGGCGCCATGGCTCGAGCGCGTGCCCGGCCGGCTGCTGCACACCAACATCATCGGCTGCACGATCTTCGCCGCCGTGTCGGGGAGCTCCGCCGCGACCTGCGCGACGATCGGCAAGATGACGCTGCCCGAGCTTGCGCGGCGCGGCTATCCCGAGGGCATCACCGTCGGCACCCTCGCCGGCGCGGGCACGCTCGGCCTCCTCATCCCGCCGTCGATCATCATGATCGTCTACGGCGTGATGGCCAACGTGTCAATCGCCCACCTCTTCATCGCCGGCGTGATCCCCGGCATCCTGCTCGCCGCACTGTTCTCGGCGTACATCGTCGGCTGGGCGCTATTGAACCCCGGCAAGGTGCCCCGCGCCGCCGAGGTGACCACGCTCGCGCAGAAGTTGGCGGCGTCGCGCCACCTGATTCCCGTGGTGCTGCTGATCGTCGCCGTGCTCGGGTCGATCTACAGCGGCATCGCCACCGCCACCGAGGCTGCCGCGTTCGGCGTCGTCGGCGCGCTCGTCATCTCGCTGGTGCAGCGCTCGCTGACGTGGGCAACGTTCCGCGACAGCCTGATGGGCGCCACGCGCCTTTATTGCATGATCGCGCTGATCCTCTCCGGCGCGGCGTTCCTCACGCTGTCGATGGGCTACATCGGGCTGCCGCGCCACCTCGCCGAATGGATCTCCGGCATCGGCCTCTCGCCGTTCGGCCTCGTCGTCGCGCTGACCGTGTTCTACGTGATCCTGGGATGCTTCCTGGACGGCATCTCGATGGTGGTGCTGACGATGGGCGTGATCCTGCCGTCGATCGAGGCGGCGCACATCGACCTCATCTGGTTCGGCATCTTCATCGTGCTGGTGGTGGAAATGGCGCAGATCACGCCGCCGGTCGGCTTCAACCTGTTCGTGCTGCAGGGCATGACCGGACGCCAGATCACGTGGATCGCGCGCCACGCGCTGCCGATGTTCGTCCTGATGATCGCCGCCGTGCTCGCGATCTGGGTGTTCCCGCAGCTCGTCACCGCATTGCCGCAAGGGATGAAGCTTGGCTGACGCGGCGCCACACGCCACGCCGGCACGCGTGGATCGCGCAGCCGCCGCGCGCCCGCGATCGCTCTTCTGAGTGTCGCGCGCGACCATGCAACAGCCGGACGCGGCCAATGCAGACTCGGCGGCGATCGATGCCTTCTGCGACCAGCTGTGGTTGCGCGACGGCCTCGCGCCCGCATCGCTCGCCGCGTATCGCCGCGACCTGCGCGCGTGGTCGGCGTGGCTCGCGCACGCCGGGCGTCCGCTGCTCGCGGCCGACCGCGGCGACGTCGAACGCTGGCTTGCCGACCAGTTCCGGGCGAAGGCGAAGGCGACGTCGATCGGACGCCGGCTGTCGGCCCTCAAGCGCTTCTACCGGCTGCAGCTCGAGCACGGCGCCGTGCGCGACGATCCGACGCTGCGTGTGCGCGCGCCGAAGCCGGGCCGGCGCCTGCCCAAAGCGCTGTCGGAAGCGCAGGTCGAGGCGCTGCTGGAGACGCCCGACGTGGCGACGCCGCGCGGCCTGCGCGATCGGGCGATGCTCGAAACGCTGTATGCGACCGGCCTGCGCGTCTCCGAGCTGGTCGGCCTGACGCACGCGCAGGTGTCGCTCGCCAACGGCGTGGTGCGCGTGGTCGGCAAGGGCAGCAAGGAACGCCTCGTGCCGCTCGGCGACGAGGCGGTGGAGTGGATCACGCGTTACACGAAAGAGGCGCGCGCGGCGTTCGCCGGAGCCGGCCGCGATCCGCACGTGTTCCTCACCGCGCGCGGCAAGCCGCTGACCCGCCAGGCGTTCTGGGCGCTCGTCAAGCACCACGCGATCGGCGCCAGCATCGCGCCGGCGTCGCTGTCGCCGCACGTGCTGCGCCACGCGTTCGCCACGCACCTCCTCAACCATGGCGCCGACCTGCGCGTGGTGCAGCTGCTGCTCGGCCACGCCGACATCACCACGACGACGATCTACACGCACGTCGCGCGCGAAAGGCTCAAGGCGCTGCACGCCGCGCACCATCCGCGGGGCTGACGTGTGCAGTCACGACCGGCTGCCGGCGACCGCGGCGATCCGCGTGCGGACGCCGACGCTGTTGACGTCGAGGCGCAGGGGCGAAGGCGCGGGGCGCGTCAGGCGTCGCGACGGCGCTCGATCGCGATGCCGATCTCGCGCACGCCGGGCAGCGCGGCGAGCTTGACCACCCGCAGCTTCACCCAGGGCGCGCCGAATTCGCCGAGCACGATATCGGCGAGGCCTTCGGCGAAGCGCTCCATCAGCGGATAGGCGTGGCCGGCGGCGTACACCTTGACACGGCGCACGATCGCCGCATAGTCGAGCGCGTCGGTGAATTCGCCGCTGGTGAATGGCGTGTCCGACGGCATGCCGATCTCGAGGTCGAGGCGGATCGTCTGCGGCAGGTGCGCTTCCCAGCGATAGACGCCGATCGTCGTGACGACGCGCAGGTCATGGATGATGATCGAGTTCATGGCGGGCTGCCTGCGACGGGCGCGTTCGCTTTGCTAGAATCGCCGCGATTCTAGTCTACAGGCCCGCCCGCGCCTGCAGTCCGGCGCGCAAGGCGGCCAGCGTGGCAACATTTCGGGGGAATGCATGATCGCCGGCGTCATCGTTGTCGTGGCGGCGTATCTCGTCGGCTCCATCTCGTTCGCGATGGTGGTGAGCCGCGCGTTCGGGCTCCCCGATCCGCACGAGTATGGCTCCGGCAATCCCGGCGCGACCAACGTGCTGCGCACCGGCAATCGCAGGGCCGCGCTGCTGACGCTCGTCGGCGACGGCGCCAAGGGATTCCTCGTCGTGGTTGCCGCGCGAATGCTCGCCAGCGCCTTCGCGCTGCCGGAATTCGTCGTGCCGGCGTCCGCGCTCACCGTCTTCCTCGGCCACATCTTCCCGGTCTACTTCGGCTTTCGCGGCGGCAAGGGAGTGGCCACCGCCGCCGGCATCGTGTTCGCGCTCAGCTGGCCGCTGGGCCTCGTGCTGCTCGTCGTGTGGCTGACGCTCGCTTTCGGCTTCAAGATCAGCTCGCTCGCAGGTCTCGTCGCCGCCGTGCTGATGCCGCTCGGCATGTTCTACGAAGTGGGCGCCGCAGCGGTGACATGGGTCACGGTCGTCATCGCGTTGCTGTTGTTCTGGCGGCACAAGGACAACATCCGCAAGCTCGTGCACGGCGAGGAGCGCGTCATCGGGCGCTGAGCGCGCGACCCGCGTCCGCGCCGGGCATCGCGTCCGCGCCGGAGGTCGCGCTGGCGTCGGGCATCGCGCTGGCGTCGGGCAATTCCCACCGCGGCATCACGTCGAACGCGCCGCCCGCCGCGCGCGCATCGGCAATGCGCAACGCACCGGCGAGCGCGATCATCGCGCCGTTGTCGGTGCAGAACATGGCGTCCGGAAAATGCACGCTGCCGGCGCGCGCGCCGATGTCGCGCCGCAGCCGCTCGCGCAGCCGACGGTTGGCGCCGACGCCTCCCGCCACCACCAGCGTCGAGCGGCCGGTGGCGGCGAGCGCCGCCAGCGACTTGGCCGCGAGCACGTCGACGACGGCGTCCTCGAACGCGCGCGCGATGTCGGCGCGCGCCGCCGCGTCGAGCCTGCCCTCGCGCGCGAGCCGGTGCGTCAACATGCGCACCGCGGTCTTGAGTCCCGAGAAGCTGAGATCGAGGTTCGGCGAGTCGAGCATCGGCCGCGGCAAATCGTAAACACCGGGCCGCCCCGATTCGGCGAGCTTCGCCAGCGCGGGGCCTCCCGGATACGGGAGCCCCAGCAGCGTCGCCGTCTTGTCGAAGGCCTCTCCGGCCGCGTCGTCCTGCGTCTCGCCGAGCAACCGGTAGTCGCCGACGCCGCGCACGTCGTGGAACTGGCTGTGGCCGCCCGACACGAGGAGCGCGACGAAGGGAAATGCCGGCGCCGGATCGGCGAGCAACGGCGACAGCAGGTGACCTTCGAGATGATGGATGCCGACCACCGGCCGGTCGAGCGCCAGGCCCAATGCGTTCGCGACGCCGGCGCCGACCAGCAACGCGCCGGCGAGGCCCGGCCCGCGCGTGTAGGCGATCGCGTCGATGTCGGCGAGCACGAGCGTCGCATCGGCCACCACCGATTCGATCAGCGGCAGCAGTCGCCGCACGTGATCGCGCGAGGCGAGTTCCGGCACCACGCCGCCGTAGCTCGCGTGCATCGCGACCTGGGAATGCAGCGCGTGTGCGACGAGTCCGCGACCGGTGTCGTAGATCGCCACCCCGGTTTCGTCGCACGACGTCTCGATCCCCAGCACCCGCATCGCCGATCCCCCAAAAACCGAGAGCTTACAGGGGCTTGCGTGTCTCGCGGGCGCTTGCTATACTTATGGGCTGGGTGGATTTCGGTGTCGCGCCGGGTGCTGCCCGTTCCAAATCCTGCAAACGCCAAGGAAACGATTGCCATGCCGAGTGTTCGCGTCCGCGAAAACGAGCCGTTCGAGGCCGCGCTTCGCCGCTTCAAGCGCACGATCGAAAAGACGGGCCTCCTGACCGAGCTTCGCGCACGCGAGTTCTACGAAAAGCCGACGGCCGAGCGCAAGCGCAAGAAGGCGGCGGCGGTCAAGCGCCACTACAAGCGCATCCGCAGCCAGCAGCTCCCGCCCAAGCTCTTCTGAGGGCCTCGAGCTCGCAGTCACCGAAGGGGCGAAGCGATTCGCCCCTTTTTGCTTGCCGTTCGCCGCACCGCCACCGGGACACCATGACCATGCTCAAGGAACGCATCACCGAGGACATGAAGTCCGCGATGCGCGCGCACGCCACCGCGCGCCTGTCGACCATCCGCCTGCTGCTGGCGGCGATCAAGCAGCGTGAAGTCGACGAGCGCAAGGTGCTCGTCGACGCCGACGTGATGGCGATCGTCGACAAGATGATCAAGCAGCGCAAGGATTCGATCACGCAGTTCGAGGCCGGCAAGCGCCAGGACCTGGCCGATGCCGAGCGCGCCGAGATCGGCGTGCTGGCGGGCTATCTTCCGGCGCAGCTCGGCGACGCCGAGATCGATGCCGCAATCGGCGCCGCGATCGCGGAGACCGGCGCCGCCGGTGCGGCGGGCATGGGCAAGGTGATGGGGGTGCTGAAGGCGAAGCTCGCCGGCCGCGCCGACATGAGCGCGGTTTCCGCCAAGGTCAAGTCGAAGCTCGCCGGCTGACGGTCGCTGCACGCGCTGTCCGCCCGTCGCCCGCACGCCGTACCGGCCTTCCCAAAGCGCCGTCGCCGCCTATAATGAGGCGTTCCCTGCCGTGTGAGCATCCCCGCGCGAGTCGATGTCCACGTTCTACGACTCGCGCGCGATGCCTCGCATGCGCGAGGCGCACGATGCGCAGCGTAGGATCATCCGCGCCCAGCGTTAAATCGCCTTGATTCCGAACGATTTCATCCAGACGCTGCTCGCGCGCGTCGACATCGTCGACGTGATCGACCGCCACGTGCCGCTGAAGAAGGCGGGCGCCAACTATGCGGCGTGCTGCCCGTTCCACAGCGAGAAGTCGCCGTCGTTCACCGTGAGCCCGACGAAGCAGTTCTATCACTGCTTCGGCTGCGGCGCACACGGCACCGCGATCGGCTTCCTGATGGAATACGGCGGGCGCACGTTCCCCGATGCAGTCGCCGAGCTGGCGCGCGATGCGGGCCTCGAAGTGCCGCGCGACGAGCGCCCTGGCGAGCGCGAGCGCCGCGCCGAATCGGCGAGCCTCACCGACCTCCTGCTCGCCGCCGCGCATTTCTATCGGGCGGAGCTCAAGGACAGCCCGCGCGCGATCGCGTACCTCAAGGGCCGCGGGCTCACCGGCGAGATCGCCGCGCGCTTCGGCCTGGGCTACGCGCCGGACGCCTGGCAGTCGCTGCTGCGGGTGTTCCCGAACTACGAAGATCCGATGCTCGAATCGGCGGGACTCGTCATCGCCGGCGACGCCGACAAGCGCTACGACCGCTTCCGCGACCGAATCATGTTCCCGATCCACGACCATCGCGGACACGTGATCGGCTTCGGCGGCCGCGTCATCGACCAGGGTGAGCCGAAGTACCTCAACTCGCCGGAAACGCCGGTGTTCTCCAAGGGCCGCGAGCTGTATGGCCTCTATCACGCGCGCGGCGCGATCCGCGACGCCGGCAAGGCCGTCGTCGTCGAAGGCTACATGGACGTGGTCGCGCTCGCACAGCACGGCGTCGGCTACGCGGTGGCGACGCTCGGCACGGCGACCACGCCGATTCATGTGCAGAAGCTTTTCCGCCAGACCGACACCGTCGTCTATTGCTTCGACGGCGACGCGGCCGGCAAGCGCGCGGCGTGGCGTGCGCTCGAGAACACGCTGGCGGCGCTGGCCGACGGCAAGAACGCGCAGTTCCTGTTCCTGCCCGATGGCGAGGATCCGGACGACTTCGTGCGCAAGCGCGGCCGCGCGGCGTTCGAAGCGGCGCTCGCCGGCGCCACCCCGCTGTCGGCTTTCCTGTTCGACGAACTGTCGGCGCGCCATCCGCCGGCCACTGCCGAAGGGCAGGCCGCGCTCGCGCAAGCTGCCATTGCCTACCTGGCCGACGTGCGCGCCCCCATCCTGCATGCGGTACTGCGCCGGCGGCTGGCCGAATTGACCGGCCTGCCGGAGCCGACGCTGCGCACGCTGCTCGGCGCCGCCGGCGAGCCCAATCCGCGCCCGGTGCCGGAGGAAGCGCCGTCGCCCGCGCCGCGGCGCGCGTCGTTCGCGGGGTCGAGGACGCGTCGCGCGCCCTCGCTGGCGCGCGGCTTGCTGCATGCGCTGCTGTTGCAGCCCGCGCTGGCCGCCACCGTGGACATTCCGCATCCCGACGACGGCACGCCGGAGGGCGCCGCGCTCGCGGCGGTGATCGAGGTGCTGGCGCAGGCGACCATGACGACGCCGGGCATCATCCAGCGATTCACCGGGACGCCGCACGAAGCGGTGATCGTGGCGGCGCTGGCGGACACCGACGGCGATGAGATCGCGCCCGACGACGTCGAGACGGTGCTGCGCGACGGCGTGGTGAAATGGGTCGCGCGGCGCGAGGCGCGCGAGACCGACCGCCTGCTGGCGACCCCGCTCGAGCGGATGAGCCCCGAGGAGCGGTTGGCGATGCGGCAACGGCTGGCCGCGCGCAAGGTCCAACAGCCGTGACGGCCAGCCTTCGCGCCGACGCCCGGCGGCAGGGAAAATGCCCTGGTGTGTTAGACTTTAAAGCTTTTCTGCGCGACCCCATCTTTGCCCAGTCGGCGAGCGCCCGCAGGTCCTCGCACGGCACGACGAATTTCCAGGATCCAGGATGACCATGGCCAAGAAGCCCACACGAAAGTCCGGCACCAAGGCGCGCGCCCGCACCGCTCCCAAGGCCCGCAAGCCGGCGAAGCCCGCCGCGCGCAAGGCCGGGAAACCCGCTGCCCGGCGCACCGCCCGCACGCCGGCGGCCCGCGGCGGCGCGCTCGCCAAGCGCGCGGGCGCGGGCTCGGCTGCGGCCCGCAAGACGGCGGCCAGGTCGAAGGCGGCCAAGCCGGTCGCGCGCAAGCCGGCGGCCAAGCCGGTCCAGAAGTCCGTCCCCAAGGCAGTGCCCAAGCCGGTCAAGGTGGCGGCCGCGCGCACGGCCGCACCTAAGCCGGGCGTCAAGGCGACCGCCAAGCCGGCCGTCAAGGCGCCGGTCGTCAAGCTGGCGAAAGGCGCGCAGGCCGCGGCACCCAAGGCGGCGCCGGTGCCCAAGACCGCCGGCGAGATCGCCGCGCGCATCGCCGGCAAGCGCGCCGAGGACGCGAGCCGCAAGAACAGCAAGGGCAAGCACGACAGCGCGCCGCGCGAACTGACGGCCGCCGACATCGAGGCGCGCAAGCGCCGCCTGAAGACGCTGATCGTGCTCGGCAAGGAGCGCGGCTTCCTCACCTACGCCGAGATCAACGACCACCTGCCCGACGACCTGGTCGACGCCGACCAGATCGAGGGTGTGATCTCGATGATCGGCGACATGGGCATCCAGGTGTACGACGAGGCCCCCGACGCCGACACGCTGCTGATGGCGGACACCACGCCGACGGCGCCGGCCGAGGACGTCGAGGAGGAAGCCGAAGCGGCGGCGTCGACGCTCGACAGCGAATTCGGCCGCACCACCGACCCCGTGCGCATGTACATGCGCGAGATGGGCTCGGTGGAGCTCCTCACGCGCGAAGGCGAGATCGAGATCGCCAAGCGCATCGAGGAGGGCCTGAAGCACATGATCATGGCGATCTCGGCCTGCCCGATGACCGTGGGCGAGATCCTCAATCTCGCCGACAAGATCGCCAAGGACGAGCTCAAGATCGACGACCTCGTCGACGGCCTGATGGACTTCGACGAAGGCATCTCGCCCGTGGCCGCCGAGGACACCGGCGACGACGAGGAGGAGGAGGACGACGACGAGGAGGACGCCGGCGCGATCGCCGCGGAGAACCTCGAGCGCCTGCGCGTCGCCGCGCTGGAGCGCTTCGCGTCGATGCGCAAGTACTACGCGCGCATGCTCGCGGTGCTGCAGAAGGAAGGCCACCGCTCACCCAAGTACCTCGACCTGCAGAAGAAGATCTCCGCGGGGCTGATGCAGATCCGCTTCTCGGCGCGCATGGTCGAGAAGCTGTGCGACTCGGTGCGCACCGAGGTCGACAACATCCGCCAGATCGAGCGCAAGATCCAGGACCTCGTGGTGAACAAGGGCGGCATGCCGCGCCCCGACTTCATCAAGAAGTTCCCCGAGCTGGAGGTCAGCCTGCGCTGGATCGACCGCGAAGTCTCCGCCGGCCATCCGTACAGCGAGCAGCTCGCGCGCTACCGCCAGGCGATCGTCGAGCAGCAGCAGAAGCTGATCGACCTGCAGACGCGCGTGATGATCCCGCTGAAGGACCTGAAGGAGATCAACAAGCAGATGTCGACGGGCGAGGCGCGCGCGCGCAAGGCGAAGCGCGAGATGACCGAGGCCAACCTGCGCCTCGTGATCTCGATCGCCAAGAAGTACACCAACCGCGGCCTGCAGTTCCTCGACCTCATCCAGGAAGGCAACATCGGCCTGATGAAGGCCGTCGACAAGTTCGAATACCGCCGCGGCTACAAGTTCTCGACGTACGCAACGTGGTGGATCCGCCAGGCGATCACGCGCTCGATCGCCGACCAGGCGCGCACCATCCGCATCCCGGTGCACATGATCGAGACGATCAACAAGATGAACCGCATCTCGCGCCAGATCCTGCAGGAAACCGGGCAGGAGCCCGATCCGGCGACGCTGGCGGTGAAGATGGAAATGCCCGAGGAGAAGATCCGCAAGATCCTCAAGATCAGCAAGGAGCCGATCTCGATGGAGACGCCGATCGGCGACGACGACGACTCGCACCTCGGCGACTTCATCGAGGACCAGTCGACGGTGGCGCCTTCCGACGCCGCGGTCAACGCGTCGTTGCGCGACGTCTGCAAGGACATCCTCGACACGCTGACGCCGCGCGAGGCCAAGGTGCTGCGCATGCGCTTCGGCATCGAGATGAATACCGACCATACGCTGGAGGAGGTCGGCAAGCAGTTCGACGTCACGCGCGAGCGCATCCGCCAGATCGAGGCGAAGGCGCTGCGCAAGCTGCGCCATCCGTCGCGCTCCGAAAAGCTGCGCAGCTTCCTGGAAGGGGAGTGAGCACGACACCACGCCGCACCGCACGACACGATCGCGCCCCGGGCACTCCCCGGGGCGCTGCGTTTGTGCGCCGCGCATCGCGCGCGGATCGCCGCTTCGATTGACGACCCTACGGTGCGGCGACTTGCCGCGCCGGTGGCGGCGGCCCGCCCGCCGCCCTGCCGCGCGCTCAGTCGGTGGCGAAGCAGTACAGGTAGCCGTTGCCGCCGGTGGACTTGAGCCCCGCCGTGTCGCAGCCCTTCGACGCGTGCGACGAGTTCCACGACATCGACGCCGGCGGCGCGTTCGTGCCCTGGCGGTCGACGTGGCCGAGCATGGCCGACCCGTCGGTGCCGCTCTTCGTCCAGTTGCCGCAGGTGTGGTCGCCGCTGTCCGCGAACGCGGTGCCGTCGGGCTGCGAGCCGGTGAGGATGTCGTGCTCGGTCGGCGTGTCGCCGCGGCCGTTGACCACCGTTCCCTTCTCCGTCAGCGCGGTCTGCTTGTTGAGGTTGTTCTCGCCGTGCAGCTGCGCGACGTCGCTGGCGATGACCACGCCCTTGGCGTTCTTCCAGGGCCCCTTGCCGATGCGGTCGCGCGCGTTCACTGCGGGCTGGCCGTTCATGGCGCCGGCACTGAGATAGGCGTGCCACGTGCGCTTGCCGGCGCCCGCCGCCGTCGCCAGCGCCTGACAGTGCCGGTCGGCGCCCGCGAGCCCGCCATAGTCGGCGCCCTTGCCGCCGTTGGTGCTGGTGACGAAGAACGACATGTCCGGCGCTTGCGCCAGCGCCGCGGTCGCGGCAAGCGCCGTGGCGGCGACGACGGTGCGGAAGACAAATCGACGATGCATGCGGATTCCCCCTGGTGAATGCGCCGCAACCGGGCGCGAATCGCCGCACGGCGATCGCCGCGCGACTCCGAACGAAACAGGCCGGCCGCGCCGAATATTCCGCGCGCGCCGCTCAGAACGCCCGTGCAAGCTCGCGCGACACGATGACCTGCTCCGGGTCTTCCGGATTATCGCGCACGGCGAAACCCAGGCGCGCGACGAAACGCAGCATGCTGGCGTTGCTGCGCAGGACCGCGCCCTCGAGGCGGGCAACGCCGCCGGCGCGCGCCGCCACGGCGAGCTTTCGCATCAGCGCCTCGCCGACGCCGCTTCGCTGCCAGGCGTCGGCGACCACGATCGCGAACTCGGCGACGTCGCGATCGGCGCCGCGGATGTAGCGCGCCACGGCCACGAACGCGGCGATCACGCCGCCCTCGGCGTCGCACGGCTGCACCACCAGCGCGAGCTCGCGGTCGTAGTCGACCTGCGTGAAGCGCGCGAGCATCTGCGGCGTCAGCTCCTGCAACTGGTAGAAAAAGCGCAGGTAGCGGGTGTTGTCAGACAGCGAGGCGACGAACGCGCGCTCGAGCCCGGCGTCTTCGGGACGGATCGGGCGCACACGCAGGCGGCGTCCGTCGGCGAGCTGCAAGTCGCCCTCGAGCTCCGCCGGATACGGATGGATCGCCATGTGCGCGTAGTGCGCGATCGACGCCCGCACGGGGTCGACGTCGATCCACGCATCGGCGACGATCGCCGCGCCGTCGCCCACCACCACCGGCTCGAGCGCGAGGCGCCGCACCCACGGCAACGCCGCGACGAGCGTCGACACCTTGAGCGCGAGCCGTGCGAGCGCCTCGCGCGAAGGCGCATCGAGCTCGCGCGCCGGCGCGCCGCATGCATCGACGAGATCGCGCGCGAGACGATGCGACAGCGGCGGCAGCATCGTCGCCGGCCGTGCCGCGGCGAAGTACGCGGCGGCGCCCATCGTGATGACGGGGCCGAACGTGGCGTCGACGCTGACGCCGATGGCGAACGCGCGCGCCGCCGCGATCCGCGGCACTGCGACCACCCGCAGCCGCGCGCCTTGCGCGCGCAATCGCGCGTGCTCACGCACGAGCTCGTCGCTGGCGGTGACCAGCGCACGCCGCGGCGGCCGACCGTCGCGCACCAGCACCAGCGGGTAGCGCAGCCGCCGCGCGGCCGCGCGTGCGGCGCCGGCGGACGCCACTTCGGCGGCTTCGGCATGCGCGATGCCGAACGCATCGAGCAGCTCGGCGACATCCGGCGCCGCGAGGCGCAACCGCCGCGCACCGGTCTGCCGCCGGCGCACGGCTTCGGCGCGCGCGAGATCCGGCGTGTCGACGTCGACCCGCGAGGCGGGCGCCTCGAGCAGCCATTCCTGGTTGCGCCGGTACGCGCAGAGGAACGACAGCGCCTCGACCGCGTTCTCCGGCGTGAAGAAATTGGGGATGCCCCCGGCCTCGAGCGCGACGCGGGCGTCCTGGCGATCGACCGCGCCCAGCCACGCGCCCAGCACCGGCTTCTGCGAGCCGTGCGCGACGTCCGCCGCCGCCTGCGCCATCGCCAGTGGCGTGTCGATCGGTCGCGGCACCGCCAGCGCGATCACGGCGTCGACGTTGTCGTCGGCGAGCACCGCGGCGAGCGCCGCCGCGTAGCGCTGCGCCGTGGCAGTGCCGCGCACGTCGACCGGGTTGCCGCGCGTGCTCTCGCCTGGCAGCAGTTCCTCGAGCGTGGCGAGTGTCGGCGCCGTCAGCGTCGCCAGCGGCATGCGCAGGTCGCAAGCGCGATCGGCGGCCAGCATCGCCGCCCCCCGGCCGTTGGCGACGATGGCCGCGCGATCCCCGCGCGGAATGCGTCGCATCGCCAGCGCGCGCGCCGCGGCGAAGAGTTGCGCATACGTGCCGACGCGCACGGTTCCCGCGCGGTGCAGCGCGGCATCGAACACGTCATCCTCGCTGGGGACGCCATCGACGGCGGCGCCCGTGAGCGAGCGTCCCGCCTTCAGCACGACCACCGGCTTGGTGCGCGCCGCCGCGCGCAGCGCCGACAGGAAGCGGCGTGCATGCGCGACTTCCTCGAGGTAGAGCAGGATGCCGTCGGTCGCGGCATCGGTGAGCAGCGCGTCGAGGAGCTCGTCGACGCCGACGTCGACCGCGTCGCCGAGCGTGACGACGGTGGAAAAGCCGATGCCCATCGGCGATGCGAAGTCGAGCATGGCCGTCGCCACGGCGCCGGATTGCGACACCAGCGCCAGCCGCCCGCCGATCGCCGCGACGTCGCTGAACGTGGCGTTGAGCCCGATGTCCGTGCGCATCACGCCGAATGCGCCCGGGCCGACGACGCGGATGCGGTGGGTGCGCGCCCGTGCGGCGATGGCGTGCAGCCACTGCTGCGCGGTGTGCGGGTCGCCGGCCGGCGCCGCGGTGACGATGACCGCCGCGCCCACACCCGCCGCCGCGGCATCGTCGAGCACGGCGAGCACCGCGTCCGGCGGCGTCGCGATCACCGCGACGTCGACGGGTGCCGGGATTGCGCGGAGCGACGCATACGCGGTCGCGCCGAGCACGCTGCGGCGGTGCGGGTTGACCGCGTACACAGGGCCGCTGAAGCCGCCGCGGCGGACGTTCTCGAACACGATCCGCCCGATCGCGCCCGGTCGTGCCGACGCGCCGACCAGCGCGATCGACGCGGGCGCGAGCAGGCGGGAAAGCGCGTGATGCATGACGGGTGTGCGGGCGCGGCACGGCAGCGCATGGCCGGCGCGCGATGCGATTCGCCGCAGTGTACGCGACGCCCGCGCGTGCGCGAACGGCGACGCGCCTCCGCTATAATCGGCGCGCATCAAAGGCCGTTGCATCGTTTCCGCGGCCCCGTCGATCCGCCCGCTTGGCCTCGAGGGCCCGTAGCTCAGTTGGTCAGAGCAGACGACTCATAATCGTTTGGTCGCTGGTTCGATCCCAGCCGGGCCTACCCTCGCCCTCCTTTTCGCCCGCGCGACGCGCGCCGTCAGCTACTGACGCGGTGCGCCGCGGCGCCGGCTTGCCACCCCATGGCACGATGCTTGCGCGTTAGCGTTTCCCATGGCCCGTCCCGTCCTCTTCCTGCTGGGCATGCATGCCGGCGGACTGCCCGCGGTGGCGGCGCCGCTCGCGGCGGCCGGCGCCGATCTCGGCAAAGTCGTCGGTCCCACCCTCGGCGATGGCGAGGCCGCCACGGCCTGCGCACGCCTTGCGGCACTCTCCGACGAAGCGTTGCGCCGCGTGGGCATCGCCTGGGACTCGCCGACGGGCTTGCCGGAACGCCTGGAGCAGGACGAGGCGCTCGCCGCACTCGCGCCCATCGCCGCCGACGCGGTGGCCCACGAATTCACCGGGGCCGCCGCCGTGGTCGCCGAACCGCGGGTGGGCAGGCTCTTCCCATTCTGGCGCGAGGCCTTCGAGCAGAACGGCTACGACGTGACCGTCGCGCTCGTACTGCGCCGTCCGCGCGAGGTCGTCGCCGCGCTCGCGCGCCACGCGCAGTTCGCCCCCGAAAAATCGCTCGCGCTGTGGCATTACCACCTGCTGGAAGCCGAGCGCGCCTCGCGCGGATTGCCGCGCGCCCTGCTGACGCTCGACTTGTGGCACGACGACCCCGCCGCGGCGCTGGCGCGCATCGCCCAGGACGCCGCGTTCCCGCTGGCCGCGGAGAGCCGGGTCAGGGCGGCGGTGCAAAACGCGCGGCCGAAGGAAAAATGCAATGACACCCACAACGGCGGCGGCATGCAGTCGGGGCTCGACGCCGTGCTGGACGCGGGATACGTGAAGCTCGCGGCGCTGGCCTCCGGTGCCGATCCGCGGCGCGAGGTGGAGGCGCTCGCCGTCGCCACGCGCCCGGCGATGACCGCGGCGATCGCGCCCTGGATCGCCGCGGAGCTCGACGTCGCGCGCGCGATGGCGGCACGCCTCGCCGGCGACCTGTCGCTCGCGCAGCAGCGCCTCGAATCCGAATCGAGTGCAGTGGCGGCGCTGCGCGCCAGCGCACCCGACGCGCAGAGACTGACCGCCGAGCTCGAGGCATTGCGCGAGGAGCGCATGCGCGAGCGCGCCGTGCTCGCCGACGAGCTCACCAAGACGCGCGGCGAGATCGTGCGCCTGACCACCGCGGTCGCCGAGGCACCGCGCACCGCGGAGACGCTGCGCTACGAGCTCGCGCAGGCGCATCGCGACCTGTACGACGAGCGCGCCAACATCATGCGCCTCGCCGAGGAAATCGAATCGACGCGGCGCGAGGCTGACGGCAACGCCAAGCGCTTCGAGTCGGCGCGCCACCATCTGGAAGCGCTCGCTGCCGAGCTCGCGCAGACCCGCGACAGCGCGTCGGCGCGCGAGCGCGACTATTCGATGATCGCCGACGAGGTCGATGCGTGGCGCTCGCAGATCGGCGACATCCAGGCCGAGCGCGACAAGCTCCTGCGCGAGCGCGATCACGCGATGCGCGAGGTGACGCGCCTCACCGGCGACGTCACGCGAATCACCGCCGAAGTCGACACCCTGCGCCACGATCGCGACAACGCGGTGGCCGACCGCGAGAGCGTCTACGAGGCGATGCGCCAGTCGGGGCAGGCGCTCGCGGTGCTGCGCGACGAGCTGCCGCGGCGCGCCGCGAGCGAGGCGCAGCTGCAGCGCGAGCGCGACGGCCTCGCCGCTTCCCTCAAGTCGGCACAGGAGCGGATTACCGCGCTCGACGCGCTGCTGAGCGATCGCTCGTCCTACATCGCGGAGCTGGTGCAAAGGCACAATGCGCTGGCAGCGCGCCTGAACGACCTCGACAAGCGCCGTCTCGTGCGCGTCGCCGCCTGGCTCGGCGGACGGTCGAGACCGCGCTAGGCGCCACCGCGTGACGCCGGCACCGCCCACGCCGAAGCGCGGCGCGGCGGCCTAGGCGCTGCGCTCCGCCGCCGTCTCGGCACCGCCGCCCGCAGCGGCGACGATCTCGTCGTCCTGCGCGTGCGGCAGGTTGACCGTCACCTGGCGATGCGCGAACGTGATGCCGGCCGCCCGGAAGTCGCGGATGATCCGGTCGTAGGTCATTCTGCGCACGACCCAGGCATTGTTGGTCGGGCGCGCAGTGAATTTCGCGCGCACCACGATCGCGCTGTCCTCCGCCGCCATGACCCCGGCGGACTTGAGCGGCTGCAGGATGTCCGGGGCGTAGTCGGGATCGGCAAGGAGGTCCTCGCCGATCTTCTTCAGGATCTTCTTGACCTGCAGCATGTTGGTGTCGTAAGTCAGCCTGAACTCCATCACGTGCACCGCCCAGTCGCGGCTGGTGTTGCGCAGCCGCCGGATGTCGCCATAGGGCACGACATTCAGTGCGCCGCGATGATGGCGCAGGAACACCGAGCGCACGTTGATCTTCTCGACGCGGCCCTTGGCGTCGCCGACCTCGATGTACTCGCCGAGGCGGAACGCGTCGTCCATCAGGAAGAAGGCGCCGGACACGATGTCCTTCACGAGCGTCTGCGAGCCGAAGCCGATCGCGACGCCGACGATGCTCGCACCCGCGAGCAGCGGGAGGATGTTGACGCCGAGGGCGGCCAGCACGGACATCGTCGCCATGACGGCGATGGTGACGAGGATCGTCACCCGCAGGATCGGCAGCACCGTGACGAGCCGCGACGACGGCACGTCGCTCGGCCGGTCGCCTTCCGCGCGCAGACGCCGGTCGATCGCGACCGTCGCGATCTGCCAGGCGAGATAGGTCGCGAGGAGGACGATGCCGATGCCCAGGATCGAGCTCGCGATTCCGCTGCCGAACGAATTGGCGTAGGCAAACAGCCTCAATCCCCACAGCCGGGCGAATACCAGAATCCCCAGTACGACGGTGACGATGTGGATCGCGCGCCGGAAGATCGGCTCGTAGGCGGCGAGCCAGTGCGTCTCCGCCCCGCTCGATTGCGGCCGCCGCGCAGCGACCGCGGCCGCCAGCGCGCGACACAGCGCGAGGTCGATGATCGGCACGATGACGACCGCCAGCACGCTTTCGAAGCCGATGCCGAGCGGCCCCCGTTCGCCGGTCAGCATGCCGTGCATGCTCACGGCAAACAGCGAAAGGAAATACATCGTGGCGATGATCGGCCACAGGTCGGCCAGCCATCCCCGCACCGTCGCCCGGCGCGGCGCGTCGCCGCGGATCAGCGCCGCGAACGGCTGGCGCAGCAGCCAGACGAT
>DATBOK010000118.1:0-4859 GCA_036553845.1 Casimicrobiaceae bacterium
GCCGCAACGTGGCCCTCGGCAACGTCATCGACATGCACGAGATTCAGCCCGGTGTCGACGAATGCGGGCACGCGTCCGGACGCTGCCTCCACGATTATCCGCCCGGTGGGCGTGGGCTTGATGTCGCGCGGGCCGATCGGCGTCGACGGGTTCACGATGACGGCGGGAAGCGCGTCGTGCGCGACCATCCGCTCCACGAGGCGCTCGGCCGCGACCTTGCTGCGCTTGTAGACGCCGATCGCGGCCCGCTCGTCCAGCGGCGCGGTCTCGTCGACCGCGAGTCCATCGGATCGCGTTGCCAGCGTGGCGACGCTGCTCGTGTAGACGATCCGCTCGACGCCTGCGCGCAGCGCCGCTTCCATCACCGTGCGCGTGCCCTCCACGTTGGTTTGCATGAGTGCTGCAGGATCACGCACCCAGAGCCGGTAATCCGCTGCGGCGTGAATAACGTAGCGCACGCCGGCCACGGCTCGCGCGACGCCGCTCGCGTCGCGCACGTCGCCTTCGACCATTTCGATGTCGAGTCCGGCCACGTTGGTGCGTGCGGACGACGCGCGGACGAGCGCACGCACCCGGTATCCCGCGGCAAGCAGCGCCCGGACAATCCCGGAGCCGACAAAGCCGCTCGCGCCGGTCACCAGCACCAGAGCAGCGTCAGAGACGAGTTTTGACGGAACGATTGAAGGCACCTGGACAATGGATCTTGTCAAAAGTCGTCACTGAACCTGATTCGGGATGACCCACCCGTCGATCAGCGCGAGATGGATCGTCGCGCCGGCAACGCATGCGCCGCTCGACGCAAGCGACAGGCTGAGCGTCGTGTCCGGGTCGAGCGCCGGCGCGGCCTCCACGACGGTGCGCCCACCCTGATAGAGCGCCCGCGCGACGCTCGCGGCAAATCCGCGGCCGGGCTCGACGATGCACAGGTCCTCCGGGCGGACGCAGATTTCCGCCGGCCCGACGGCTTGTCCCGGCGCTGCGCGCACCCGCCACTGCTGTCCGAACAACGCCACCGTCGCGTGTCCGTTCGCGAACGTCGCCGTCACCTCGCCGCGCGCAACCGCGCCGGCGCCGACGAAACGGCTGACGATGCCGTCGTGCGGCGTCCGGTACAGCGCCGCCGGGGGTGCTACCTGGCGCAAGCGTCCGTGCGCCATCACCGCCACGCGATCGGCGACACCCAGCGCTTCGGCCTGGTCATGCGTGACATAGATCAGCGTCGCATGCGACAGATTGCGAAACGCCGCGATCTCGGCGAGCATCCGGGCGCGCAGATGAACGTCGAGGTTCGCGAGGGGTTCATCGAGCAATACGATGCGGGCCTTCATCGCGAGGCAGCGCGCGAGCGCCACGCGCTGACGCTGGCCGCCCGACAGGTCGGCCGGCCGGCGATTGGCCAGCCCCGCGAGCCCTACCGCCTCGATCGCCGCGTCTACTTCGCGGATCCGCTCGCGGTTCTGCAACTTCTGCACGCGCAACGGGTACCCGATGTTCTCGGCCACGCTCATGTGCGGCCAGAGCGCATACGACTGGAAGACCATGCCGACATGACGATCCTCCGGTGCGACGAACACGTTCGGCCCGCTCACGCGACGCTCGGCGAGCCCGATCGTGCCGCGCTCGGGCCGCTCGAAACCCGCGATCAGGCGCAGCAGCGTGGTTTTGCCGCAACCGGACGGCCCGAGCACTGCGAGAAACTCGCCCTCCTCGACGACCAGCGACACGTCGTCAACCGCCGCGGACTGGCCGTATTGCTTGACCACGCCCGCGAGCGTCACGGCTGCCACGGCAACACTCCTCGCGCGACGCGGGAGGCCAGCGCATTGGCCACCAGCATCATCGCCAGCGTGACGACGATGGCGATGACGGCGACGGCCGCGGCGGATACGACGTCTCCCGCCTGATCGAGGCTGAACAGCACGACGCCAACGGTTTCGGAACCCGAAGACCACAGCAACGCCGAGACCGTCAGTTCGTTGAAAGCCATCAGGAACACCAGCATGCCGCCCGCGACCGCCGAAGGCGCGACCATCGGCATGATGACGGTCACGATGCGACGCGCGAATCGCGCGCCGCTCATGCGCGCGGCTTCGTCCAGGCCGGGATCGATCTGGCGCAGCGCGTTGGTCACGGGCCGCAACGCCAGCAGCATGAAGCGCGAGAGGTAAGCGACGAGGATTATCCAGATCGTGCTGTAAAGGCTGAAGCCGAGCAGCGGCAGTGGCTTCAGGAGGCAAAGGATCATGGCAATGGCGAGCACGACGCCGGGGATGGCGTACGGCAATTCGGCGACAAAGCCGACGGCCTGCCTCACGCCGGCGCGTCTCAGCGCAAGCGAGTAGCCGAGCGGAACCGATACGACGACGAGCAGAACCGCCGCGGCACCCGCGAGCGACGCGCTGTTGAAGAATGCGCGACGGGTCGCCGCATAGTCGAAAAGAACGAAGTAA
Organism: Casimicrobiaceae bacterium; assembly: GCA_036553845.1. GTDB lineage: Bacteria > Pseudomonadota > Gammaproteobacteria > Burkholderiales > Casimicrobiaceae > VBCG01. The sequence continues at coordinate 2,451 of DATBOK010000118.1, forward strand.
AAATTGCCAAGCGTCAGACTGCGCGGCGTCAGCGCTACGCCGATGGCCGGCACGAGCGCCGTCGCGAGCAACGCGAGAAACGGCAGCGCGAGCACGACGAACAGCATGGTCCAGCACGAGCCTTCGATCGGGCGGCGCCAACGGCCGAGCGACCACTGCGGCGCGGCCGCCGTCCATGCCATGACCCGCACGTCGCGTCGACGCACGAGCCAACCGTTGAGCGCCAGTCCGCCGAGCGCGATCAACGCGAGCAGCAGCGACAGCGCGGCCACTTCGCCGAGCACGCTCGTTCCGAAGCCGGCGAGCCGTTGGTAAATCAGCGTGACCAGCACCGTGAAGCCTGCGGGAATGCCCAGAAATGCGGGAATGCCGAAGTTGCCGATGCCGCCGACGAAGGCGAGCATTCCACCCGCCGCCAGGCTGGGCATCATCAGCGGCAGCACGACCGTGCGCACGATCCGCGCAGGCTGCGCGCCCGCCGCCTGCGCGGCCTCGACCAGGTCACGCGGCAACGCGCGCAGTCCCGCGCGAACCGCGAGAAACACGACCGGCGCCTGTTCGAGGCCAAGCAGCAACGCGATGCCTCCCGGTCCGTAGAGGGGATGCGGGGTGCCGGGGGCGGGCGCCACTCCAAGCGCGCGCAGCAGCGTGCTGTTCGGTCCGAAAAGATTGATCCACGCCAGCGCCGTCACTTGCGGCGCGATCATCAGCGGCATCATGAAACAGAAAACGAGCGGCCTCTTGGCGCGCACGTCGGTCAACGTGACGAGCAGCGCGAATGCGCCGCCCAGCGCCAGCGCGAGAGCCGCGCCGCCCACCGAAACCCACAGCGTGTTACGGGCCGCGCGCCAGACGGCGGGGCTTTCGAGGACACCCGCCATTATCGTCGAATCGAACGCGCCGTGCGGCGCCAGCGCTTCCTGCGCGAGGCGGCCCATCGGCACGGCGGCGAGCAGGATGACGAACCCGAGCAGCGTCAGGAACGCGAGTCGCTCGCCGCGTCGGCCGGGCATCCACGGCATCGTGAGGCGTGCGCTCAACCGCCGAACAATTCGGCGAATCGTTTCTTGTTGAGCGCGTCCCGCTTGAGGAGCTCGGCAATGTCGACGGGCAGCATCTTCAAGGTCGCTGCATCGGGGAACCCCGCGGGCGGCTTCACGTCCCTGCGCGCCGGGAAATAGCCCTGCGTCGCGGCCACTTCCTGTCCTTCCTTCGAAAGCACGAAATCGACAAATGCGCGAGCCGCCGCGGGATTGCCGGCGCCGCGCAGAATGGCGGTGGGTTCCGTCACGATCGAAACGCCTTCGACGGGAAACACGAAATCGACCGGCGAGCCCTTGGCCTTCGCATTCATGGCCATGAATTCGACGATGATGCCGTACATCTTCTGGCCGCCTGCAACCGCATTGAGCACTGCGCCATTTCCGCGCAACGCCACGGCGCCGTTCTTCGCGAGCTTCTCGTAGTAGTCGGGCCCGAGCGCAGGATCGCCGCGCAGCGCCGCCATGTGGATCGCGGCCGCGCCGGAATAGAGAGGACTCGGAAGGACGACCTGGCCCTTCGCATCCGGCTTCAGGAGATCCGCCCAGGACCGTGGCCTGGATGGCGCCTGCCGATTCACGATGATGCCGGTCGTGATCAGCTTGGTGCCGAAATAGGTCTTGTCCTTGTCGTAGGCATCGGGCGGAAATTCGCTCACGTCGGCTTCGGGGTACGCCTGCAGTTGACCGGCGGCCTTCAGTCGCTCCATCGACAACGCATCGGCGATGAGCAGGACGTCCGCGCGCGGCTGACCCGCGGCGATCTCGGCCATGAGCTTGCTCATCACCTCGGTCGTTCCCGATCGAAAGATTTCGACGTCGACGCCGGGGTTCTTCTGGCGAAACGCGGCGACCGTGCGCTGCGCATCGCGGTCGGGTTGCGACGTGTACAGCATCAGCTTGCCGGCGGGTTGCGCGGCCGGCGAGCCCGCGACCAGCGCGCCCGCGAGCGCCGCGACCAGCCACGTAACGATTCCCGGTTTCATCATGAGGTGATCATCCCTGTTCAATCCGCAAAACGTCAATACGTGACGACCGAGCGTATCGATTCGCCCGCATGCATCAATTCGAACGCGCGGTTGATGTCCGCGAGCGGCATCACGTGCGTGATCAGGTCGTCGATGTCGATCTTGCCATCCATGTACCAGTCGACGATTTTCGGCACGTCGGTGCGACCGCGCGCGCCGCCGAAGGCCGTGCCCTTCCATACCCGGCCGGTGACGAGCTGGAAGGGACGCGTGCGTATTTCCTGGCCAGCGCCCGCCACGCCGATGACGACCGCAACGCCCCAGCCGCGATGGCAACGCTCGAGCGCCTGCCGCATGAGCTCGACGTTGCCGACGCATTCGAAGCTGTAATCGGCGCCGCC
>DATBOK010000136.1:0-23738 GCA_036553845.1 Casimicrobiaceae bacterium
GATCACCAGCGGCACCGCGAACAGCCTCAGTGCGAGATGCGAGGCGATCGGCCACGGCGCGGCCGCCAACACGCAAAGTCGCCTCCACAGGTGACGATAGACGGCGCCCGGCGGCGCCGCGTCCAAGATCGCGGCAAGCGCAGACGAGGCGGCATCGACCCGCGTGCCTCGCGCCGCATCGGCACGCGTGCCACCGACCGCATCGGCAGGCGTGTGCGGCGTGCCGTCGGTGCGCCCGCCAGGGTCGTCGGCGAGTGCCGCCGCGAGCGCGTCGTCGATCTGCCGGTCGTGCGCATCGCGCGCCGCCGACTGCATCGCGGCGAGGGCCGCCCGCGCATCGGCGACGACCGACCCGGCGCGTCCGCCGTCGGCCGCCGGAAACGCGCGCGGGTCGGCGACGTCGAGCATGATCGATTGTCGCATGCGCGATCGGCGCGCCATGTGACCCGGCGCGAGTACCATCTCGCCTCGAACGATGAAACTGCGACGCCAGCTGCTGGTGCCGGGACGGCGGATCGAGCAGGTCGGCCGCTTGTCGGCGCACCCGTTCTTCACCCGCGAGCGCGATGCCGAGGACGACGAAGCCGCGGCGCCGCGGGCGCCGCGCGCCCGGCCGCGCCTCGCCCGCATCGCCGAGAATGCCGGCGCATTGTTCTCGATCCTGGTCAGCGCCGTGCTGATCGTGATGGTCGCGGCGCTCCTCGTCGCGTTCGTGCAGGGGCTGCGCCGCGACAGCGTGGTGGTTGCGCCCGTCAGCGTGCCGCAGGACATTGCCGCGCGCGGCTACGACCCGCTCGCGGCATCGCAGCTCGTGGTCAACGAGATCCGGGCGGTGCAGGCGTCGGCGCAGACCAGCCACGTACGCCGCGCGCTGGTATCGGGCAGCGACATCCCCGATGTGCACATCATCGGCGCCGGCATGTCGATGCAATCGATCGTGCGCTTCGCGCGATCGGCATTCGGCGATCGCGAGCCGACCATCGGCGGCGTGGTGCTGCGCGATGCGCGCGGGCTGCGCATGGTGATCGACCTCCAGGACCGCGGCGGCGCGCGCACGCTGGAGATCGCGCGCGGCGACGACGACATCGCCGCGCTCCTCAAGGACGGCGCGCAGGCGATCGTGCAGCTCGCCGATCCCTACGTGCTCGCCTCGTACCTGTTCCAGGTGGAGAAGGCGGACTCCGGCTATCCGAAGACGCTGGCGGCCATCGACTACGTGCTCGACAATCCGCCGGCCGACGACGACGGCTGGGCGCTCAACTTGCGCGGCCTCATCGACCAGAACGAGGGGAAGCTCGACGACGCCGCAACGACGTACCGGCGCGCGCGCGCGATGCCGGGCGCGCCGCTGTCGATCGTCGACAGCAATCTCGAGGTCGTGCTGGGCATGCTCGGCCGGCGCGCCGATGCGCATGCGCTCGTGATCGAGGACACCGTCGCCGCCGACGCGTCGTTCAACACGTTGATTGGCGGATGCCGCACCTTTTACTGGCTGGGGTATGTCGAGGAGGGCCGCCGCCTGTGCGATCGCGCGCAAGCGAGCGATCCGCGTTCGCCCGACCCGTTTTCATGGCGCGCGCTCTACGACTATGACGCCGGCCACTTCGCGGCCGCGCTGCGTCAATCGCGGCGCGCGGCCGCGCTCTCGCCGCGCGGCGTGTTCGACTACGCGCCCACGCTGGTCGTCATCGAGGCAGCCGGCGGCGACGCCGCGGGCGCCCTGGCGCATGCCACGCAGCTCGAGAGCGAGATGGCGGCGGATGACGAGAACCGCCCGTGGATGCATCTGTCGCGCTCGATCGCGCTGGCGAACCTCGGGCGCTACGCCGAGGCCGAGACCGAGGTCGACCGGTACGAGACGGGACTGCGCCACGCGCCGTTCGCGTACTACGGCAACGCCGTGCGCGGCATCATCCGCCTCGCGCAGCAGCGGCCGCGCGAGGCGCTGGCCGCGTTCGCCAAGGTGCTGGCGATCAACCCGGCGTACCCGCTCGCCGTCGCCGGCAAGGCGCGCGCGCTCGGCGCACTGGGCCAGCCGGCGGACGCCGATCGCACGTTTGCCGAAGCCACGCGCATCGCCCCGGACCGCAGCGAGTTCTGGACCGCCTGGGCCGACTTCCTGGCGGCGCAGGGCGATGCCGCGGCCGCCTCGGCCAAGCGCCTCGAGGCCACGCGCGCAACGCAACGCGCCGCCAAGGCCTGACGCACGACCGGCGCGTCGCCGGATTTTGGCGCTTTCGCGGTAAAATCAACGTCTTGCACAAGAAAATCGCGAACTGCTCGATGCGCGTCACCCGCTTTTTCCTCAACACGCTCAAGGAAGCACCCGCCGAGGCCGACGTCGTCAGCCAGCAGCTGATGCTGCGCGCCGGCATGATCCGCAAGGTCTCGTCGGGGATCTACAGCTGGCTGCCGCTCGGCCTCATCACGCAGCGCAAGGTCGAGGAGGTCGTGCGCGAGGAGATGAACCGCGCGGGCGCGCTCGAGTGCTACCTGCCGCACGTGATCCCCGCGGAGCTGTGGCAGGAAACGGGGCGCTGGGACAAGTTCGGCCCCCAGCTGCTCAAGATCAAGGATCGCCACGACCGCGATTTCCTGTTCGGGCCGACGCACGAGGAAGTGGTCACCGACATCGTGCGCCGCGACGTGCGCAGCTACCGCCAGCTGCCGCTCAACCTCTACCAGATCCAGGTCAAGTTCCGCGACGAGATCCGCCCGCGATTCGGCGTCATGCGCGGACGCGAGTTCCTGATGAAGGATGCGTATTCGTTCGATGTCGACCGCGACGGGCTGATGCGGTCGTACGAGGCCATGTACGACGCCTACGCGCGCATCTTCAAGCGCCTCGGCCTCAGGTTTCGCGCGGTCGAGGCCGACACGGGCGCGATCGGCGGCTTCGCGTCGCACGAGTTCCAGGTGCTCGCCGACTCGGGCGAGGACGCGATCGCATACTCGACGGCGTCCGACTACGCGGCCAACGTCGAGCAGGCCGAGGGCGTGGCCCCCGCCGGCCCGCGACCGGCACCGGCCGAAGCGATGCGCAAGGTGCCGACTCCCGGCGTTTCCACCTGCGAAGACGTGGCGAAGCTCCTCGGGCTGCCGATCACGCGCACCGTCAAGTGCCTGATGATCTTCGCGCAGGACAAGGTGCAGATGCTGCTGGTGCGCGGCGATCACATGGGCAACGAGGTGAAGATCGGCAAGCTGCCGGGCATCGGCGCGTGGCGCTGGGCGAGTGATGCCGAGATCGTCGCCGCCACCGGCTGCAAGCCGGGCTACCTCGGGCCGGTGGGCCTGCCGGCGACGATGCCGATAGTCGCCGACCGCCAGGTCGCCGCCATGGCCGACTTCGTCTGCGGCGCCAACGAGGCCGATTTCCACCTCGCGGGCGTCAACTTCGGGCGGGACGCGCGCGAGCCCGACCTCGTCGCCGATATCCGCAACGTCGTCGCCGGCGACCCCTCGCCCGACGGCAAGGGCACGCTGGCGATCCTGCGCGGCATCGAGGTCGGCCACGTGTTCGCGCTGGGCAGCGTCTATTCGAAGGCGATGGGCGCAACTTTCCTCGACGTGCAGGGTCAGTCGAACGTCATCGAAATGGGCTGCTATGGCATCGGCGTGACGCGCGTCGTGGCGGCCGCGATCGAGCAGAACCATGACGACAGGGGCATCATCTGGCCCGCGGCGATGGCGCCGTTCGCCGTTGCGATCGCGCCCATCGGCTACGACCGCAGCGACGCGGTGCGCGCGCTCGCCGATCGGCTGCACGACGCGCTGGCGGCGGCCGGCGTCGAAGTGCTGCTCGACGACCGCGGCGAGCGCCCCGGCGTGATGTTCGCCGACCTCGAGCTGATCGGCATTCCGCACCGGATCACGATCGGCGAGCGCGGTCTCAAGTCCGGCAACGTCGAATACCAGGCGCGACGCGACACGCAGGCGACGCCGGTCCCCATCGACCGCGCCCTGGCGTTCGTCGCCGAGCGGATGGCCGCCACGCCATGACGTTGCCGCGCATCGCCGCAGTGCTCGCGCTGTGCGCCGCGCTCGGTGCGGCCGCGCCGCCTGCGCATGCCGGCGCGCAGGTCGAGGAGGATCTCGCGCCGTCGGTGATTGCCGGGCTCGCCAAGTCGATCGCCGATTTCCCGCCCCCGCCGAGCTACGGCGCGGGCGCCGAGGTGCGGCGCTGGGTCGACGACATGTCGGGCAAGCTCGCCCCCCGCATCGCCGACGAAGCCACGCGGCGCGACCTCCTCACCAACGTCCACTACGAAGCCACGCGTGCCGGGCTCGATCCGCAGCTCGTGCTCGCGGTGATCCATCACGAGAGCGGCTTTCGCAAGTACGCGATCTCGATCGCTGGCGCGCGCGGCTACATGCAGGTGATGCCGTTCTGGGTGCGCCAGATCGGCAGCGCCGACCAGAACCTGTTCAACGTGCGCGTCAACCTGCGCTATGGCTGCACGATCCTGCGCTTCTACCTCGACCGCGAGCGCGGCGACTACTTCCGCGCACTCGGGCGCTATAACGGCAGCCTCGGCCGCAGCGAGTATCCGAACGCGGTGATGGCGGCGATGAGCCGTTACGCGCCCACGGTGGCGCCGGTCAAGTACTCGCAAACCGTGGCGAAGTGAACGCGGTGCGCGGCCGTTTCGCGCCCTCGCCCACCGGTCCGCTGCACTTCGGCTCACTCGTCGCCGCGGTGGCGAGCCATGCCGACGCGCATCGTGCCGGCGGCGAATGGCGGCTGCGCATCGACGACGTCGACCTTTCCCGCGCGCGCAGCGACGCCGCCGACGACATCGTCGCCACGCTTGCCCGGCATGGGATGCGCTGGCACGGCGACGTCGTGCGGCAGAGCGCGCGCATCCCGCGCTACGACGCGGCGTTCGCCGCGCTCTCGCGCCGGGGTTCGCTGTTCGCGTGCACGTGCACCCGCGCGCAGGTTGCGGCGGCGCCGCTCTCGGTGGCGGGCGAGCGCGTCTATCCGGGACGGTGCCGCGCGCGCGTTGCCGCGCCACCGGGCGTCGCCGTCGCCTGGCGCCTGCGCGTGGGCAACGCCGAGATCGGGTTCCTCGACCGTGTGCAGGGCATGGTGCGCCAGGCCCTCGCGGCCGACGTCGGCGACTTCGTGGTCAAGCGCAGCGACGGCCTGTACGCCTACCAGCTCGCGATCGTGGTCGACGATGCCGACGACGCGATCACCGACGTCGTGCGCGGCGCCGACCTGCTGGCGTCCACCCCGCGCCAGATCCTGCTGCAGCAGATGCTCGGCTTCGCCACGCCGCGCTACCTGCACGTGCCGGTGGCGATCAACGCGCGCGGCGACAAGCTGTCGAAGCAGACGGGCGCGGGCGCGCTCGCCGGCGACCCCGTGCGCGCGCTCGTCGCCGCCTGGCATTTCCTCGGGCAACCGATGCCGGCGGCAGCACCCGCCGACGTGCACGCATTCTGGGATCACGCGCTGCGCGCTTGGACGCCGTCGCGCATCCCGCCGGTCAATATGCTGCCATGTCCGGCCGGGTTCGCCTGAGCCGTCGCCCGCAACGCGTAAAATGGGCGTTCCGCCGCCGCCATTCGCGCACGCGGCCTACCGGCGCCACAGGATGACCACCCTCGTCGCCGTCCGCAAGGGCGGCAGCATCACCATCGCCGCCGATTCGCTGACCACGTTCGGCGACTTGAAGCTCTCCGCCGAATTCGACCGCAGCTACGACAAGATCCTGCGCCACCACGACTCGTACATCGGCCTGTGCGGCTCGGCCGCGCACCAGCTCGTGTTCGAGAGCCTGCTCAAGGAAGGCAAGGACATCGACCTGTCGAGCAAGACCGCGATCTTCGAGACCTTGCGCAAGCTACACCCGGTGCTGAAGGAGCAGCATTTCCTCAATCCGAAGGAGGACGAGGAGGATCCCTACGAATCGACGCAGATCACCGCGCTGGTCGCCAATCCGCGCGGCATCTTCGGCGTGTACTCGATGCGCGAGGTATTCGAGTACACGCGCTTCTGGGCGGTCGGCTCCGGCCGCGAATTCGCGATCGGCGCAATGCATTCGCTGTACCGCCGCCTCAGGACGGCCGAGGCGATCGCGCGCGCCGGCATCGAGTGCGGTGCCACGTTCGACAAGAATTCGGCGCTGCCGATGACCATCCACACCCTCGAAGCGCGCGATGACGGCTGACGGCGAGGCCGCCGCGGCGCGTGTGCGCCTCGACAAGTGGCTGTGGGCGGCGCGCTTCTACAAGACGCGCGCGCTGGCGGTGAAGGCGATCGACGCCGGACAGGTGCGCGTCGATGGCGAGCGCGTGAAGCCCGCGCACGCGGTGCGCATCGGCGAGCGCATCGGCGTGCGCAAGTCGGGAATCGTCGTCGAAGTCGACGTGGTCGCGCTGTCCGACCGCCGCGGCAACGCCGCCGCCGCGGCGCTGCTCTATGCCGAGACCGCGCAGAGCGTCGCCACGCGCGAGTCGTTCGTCGCCGCGCGCCGCGCCGACGCGCAGGCGGCGCCACGCTTCGCCGGGCGGCCGACCAAGCGCGAACGCCGCAAGCTCGAGGATTTCCTGGCGGAGCCCTGAGTCTCCCCGCCGTGCCGCGCGCGGCCGGTCAGCACAGGCGCGTATTGGCGAAGTCGATCAGCAGCTCGGGTTGGCGGTAGCCCTGCCACGCGAGCCACAGGATGAGCGCGGCGACGACGATGCCGAGCGAGTGCGCGATGACGCGCCGCGAAAGCAAAGGGCGGCGCACGTTCATGCGCCGCCCGTCGCCGCTGCGAAGAGGGACCTGCCGCGATTCACGCCCGCGAGCTTACGCCCGCTGCTGCTCCCCGGGCAAGTTCGCGACCTGCGACATCGACGACGACGTCATGCCGAGGTCGCGCATGGCGCCCATCACCGAGCTGAAGTCGGCGGCGCCGCGCACGTCGGCGATCGGCTTCGCCAGCAGGTTGACCGCGCGTCCGCTGACGATCAGCGGCACTTCCGCGCGCAGCGCCTTGCGCAACCCGCGGATTTCCTGGCCGGCGATCTTGCCGGAGATGCCGCGGTCGAACAGCAGCACCACCATCGCCACCTGGTAAGCCGCAGCGGCATCGGCGATTTCCTGCGCCGGCACGCCGGAGCCCAGCGTCAGGCAGTTGATGCCTTCGGTCATCAGCAGGAGCTCGAGGATCGCGAGGCCGAGCGTGTTCGGGTCGTTGGGCGGCGTGGCGAGCAGCACGGTGCGCGCATCGCGCACGGGACGCACCAGCCGCGTCACGTCGCGCAACAGGCGCTGCGCGATCTCGGCGAATCGCATCTCCTGGAAATTGCGCATGTCGCCGCGCACCACGCGCTCGTGCACGGCCTCGTTGAGCGGAATCAGCGTCTGCTCGAGGAACTTGCGCGTGCCCTGGCCGACGAGGAGCTTGGACAGGTAGTTCTGCATCTCGCCGATGCGATGCGAGCCGAGATACTTGACGGCGGTCTCGATCTCGGCGGGCAGCGACGACGGCTCGGCCACCGTGAGCCCCAGCATCGACTGCAGTGCCGATCCCGCCAGCGGCACCACGGCACCCGCGCGCCAGCCTTCGGAAAGCAGCTGCTTGATGAGCTTGAGCCGTGCCACCTGGTCCGGCGGATAGACGCGGTCGCCGAAATTGTCGCGCAAGGGCGACGGGAAACCGTAGCGCCGCTGCCACATGTAGAGCTGTTCGCGACGCAAGCCGGTGCTGCGCACCACCTCGCGGATATGCAATGCGCCTTCCGCATCCTGGGTGCCCTGCTCGGTCTCGTCGACCATTGCCGGCCCCGATTCGCGACGCCTTGTCGGCGCCTTGATCAAAATGCCCATGTCCGTCCTTCCCGTCCCTAAAGTGTCACCGCACGTACGTCAAAATGTAATGCACAAGTATAAGTGATCTGTCCTTGGCAGCCGTGCCACTCCGGAAAGGCTGCCAAGCTGTGCTGCACGGCATGCACATTGCACGATGCGTGCCAAAGCTGACAGGCGGCCTTGTCGAGCCCCGAAGCTTCGGCGATGATCGGCGCGTCGAGGGCGTCGCGCACCGGGTGGCGCCCAGCCGACGGGACGCGCGAAGGCCGCGCGGGTGGCACCGCGCGGCTGCCCGCCGCCAACAGGCAAGCGGAAACGTCGCGCGCCGGCGCCTTTCGCCAGTTCGGGGTCATGCGGATGTTCGGTTTCGGCAAAACGGTGAAGGACCCGCTGGCGGACGTCAAATCCGCCGAGCGCTGGCTCGCCGGCTTCCCGGTCAACGATCCCCTGGCGATGCACGTCGAGCTCTTGGGCGAGCTCGGCCGCGTCGGCGACCGCCTGACCAAGCGCACGCCGGCGATGCTGGAGGCCGTGTTCCACGTCGACGCGCAGACCGCGCGCGTGCGCGCCGCGCTGGCATCGCAGTACATCGAGCACGCCAATCGCAGCACGCGCATCGAGAACCAGCTGTGGTCGTCGCTGTTCGACCTCACGCAGGCGTTCCTGCTCGCCTACCAGGCGTTCGCGCGCGAGTTGTCGGACCACGCGCAGAGCAGCAAGTGGCAGTCGCACCTGGTCGAGCTCGTCGCGCGCCAGATCGTGCACCTGCGACTCGACGCCAAGACGCGCCTGTATCGCTTCGAGCAGTGGATACCGGCGAAGTGGTCGGAGCTGCATGCGCTCTTCGCGCTCGCGCTGTCGCGGCAGTTCGAGCGCCAGGCCATCGCGCTCACGCCCGGCGCGGAGACGACGACGGTCGAGCAGGAATACCTGCAGACGCTGCTGCTGCAGCTCATGAATTCGGGCAATCTCAACCCGCGCCACCTGGAATGGGTCGTCGACCAGCTCGCCGAGTGGTGCGCGCCGCTGCGGCTCACGCTCGAGCCGTCGTCGGCGACGTCGTTCTTCGTCGACCTCGGCATGCGCGACGGCCTCAAGCGCCGCAGCAGCGCCAGCCCGCTCGAGGGCCGGGTGCTGTTCGTCGACACGCGCCCGCTGCACGCGACGCTGATGCAGAACGTGATCGCCATCGAGCAGAAGATCCGCCACCAACCGCTTTCCGAGCGCACGCCACGGCGCACCGAGCAGCTGAACCTGCTCAACAAGCTGGCGGCGCAGGTCGATCCCGAGTTCAGGCCGTTCGCGCGCCGCGGCGAGCGCACCAGCGCCGTCGGCGCGGTCGATGCCATCGTCGGCTTCGCGCGCATCGCCGCCTACCTGCGCGAAGAGGAGCGCGATCCGCTGCCGCACGTCGAGCCCGGCAACAGCTTCGGCGGCACGATGGAGCTGGCCGTGTTCGGCCGCCTGCGCAACGAGGACGACCGTCGCGTCCATCTTGCGCGCCAGCGCCTCGCCAAGTACAGTCCGGCCGGCGGGCCGTGGGAGGTTCGCGACCGCTCGCAGACGGGCTTCCGCCTGGTGGCGCCGATGAGCGCCGCCAACGCCCTCACGCTCGGCACGCTGGCGGCGCTGCGCGCCGAAGGCCAGCCGCTGTGGACGCTCGGCATCGTGCGCCGGATGCGCCGGCTCACGACCGAGCGCGCCGAGATCGGTTTGCAGGTGATCGCCGTCGCGGTCACCGGTGTCGACCTCGTCGAGCAGCGCCGCGGCACGGGCGACGACTATTCGGTCGACGGCGAATCCACGCATTCGACGCGCACCTTCCAGGGCCTGTTCCTGGCGACGCGACGGCGCGACGGCGAGAGCGCCGTGCAATCGGTGATCGTGCCGGCCGTCGAGTACCAGCCGACGCGACGCTTCAAGGTCGTCACCGCGCAATCGATCCACCCGATTCGCTTCGGCCGGCTGATCGAGCAGATGTCCGACTGGGTATGGACGACGATCGAGACCGTCGGCACCGACTCGAGCGAGCGCCCGCGCGACAGCGGCGACACCACGCAGGGCGGCGCGAACGCCGCATCCGCGGCATAATCGCGTTCCCGGCCTCGGGCCGCATAGCGGATTCACCATGCTGCAGGCGCAGCTCACGCGCGCAGCAACGATCGACCGTCACGCCGAAATCTGCGCCGCGTGGCGCTGGGACGTGCCGCCGACGTTCAACATCGGCGAGGCGTGCATGCGCCGCTGGGCGGGCGATCGAAGCCGGTTCGCGCTGTACTGGGAGGACGAGTCCGGAGAGCGCGCGGCTTACACGTTCTTCGATCTCGCGCGCGCCGCCAACCGCCTGTCCAACGCGCTGGCCGCGCACGGCGTGCGACGCGGCGACAAGGTGGCGATCATCCTGCCGCAGCGCCCGCAAACGGCGATCGCCCACATTGCCGCGTACCAGATGGGCGCCGTCGCGGTGCCGCTGTCGTTCCTGTTCGGCGCCGAGGCGCTCGAATACCGCCTCGCCTTCAGCGAGGCCACGGTGGCACTGGTCGATCCGCAATCGTGGCCCAATCTCGCGCCGATCCGCGCCGCGCTGCCGCGGCTGCGCCACGTCGTCGGCGTTGCCGGCGTCGATGGTGAGGGCGTCGTCGCGTTCGACGATTTCATCGCGCCGCACGCGCCGCAATTCGACCTCGTCGCCACCGCCGCGCACGATCCCGCGCTGATCGTGTTCACCAGCGGCACCACCGGTCCGCCCAAGGCGGCGCTGATGCCGCACGCCTGCCTCATCGGCAACCTTCCCGGATTCACGCATTCGCATGACGGCTATCCGCAGCCGGGCGACCTGTTCTGGTCGCCGGCCGATTGGGCTTGGACCGGCGGCCTGATGGACGCGCTGCTGCCGGCGCTCTACCATGGCCAGCCGATCGTCGGGTATCGTGGCCGCTTCGACGCCGAGCGCGCGCTGCGCCTGATCGAGCGCTACCAGATCCGCAATGCCTTCCTGTTCCCCACCGCGCTGAAGCTCATGATGAAGGCGTATCCGCGGCCGCGCGAGGCGTTCGACATCGACATGCGCACGATCATGAGTGCCGGCGAGGCGGTCGGCACGACGGTGTTCGAGTGGGCGCGCGACGCGCTTGGCGTGACGATCAACGAGATGTTCGGACAGACCGAGATGAACTACATCGTCGGCAATTCGCACACGCTGTGGCCGGCGCGACCGGGCTCGATGGGCCGCGGTTATCCCGGACATCGCGTCGGCGTCATCGACGACGAGGGACGGGAAGTGGCGCCGGGTGCCAGCGGCGACGTGGCGCTCAATCGCCTCGCCCCCGACGGCACGCCCGACCCGGTGTTCTTTCTCGGGTACTACAAGAGCGCGGAGGCGACGCGCGCCAAGTGGAGCGGCGACTGGTGCCGCACCGGCGACGTCGCCCGCATCGATGCCGACGGCTACCTGTGGTACGAGGGGCGCGCCGACGACATGTTCAAGGCTGCCGGCTACCGGATCGGCCCCTCGGAGATCGAGAACTGCCTCGTGCGTCACCCTGCGGTGGCCAACGCCGTCGTGGTGCCGTCGCCCGACGACACGCGGGGCAACGTGGTCAAGGCGTTCATCGTGCTCGCCGTCGGGCATGCGCCTTCGGCGGCGCTCGTCGACGACATCCAGCGGCACGTGCGCCACCATCTCGCGCCGTACGAATATCCGCGCGAGATCGAGTTCATCGACGCGCTGCCGCTCACCACCACCGGCAAGGTGCAGCGCAACGTGCTGCGCGAGCGCGAACGCGCACGCAAGGCGGCGCTCGCCAGGGCGCCGACGTGAGCGCGCTGCGCCTCGCGCTGTCGATACGGCCGGGACTCTACGCGATCTGCCGGCTGGCGCCGGACGCACCGCCGCCGGCTTGGGCGTTCGCCGCGTCGCACTGGTCGATCACGCGCACCGAGGACGAGATGTCGGTGGTCGTGCCGGAATCCGCGGTGCCTCCCGACGTCGCCGCGAGCCGCGGCTGGCGTCTGCTGCGCTTTGCCGGGCCGATGCCGCTCGACCAGTCCGGCATCCTCGCCAGCGTCACCGGTCCGCTCGCCGCCGCGCGCGTATCGGTGTTCGCCATGGCCACCTATGACACCGACTACGTGCTGTTTCCGGACGCGCAGCGCGCGGCCGTGGTCACCGTGCTCGAAGCGGCCGGACACCAGGTATCGGTGATCTGACGCGGTAAGAGAGGCCTGCGCCTGAGCCCCCGCGACGCGCACCTTCGTCAGCGCGCCTGCGCGCGCATCCGCTCCAGGAATCGCCGGTGCATGAGCACCCATGTCGCCGCCGGCGCGACGGTGGGCAGGATCAGCGCGCCGAACTGGTAGGCGAACGCGATCGCCTGGCGCTCGCCCTGTGAGAAGCCGGTCTGCGAGGCTACGAGCGGCCCTGCCGAGAACGCGATGTTCTTCAGGAAATCGGCGACCACGCCCCAGGTCACGAACGGCAGGAGAATGGCGATGCCGAGCAGGAGCTTCTTCGCCCACGCGCCGTCGCGCGCGGCGAGCGCGAGCGCCGCGAACATCGGCATCCCGTACGAATAGAGGAGCGCATTGACGTCGACGCTGATCGCGCCGGCCGCCGCGGCGTTGCCCGGGCGCAGCGACGTGACGAAGGTGATGACCGACGCCTGCTGCTCGACGCTGCGCACGATGTCGTCGAGTCCCGCATGCACGACGGCCGCGGCGAGCAGGCGCACGGGCCATGTGACGACGGGACCGGCGAAGTACCAGAGCGCGAAGGTGACGGGCAGGAAGCCCAGCGTCGTGACGACGAAGCGGGGCAGCGCGCCTTTCAAGCGGCGGCGACGGCGCTGCCTGCACCTGGCGGCGCGGCGCCGTCCGACTCGTCGCGCGGCAGCGTGCGCACCCACACCAGCCAGACGATGAGCACGTCCAGCATGATCAGCGCCTGCCACACGTAGAGGTGCGCCCACTCGAACCAGGCGCGGTTCCACTGGCCGAGGTAGAAGAGGCTGATCACCCGCACGACGTTGAGCCCCTGCACCGCGATCGTCCCGGCGAGGAGGCCCAGCAGCTTGCGCTTCCACGGCGCCGGATAGGCGAGCATCGCCGCCAGCAGCACGATCGTCGCCTCGACGCCGTTGCAGCCGGCCTCGATCGACACCGCGAAACCGTTGGACGTGCTGCGGATGATCCGCCCCGTGGCGACGACGTTGTGGTCGAACAGCGTGACGAGGCTGGTCGACAGGTGCGCCAGCGCCACCGTCCATGGCTCGACGAACCACGCCTGCGCCAGCGGCGTGAGCTCGAGGCCGAACAGCGCGGCCTGCAGCACGACGAAGAGCACGAAGAATCGGATCACGGCGCGATTCTACCCGCGGGCGGCGCGCCGCGGCGCTTCAGGCGCGCGCCAGCGCCGGGTTCTGCGCGAAGTAGCGGCGCACGCCGTCGGCCATCGATTCGGCGAAGCGACGCTGCTGGCGCGGGTCGCGCAGCTTCGTCTCCTCGTCAGGGTTGGAGATGAACGCGGTCTCGACGAGAATCGATGGGATGTCGGGCGCCTTCAGCACCGCGAAGCCCGCCTGCTCGACGAGGCCGCGATGCAGCGCGTTGACCTGCGACAGCTCCTGCAGCATCGAGCGGCCGGCCTTGAGGCTGTCGCTGATCTGCGCAGTCTGCGACAGGTCGAGCAGCGTGCGCGCGAGCAGCGGATCCTTGACGTCGATGTTGACCCCGCCGATGAGGTCGGCGGCGTTCTCCTTCTGCGCGAGCCACTTCGCCGCGACCGACGTCGCGCCGCGGTCGGACAGCGCGAACACCGACGAGCCGCGCGCGCGGCGCTCGCGGAATGCGTCGGCATGCACCGAGACGAAGAGGTCGGCACCGACGCGACGCGCCTTGTCCACGCGCTGCGCGAGCGGCACGAAGTAGTCGTCGTTGCGCGTCAGCATCGTGCGCATGCCGCGCTCGGCGTCCAGCACCTTGGCAAGGTGTCGCCCGATCGCGAGCACGACATCCTTCTCGCGCGTACCGCGCTGCCCGATCGCGCCCGGATCCTCGCCGCCGTGCCCGGGATCGATGGCGATCGTCAGCGGCCGCGGCGCCGCGGCCTTGCCCTTGCGTGGCGGTGCGGCGTCGGCGCGCCGGCTCGCGTCCGGTGCCTGTGCCTTCGCCGCGGGCGATGCGTCGCCCGCGCTCGCCGCCGGCGCCGAGTGCTTGCGCTCCTCGGCGGCGAGCAGCGCCATCAACGGATCGACAGGTGTAGACGGATAGATGTCGATGACCAGGCGATAGCCGTATTCGGCGACCGGCGGCAGCGCGAAGATCTGCGGATTGACGTCGCCCTTGAGGTCCATCACCACGCGCAACCCATTGCCGGGCTGGCGCCCGACGCGGATGCCCGCGAGGTACGGGTCGTGCGTGTCGGCGTGCGCGAATTGCGTCGCGACCGCGGCCGACATGTCGGCGTCGTCGAGGTCGAGGACGAGGCGCGCCGGATCCTTGAGCACCAGCATGCGGTGTGCGAGCGGCGCCGCGGTTTCGAGGATCACGCGCGTGTATTCCTGCGCCGGCCAGACGCGCGCGGAATTGATCGTGGCGAGGCTGGCCCAGGCCGATGGCACCAGCGCGTACGCGGCCGGCAGCAGTGCTGCGCGCAGCAGGCGCCGCCGCCCGAGCGAGATCCGCACGATGCGCGTCACGCGCAGGGGCCCTGCGCTTGCCGCCACTGCCGATTCAAGGGCGCACATGGCCGCGCGACGGCTGCGGCATTGGCGTTGTGTGCGGCGTCGACGACGGCGCTCGCGGCAGCCGCGGCGAAAGCGCGCACGACGTCACGCGCGCTCAGTCCGGTATCGTGGCAAGTGCGGCGAGCGCGCGTTCGCCCGCGGCGGTGGACGCGTGCGCGACGAGGCGCCGACCCGGTCTGTCGTCGCGCATCGACAGCACCAGCGCGAGATCGGCCGGCGGCAGGAAACCCGCGGCGCGTTCCGGCCATTCGACCAGGCACGCGGCGTCGTCGCGGAAGTACTCGGAGAATCCCGCCGTCTCCCATTCCCTTGGATCGGCGAACCGATAGAAATCAAAGTGATACAAGTATAAGCTCGAAAAACGATAATGTTCAACTACCGCGTAGCTCGGACTCTTGACGGCACCCGTGTGACCCAGCCCGCGCAGGATGCCGCGCGCCAGCGTCGTCTTGCCGGCGCCGAGCTCGCCTTCGAGCGTCACCAGCATGCCGCCGCGCAACGCCGCGGCGAGCGCGCGTCCCGCGCGCAGCGTGGCGTCGGCATCGGCGAAGTGCCACTCGCGCGTCGTCATCGCCGCGCGCGCGCGACCGCTTGAGCGCGCGCGCCGACGCCGCGCCAGACGCGCGCCACGACTGGCAGGCGCTCGCCGCGGCGATCGTGCGCTGGGGCCACGAGCTCGGGTTCGACGCGGTGGGCATCGCCGACACCGAGCTTTCGCACGAGGAGGCGCGCCTTTTCGACTGGCTCGCGGCAGGGCGTCATGGCGACATGGATTATATGGCGCGGCACGGTGCCGCCCGCGCGCGGCCGGCGGCGCTCGTCGCCGGCACGCTCTGCGTGATCAGCGCGCGCATCAACTACTGGCCGGCCGCGGCGCGCGACGCGCACGCCGTGCTCGCGGATGCGGCGCTCGGCTACGTCTCGCGCTACGCGACCGGTCGCGACTATCACAAGGTGCTGCGCGCGCGACTGGCCGCGCTCGTCGCGCGCATCGAGGACGCGATCGGCCCGTTCGGCCATCGCGTGTTCACCGACAGCGCGCCGGTAATGGAAGTGGCGCTGGCGGCGAAGTGCGGCGTCGGCTGGCGCGGCAAGCACACGCTGCTCCTGACGCGCGACATGGGATCGCTGTTCTTCCTCGGCGACGTCTACGTGTCGCTGCCGTTGCCGCCGACGCGGGCGGCGAGCGCGCATTGCGGCACCTGCAGCGCCTGCATCGACGTCTGCCCGACGCAGGCGATCGTGGCGCCGTACGAGCTCGACGCGCGGCGCTGCATCTCCTATCTCACGATCGAGCACAAGGGATCGATTCCGCCCGCACTGCGGCCGCTGATCGGCAACCGCATCTACGGCTGCGACGACTGCCAGCTCGCGTGCCCCTGGAACCGTTACGCCCGGATGGCCGCGGCGAACGATTTCGCCGTGGTGCGCAACGGCCTCGACGCGGCGCCGCTCGTCGAGCTCTTCGCGTGGAGCGCCGAAGACTTCGCCCGTCGTCTCGCCGGCAGCGCGATCCGTCGCATCGGCCACGAGCGCTGGCTGCGCAACATCGCCGTCGCCCTCGGCAACGCGCCCCGCAGCGACGCGATCGTGGCGGCGCTGGCCTCGCGACGCGGCGACCCCTCGCCAGTCGTGCGCGAGCACGTCGCATGGGCACTGGCGCGGCACGCCGGGCCGCCGCCCGGGGATGCGGCGCCGGCATCTTCGTGATCCGCATCTTGGCGACGCGGACGCCGGCGTGACCACGATGCGGACGCGCGTCCGCATCCGCCGAATCGCCGCGCCGGCTCAGCCCGGCGTCGTGACGGTCATCGGCGCGTAGCGGCGCAGGAACGCGATGATCCTGTCGCGATCGTAGCCGCGGCCCTTCTCGAGCACGTCCGTCGGCTGCGAGTGCACGAGGCGGCCGTCGGCGTCGAGCACGAACAGGTGCGGGTACCCCGCCACCGGCGGCCAGCGCGACAGCACGGCGTCGTTATGATTGTCCGGCGACCAGTTGACCTTGACCACGACGTAGTAGCGTTTGCGCAGGCGCAGCGCCTCGCCGTCGGTCGCGAAGAAATGGTCGAGCAGATGGCACCAGACGCACCACTCGCCGCCGACGTCGACCAGCACCCGCCGTCCGCTCGCCTTCGCCAGCGCTACGGCGTCGGCGACGTCGCGCGCGGCATCGCGTGAAGGATCGAACGTCTGCGCGCCGACATGCGATTGCGGCGCGGCAAGCACGGCTTCGGCGCCATGCGCCGCGCCCGCGGCCAGGGCGATCGCCGTGGCGAACGCCGCCGCGCGGCAGGCGCGCGCGATCGCGGTGATGGCGTGCGTCCGCAAGGGGGCGCCCTCAGCGAATGAGCTGGTTCATGGTCACGATCGGCAGCATCACGGCCAGCACCAGGATCAGCACCAGCGCGCCCATCGCCACGATCAGCGCCGGCTGCACGAGCGCGGCGATCCACGTCAGGCGCCGCTCGGCCTCGCCCTCGAGCTCGGTCGCCGCGCGCTCCAGCATCGGCGTCAGGCGCCCGCTCGCCTCGCCGCTGGCGACGAGATGCACGAGCACCGGCGGAAACACGCGCTGCTCCTTCAGCGCGCGTGCGAGCGGCACGCCCTCGCGCACCAGCTTCGCCGCGGCGCGCGCGGCATCCTCGAGCGGCAGCATGCGCACCACGTCGGCGGCGGCGTCGAGCGCGCGCAAGAGCGGCGTGCCGCTGCCGGTGAGGATCGCGAGCGTGCTGGCGAAGCGCGCGGTGTCGAGGCTTCGCGCCAGGCGGCCCGCCACCGGCGCGCGCAGCAGCGCCTCGTGGCAGCGGCGGCGAAAGGTTTCGCGTCGCCACGCCATCATCACCGCCGCCGCCGCGACCACCAGCGCCGCCAGCCAGTACCAGCCGCTGGCGCGGAAGAATTCGGAGGTCGCGATGAGCGCGCGCGTGAGCAACGGCAGCGCCTGGTGGCTCTGCTGGTACACGGAGACGATCTGCGGCACGACGTAGACGAGGAGCACGCCGATGACGCCGAGCGCGATCAGCGTGACGAGCGCCGGGTAGACCATGGCCGCGATGAACCGCTGGCGCAGCGCCTGGCGCGCCTCGAGGTAGTCGGCGAGGCGCAGCAGCACGTCGGCCAGCCTGCCCGATTCGGCGCCGGCGGCGGCGAGCCCGCGATAGAGCGGCGAGAACGCGCGCGGATGGCGTGCCAGCGCGGAATGGATGGCCTCGCCCGCGGCCACGTCGCCGCGCACGGCGTCGAGCAGCTTCGCCACGCGGGGCGCTTCCGCCTGCTCGGCCGCGGCGGCGAGCGCCGCGTCGAGCGTCATCCCCGATTGCGCGAGCGTGGCCAGTTGCCGCGTCGCCATCGCCAGCTGCGGTGCGTTGACCGCGAGCCCCAGCGCCGACGCCGGTGGCGCGGCGTTCACCGCGGTCGGCGTGAGGCCGCGTGCGCGCACGGCGTCGCGTGCCGCACGCGCGCTGTCCGCCTCGACGACGCCGCGCGCAAGATGCCCGGCCGCGTCGACCGCCTCGTAGCGGAACGCGCTCAAGCGTGGTGCTCCGCGACGGGCGTGACGACCCCTGGCATCGGGCGCCGCTGAACGCCTTCGCGAACGCAGCGGATGCCGCGGGTCACGGCGGCGCCGCGCGCGGACATGGGCCTATTCGCTCTCGCGCGTCACGCGCGCGAGCTCTTCGAGCGACGTCGTGCCATCGGCGAGCCAGCGCCCGCCGTCGCGGCGCAGCGTGCGCATGCCGGCCTTGCGCGCGGCGTCGCGCAATGCAATCTCGCCGGCGCCGTCGTGGATCAGCCGGCGCAGCGTGGCGTCGACGACGATGAGCTCGTAGATGCCGGTGCGGCCGCGGTAGCCGGTGCCGTTGCACGCGTCGCAGCCGCGCGGGTGATAGATCGTCGCCAGCGGCGCCAGCCCCGACTCGGCGACGAGCTTGGCCTCGCCCGGCGACGGCGCCTGCGCCACGCGGCAGGCCGGGCACAGCGTGCGCACGAGGCGCTGCGCCAGCACGCCGAGCAGGCTCGTCGCCAAAAGATACGGCTCGACGCCCATGTCGGCGATGCGCGTCACCGCGCTCGCGGCATCGTTGGTATGCAGCGTCGCCAGCACCAGATGCCCGGTGAGCGACGCCTGTACCGCGATCTGCGCCGTTTCCAGGTCGCGGATCTCGCCGATCATCACCACATCGGGATCCTGGCGCAGGATCGCGCGCAATGCACGGGCAAACGTCAGATCGACGCGCACGTTGACCTGCGTCTGCGCCACGCCGTCGAGCGCGTACTCGATGGGATCCTCGACGGTCATCATGTTGACAGCGCCGCGCGGCAGCCGCGACAGCGAGGCGTACAGCGTCGTGGTCTTGCCCGAGCCGGTGGGACCGGTGACGAGCACGATGCCGTGCGGCTCGTGGATCAGCGCGTCGACGCTCGCGCGCGTGTCGTCGGCAAGCCCGAGCGTGGCGAGATCGAGCTGCGCGGAGTCCTTGTCGAGCAGCCGCAGCACGACGCGCTCGCCCGACCCGGTCGGCAGCGTCGACACCCGCACGTCGACGCTCTTGTCGCCGAGCTTCAAGCTGATGCGCCCGTCCTGTGGCAGGCGCTTCTCGGCGATGTCGAGGCTCGCCATGATCTTGAGCCGCGAGACCAGCGCGGCGTGCAGCGCGCGCGGCGGCTCGAACACGTCGCGCAGCACGCCGTCGACGCGAAAGCGCACGACCGCGCGTGCCTCGTAGGGCTCGAAATGCAGATCGGACGCGCGCTCACGCAGCGCCTGCAGCAGCAGCGCGTTGACGACGCGGATCACGGGCGCCTGGGCGTCGCCGCCCTGCAGCAGGTCCTCTCCCGCCGGCAGATCCTGCAGCAGGCGCGAGAGGTCGCCGTCCCGCGCCAGGTCCTCGCTGATCGACGCCGCGGCGGTGCCGCTGTTGTAGGCGCGCGCGAGCGCCGCGGCGAACGCGTCGTTGTCGATCACGCGCGTCGTCAGCGGCCGCGACAGCACGCGGCGCAGCTCGGCGAGTCCTTCCGCCGACGCATCGGCACGCATCAGCACCACCACCGCGTCGCCCTCGTCGCCGGCGGCCAGCACGCCGTGCGTGCGCGCGAACGCGTAGGGAATGTGCTGCGCGTACGGCTGCGGCCTGAAGGTCGCGGGAGCGTTCATGGCGGACCTCGCCTGCGTCGCGGGCGGAAGCCCTATTTGCCCACCGGTTCCGGAGACTGCGGCGGCGGCGTCGCGCCGGCCGGCGTGTCGGGCATCCGGCCCATCGGCACGGGCATCACCGGCTGCTTGGCCGGATCGGTCCAGAAGAAGCGCGGCGGGATGCCCTGCATCTCCTGCTGTCCCCGCAGGTAGTCGTAACGCTCCGACGTCAGCGCGCGGCCATCGTCGGCGTTGCGCAGCACCACCGGCCGCAGGAAGATCATCAGGCTGGTCTTGACGCGGCTGCGCGCATCGTAGCGGAACAGCTGGCCGACCACCGGGATGTCGCCGGCGACAGGCACCTTGTCGGTGCCGTCGTTGAACGTGTCCTGCATCAGGCCGCCCAGCACGGCGATGCCGCCGTCGTCGACCACCACCGTCGAATCGAGCGAGCGCTTCTGCAGGATCGGCCCCGACGCCGACTGCGATTCGACGCGCGACACCTCCTGGTAGAGGTTGATGCGCACCGCGCCGCCCTCGGCGATCTGCGGCTTCACGCGCAGCACGAGGCCGACGTCGCGGCGCTCGATGGTCTGGAACGGCGTCACGGTGCTCGTGCTGCCGGTGTTCGCGTACTGGCCGGTGATGAACGGCACGTTCTCACCGACGACGATGCGCGCCTCCTCGTTGTCGAGCGTCAGGATCGTCGGCGTCGACAGGATGTTGGCGTTGACCTGCGTCTCGAGCGCGCGCGCGAGCAGCGCGAGGTTGGAGATCGTGCCGAAGCCCGGGATCGAGATCGTGCCGTGGATGACGCCGAGGTTGAGCCCCTGCCCCGCGCTGTTGAGGTTGGCGGCGATGTCGAGGATGTTGCCGCCGCTGCCGCGATCGTTGAAGTTGGTGCCGCCGATGACGCGGGTATGCGTCGAGTCGGTGCCGGTAAGCGCCTGCCACTGGATCCCGAATTCCGCCGCCTTGTCGGCCGAGATCTCGGCAATCAGCGCCTCGATGAACACCTGCGCCCGGCGCACGTCGAGCTTGTCGATGATGGTGCGCAGGTTGTTGTAGACGGGCTCGGGCGCCATGATGAGCAGCGCATTGCTTGCGGCGTCGGCGGAAATCGTCGCGCCGCCGGCGCTGAACGCGGCGCCCCCCGACGACGTCGGCGTGAACGGCAACGCCTGCGCCGAACTCATCGTGGCCCCGCCGGAGGGCGGCGTGCTGCCGCCCGAAGTGTTGGCGGGCAGCGGCGTGAGGCCGCTTGATCCCCCGCCGTTGCCGCTGTCCTGGCCGGTCAGCATGGCGCGCAGCGTCTGCGCCACCTTCACGGCATCCGCATTCCTGAGATACACGACGAACATGTTGCCGCCGGCGCGCCCGGGGGTGTCGAGCTCCGACACGAGCGCGCGGGCACGCGCGGCGCGCGCCGGATTATCGGCGCGGATCAGGACGCTGTTCGAGCGCGGGTCGGCGACCATCATCACGCGCTGCGTGGGATCGACCGGCTGTCCGTTGCCGGTCTCGTTGAGCAAGCGGTTGACGGTGGCGACGAGGTCGATCGCCGACGCGTTCTTCAGCGTGACCACGCCGGTCTCGCCGGTCGGCGGCTGGTCGAGCGACGCGATCACACGCGCGATGCGGCGCAGGTTGTCGGCATAGTCGGTGATGACGAGCGCATTGCTCGCGGGATAAGCGGCGATCGTGTTATTCGGCGCGATCAGCGGACGCAGAACGTTGACGAGCTGTACCGCCGACTCGTAGCGCAGCGTGATCACCTGCGTGACGAGACGGTTGTCGCCGCCCGCCGCCGGCGCGTTGGCCGGCGTGCCCTGCGTGCGCGCGTCGGCCTCGGGCACGAGCTTGACCACGTCCTCGCTCTCGATCGCGACGATGCCTTGCATGCGCAGCGCCGACAGCAGCGTCGGATAGACCAGGCTCTTCGGCACCGGCCGCGACGACACGATGTTGATCGTGCCCTTGATCTTCGGATCGACGACGAAATTGCGCCCCGTGAGCTCGGAGATCGCCTTCACCACGGCGTCGATGTCCGCATTGACGAAATTGAGGGTCACCGAGTCGTCGGCCGCCGGCGTGGCTTGCGCGGGTGCTCCCGGTGCGGTGGCCGCAGGCGCGGGCAGGACTTGGGCGGTTGCCAGCGAGGCGATGCCGGCACACAGGAGTAGCAGCGGGCCGAGATGGCCCAGTTGACCGGGAATCCTTCTGAAGACCGGCAGAAACATTTCGTAACTCATTGATCGGGAAAGCCCATTTCTGCCGGTCGCGGTCGGTTTCCGGCGCCGATGATAGCATGGGGTCGCGCCGCCGCCGTTGCGCTTCGGCCACCATCCGGCGAATCCATCGGAGCCCGTCCGCGCATCCAACGCGGGACGATCGAAACCCAGGGAGCTGCCGATGTCCGCGTTGTCCGACCCCCTAGCGCTGCGCCGCCCGCTGGTACTGGGCTTTGCCCTCGTGGCCGCGCTGGGCGCCCTTGCCGTGACACCGCCTGCGCCATCGCTCGTCACTCCCGCGTATGCCCAGGCGCCGGCCGCTGCCCAGCCGTCGCCGCAACCGCCGGCCGCCAAGGGCGGCGCGGGCGCCACGGCGCCGCGAGCAGGAGGCGATGCCGCCAAAGCCGCCACGGATCCGGACTCCGCGACCGCGCCGGACGCCACGGGCGACGATGACGCCGCCGGCGCCGACGCGTCCCCACCACCGGCGAAAAAGCGGCACAAGGGCGCGTCGGTCGGCATCACCATCGGCGACGACGACAAGGTGAGCGTCCGCGGCTTCGGACGCGCGCACCAGTACGACTCGTTCGACGACTTCGTCGAGAAGGCGCCGTGGATCGCGGGCCTTTTCTTCCTCGGCGTGCTGCTGGTGTTCCTGGTGCCGCTGCTCGTGATCATCCTCGTGCTCTGGTACAAGATGCGCAAGACGCGGATGCTGAACGAGACGATGCTGAAGCTCGCCGAGAAGGGCGTGGTGCCGCCCGCCGAAGCGATGGACGCCATCGGCGCCACGCGCCCGCAGGCGGCCTATGCAGGCGGCCCGACGACGGCGGATCTGTATGCGCGTGCGCGCAACATCCGCGCGCGCAACGTGTGGTCCGACCTGCGCCGCGGCATCATCCTCGTCGCCGTCGGCCTCGCCGTGCAGACGTGCTCGATGTTCGAGAACGGCGAGGCGAGCGGCGTGGGCCTCGTGCTCCTGTTCCTCGGCGTCGGCTACGTCGTGCTGTGGTATTTCGAGGATCGCCGAGACCCGGTGCCGCCGCGCGTGGACACGGGTGGCGACCGCGCGCCATGATCGCGGCCGGGACCGCCCGCGCGGCTGCGCGGCGTCCGCTCCTGCCGACCCGTGCGCGAAAGCCCACCCCTGACGCCCTCGCCATCCTCAGCGCGCGCAACGACCGCGAGCGAACCGGACGATCGCACGCTGATCGCGCGCGCGCTCGCCGGCGACGACCGGCAGGCCTTCGCCCTGCTGGTGCGGCGACACCAGTCCGCGGTACGCGCGACGTTGCGCCGGCTCACCGCCGGCAACGACGCGCTGGCCGACGACCTCGCGCAGGAAACGTTCGTGCTTGCGTGGCGCAACCTCGCGTCGTTCCGCGAGGAAGCGCGGTTCTCGACGTGGCTCTACCGGATCGCCACCAACTGCTGGCTGGCCGACGCGCGCAAGCGCAAGGAGGTGCTGCTGGGGGATCGCGGCGGTGACGACGGCGAGGACGACGAGGACGACGCGATGAGCGCGCTGGGCGCGCGCGTCGGCGACGCCACGCACGCGACGTCGCTGCGCCTGGACATGGCGCGCGCGATGCGGGTGCTGAGCGACGGCGAGCGCGCGGCCATCGTGCAGTGCTACGATAACGACTTGTCGCACGAGGAAGCGGCGTATGTGCTCGGCATTCCCGTGGGCACCGTGAAGACGCACATCCTGCGCGCGAAGAAGAAGCTCAAGTCGGCGCTCGCCGACTGGGCATGAGGAGCCGCCACATGTCCGAATCCGGCAGCGCGAACGGCCCCGCAAGCGGCGACTGGCTCGACGCCGC
>DATBOK010000141.1:0-15255 GCA_036553845.1 Casimicrobiaceae bacterium
CCGAGCTACTCACGCTCGATCGCCGGCAATTTCCCGCTGCTGTCGAAGGCGCCCTCGCTCGTGCCCCGCGCGATCGACGCGGGCGCGTTCGCCGCGCTCGCGCGCGACGCGATCGCGCTCGCCGACGCGCTTCCCGTGGAAGGATGAACGCATGCACCTCAACTACCGCATCGTCAACGTCTTCGACGAGTCGGCGCTCGCCGGCAATCCGCTGTGCGTCTTCGAAGAGGGTGAAGCGCTCGACGCGACGATGATGCAGGCGCTCGCGCTGCAGTTCAACCTCTCCGAGACCACGTTCATCCTGCCCTCCACGGCCGCAACCGCGCGCGTGCGCATCTTCACGCCGACGTTCGAGATGCCGTTCGCCGGCCATCCCACGCTCGGCACCGCCCACGTCGTTCGCGCGCTCGGCCTGGGTGGCGAGCACGTGACGCTGGAAATGCAGGCCGGCATCATCCCGGTCGAGGCGGATGGCGATCGCTGGACGCTGGCGGCGAACGCGCCCAAGTGGCGCGCACCGTCGGCGACGCCGGCGGAGCTCGCGGCCGCGCTGGGTCTCACGGTGGGCGACATCGGCGCGCAGCCGTTGTGGGTGGACACGGGTTCCGATCAACTGATCGTGCCCGTGACGTCGCTCGACGCCGTGCGTCGCGCCGCGCCGGATGCCGCGGCGATGCGCGAGCACGCCAGCAACGGCACGTGGGCGATGGCGTACATCTTCGCGCGCGAAGGCGACCACGTGCTGGCGCGCTTCTTCTTCCCCAAGCACGGTGCGGTGATCGAGGATCCGGGCACCGGATCCGCGTGCGCCAACCTGGGCGGCTGGCTGCTCGCCACCGGCGCGCCGCTGCCGCTGCGCCTGACGATCGACCAGGGAGAATTCGTCGGCCGGCCCTGCCGGCTCGGCCTCGCCGTCGACGCGAGCCGCACGATCCGCGTCAGCGGCCGGGTCATCGAGATCGGGCGCGGCACGATTGAATTCTGAAACGGTTCGCCCGGCACCACCAGCGTCGCCAGAGGCGCGCTCGGCGTAGGGCTGCGCGATCCCCGGTCACTCAGAAAAAAGGGCGCTGCTGATCGGCAGCGCCCTTGTTGCGACTGCTGCGATTCGAGTCAGCTGAACAGTACCCAGGCGCTCTTCAGCGTCACATAGACGCCCCACGCGATCGGAATGCCCACCAGCAGCCAGAATCCCCACACCAGCAAGGGACTGCTGGGCTTCGTCGACACGGCTCGCGCGGCCGCGTCGCTGCGCGTCGACGACTCGTGCGCCAGCCGGCGCTCGTTCTCGAGCTCCGCGTCGGACATGTAGTACTTCTCGTCGACGGGCTTCACGAGCCAGTTGCAGATGAAACCGATGACGAGGAGGCCGCACAGGATGTACGCGGTGATGTCATAGACCTGCGCGCGCGCCACGCCGTGGTCGAGCTGGTACTCGCGCACGTAGTTGACGATCACCGGGCCGAAGATTCCGGCGGCAGACCACGCGGTGATCAGTCGACCGTGGATCGCACCCACCATCTGCGTGCCGAAGATGTCGGCAAGATACGCCGGCACCGTGGCGAACCCTCCGCCGTACATCGACAG
The DNA here is from genome assembly GCA_036553845.1 of Casimicrobiaceae bacterium. GTDB lineage: Bacteria > Pseudomonadota > Gammaproteobacteria > Burkholderiales > Casimicrobiaceae > VBCG01. Next base: position 1,588 of record DATBOK010000141.1, read on the forward strand.
AATGATGCCGAATGCGAGCACGAAGAGCGCGATATGACCGGTGTGTCCGGACCACGGCGCCGACGCGTACAGGATGATTCCGAGGATGAAGAACGTGTAATACGTGTTCTTGCGCCCGAGGAAGTCGGACATCGAAGCCCAGAAGAAGCGGCCGCCGATGTTGAAGAGGCTCAGGAGGCCGGTGAAGCCGGCAGCGATGACTGCAATCGACGCCTTCTGCGCGACTGTCAGCTCGTTGAACGTTGCGGCCACGCCGATGAGCTTTCCGGCGAACACTTCCTGCAACATCGGCGAAGCCATGCCGATGATGCCGATGCCCGCGGTCACGTTGAGGCACAGCACCCACCAGATCAGCCAGAACTGCGGCGTCTTCGGCGCGACGTCGACGTGCACGTGGCGATTGGTGATCATCGCCTTCTGGCCGGCGGCCGGCGGTGTCCAGCCGGCGGGTTTCCAGCCTGATGCCGGGACGCGATAGCCGAAGGCGCCGATCGTCATGAACACGAAGTAGACAACCGCCATCGTGACGAAGGTCTCCCAGACGCCCACGGACGTCGGCGTTTGATAGTGACGCATCAGGATGTTGGCCAGTGGCGCGCCGATCATCGCGCCTCCGCCGAATCCCATGATCGCCATGCCGGTTGCCATGCCTCTCCGGTCGGGGAACCACTTGATCAGCGTCGAGACGGGCGAGATGTAGCCGAGGCCGAGGCCCACGCCGCCGATGATGCCGGGCCCGAGCCACAACAGCCATAGCTGGTGGGTGGTGATCGCCAGCGCGCCAATCAGCAGGCCCCCACACCAGAGGATCGCCGCGACGAATCCCGCCTTGCGCGGTCCGGCGTGCTCGAGCCAGCCACCCCAGACGGCAGCGGCAGCGCCCAGGAACACGAAAAACAACGTGAACATCCAGCCCATCTCGCTGATCTTCCAGTCGCATGCGCTGGAAATGATCCGCGTGAAAAACGACATGTCCGCCGGACAGTCGAGGGGCTTGGTTATGCCGATAGCGCGCGACAGCGGCAGCCAGAACACGCTGAAGCCGTAGGCCATCCCGATGCACAGGTGGATGCAAAGAGCGGCCGGTGGCACCAGCCAGCGATTGAACCCCGGGCCGGCAATCGTGCGCTCCTTGGCCAACAAGCCCGTACCATGCGCCGCACCCACCGGCAAGACTCCCGCTGCGTCAGTCATCGTTCCTCCGAGTTTGATTTTGTGTCGCCAATCAGCTACATATGTTTTTAACTACATGTGCGCACCGATTTAAGCTATCAGCGGCCCATGGTGAACGCAATATGAACGGGTCTTCCTACCCAATAGGCTCTACGGAACCGGTGCCGGCGCTGGCGCCGGCGTAGAAAATATGAACCGTATTCGCATCCGCCCCCAGTGGTCCGTCAGCCAGGAGGACGATGCCGTCGAGCATCAGATGCCGGTGCTCCTCAAACTCCTCGCCGGCATCTACGAGCATGGCAGCCTCAGCAAGGCCTGCCTCGCATCGGGCGTGTCGTATCGCTATGCGTGGGGCCTGGTCCGGAATGGCGCGCGGTTGTTCGGCGTTCCGCTGGTCCGCCTCACACGCGGCCAGGGAGCGTCGCTGACGACGCTTGGCGAAAAGCTCGTCTGGGCCGACCGCCGCATCGCGGCGCGACTCGCGCCCATTTTCGACAGCCTCTCGGCCGAGCTGGCCGCCGAATTCGAGCGGGTGCGCGCCGATGCGCAGCCCGTCCTTCGCATCCACGCGAGCCACGGCTATGCGGTGACGATCCTGCGCGACCTGCTCGCCGCGCGCAACGTCCAGGTCGAAATGCACTTTCGCACCAGCGTCGACGCGTTCGCCTCGATGTGCCAGGCGAAATGCGAGATCGCCGGGTTCCACGTTCCCAATGGTGAGTTGGAGGCGCCGACGCTCGAGCCATTCAAGCGACTCTTCCGGCCGCGCACGCAGACGTTGATCAACCTGATCGCGCGTCGCCAGGGCTTGATGGTGGCTAAAGGCAATCCCAAATCGATCCACGCGATCGCCGATCTGGCGCGGCCGGGAATTCGCTTCGTCAATCGACAGCAGGGTTCGGGTACGCGCACGCTCCTCGAAGTGCTGCTGCAGCGCGATGGCATCGACAGCCACTCGATCAACGGCTACGAGATCGCCGAATTCACGCACGACGCCGTGGCAGCCTACATCGCGAGCGGCATGGCCGACGTGGGCTTCGGCGTCGAGCCGGGTGCGCGCAAGTTCGACCTCGACTTCGTGCCGCTGGTCAACGAGCGTTATTTCCTCGCGTGCCACACCTCGGCACTCGCCACCGAGCCCGTCAAGCAGGTCGTGTCGATCCTGCGCGGCAACGAATTCCGTGCGCTGATCAGCAACCAGCGCGGCCTCGATAGCGTCGATGCCGGGAGCACCCATACGATCGACGAGGCGTTTCCCGAGTTGTTCCCCACCGCCGGCGCGTAATTCGCGCAGCGCGCGCAACAATGCGTTACATGCGCGCGAGCGCAAGACGTCAACACGCGGCGTCCGCGGCGCGTTGTCGGACGCATTGGCGTGCGAGGTGACGATGGCCCGCTCCCTGTGTCGAGCCCGAGCATGATCCTGACGATAGCTACTCCGGCTGTCGCCGGCCCGGCTGCCGGAGCGACTCGCGTCGCTGCCGTATCCCTGGACACGCCGGCGGCCGTCGGCTCGGCGGTGCCGGCCGCGAGACCATCAGCAGCGGCGCCTGCGGACGTGCCCGACTGGCCGTTGCCGGCTTCCGCGTTGCAGGGACCTCTCGGCATCGACGGCGCTCGCATCCTGCTCGCGCGTACCGGCTTCGGAGCCACGCCCGCCGAAATCGCCGCTTTCGCGCCGCTCTCTCGCCGAACGGCGGTCGAGCGCCTCCTCGCCGGCACCGTCGTTCACGCCACGACGCCAGCGCCGTCCGGACTCTCCGACGTCGACGCGCTCGCGCGGCCATCGCGCGATGCCTCGGATGCAGAGCGCCAGGCATTTCGCCGCGCGCAGGTGAAGGAAGGCCTCGCGCTGCGCGCCTGGTGGCTGCGCGAGATGCTGGTCACGCCGTCGCCGCTGAGCGAGCGCATGACGCTCTTCTGGCACGACCATTTCGCCACCAGCCAGCGCAAGGTGAGGCTCGCCGCGCTGATGTACCGGCAGAACGCGACGCTGCGCGCCAACGCCGTCGGCAATTTCGCGGTGCTGCTGCACGCGGTGGCGCGCGACCCCGCGATGATGATCTGGCTCGACACCGTGCAGAACCGCCGCGGCCATCCCAACGAAAACTTCGCGCGCGAGGTGATGGAGCTCTTCACGCTCGGCGAAGGTCATTACGGCGAGCAGGACGTGCAGGAGGCGGCGCGCGCGTTCACCGGATGGAGCATCGACCGCGACAGCGGCGCGTTCGCGTTTCGCCCGCGGCTTCACGACAACGGCATGAAGACGGTGCTCGGTCACACCGGCAACTTCGACGGCGATGGAGTGCTCGACCTGATCCTGCGCGACCCGCGGACCGCGCAGCTCATCACCGAGGCACTGTGGCGCGAATTCGTGTCGCCCGACCCCGACCCACAAGCCGTCGCGCGCATCGCCGCGCACTTTCGCGCGTCGGGCTACGACATCAAGACCGCGCTGCGCGAGCTGTTCAACGACGACGCGATGTACGCGGCCGCGACGCGCGGCGTCCAGGTCAAATCACCGGTGGACCTCGTCGTCGGCACGCTGCACACGCTCGGCGTGGTGCCCGACAACCTGCTGCCTTATGCCGCCGCATGCGCGGGCATGGGTCAGAACCTCTTCGCGCCGCCCAACGTGCGCGGCTGGCCGGGCGGCGACGCATGGATCAACACCGGCACGCTGCTCGCCCGCAAGCAGTTCCTGGCGCGAATCGCGCGTGCCGACAACTTCGGCGCCCCTGCCGACGCGGCGCGCGCCTCGATGGCGGGCGGGCCGCGCGAGACGGCGTTCGATGCCGAGCGCTGGATGGCCGCCGTTCCCGCCACTGCGGGAAGCGATGCGCGCGAGCGCGCGCTTCGCATCCTGCTCCCGCTGCCGCCTGTCGGCAAAGCGGCGATTGCCGGCGACATGCCGAATGTCGTGCGCACGGCGCTGCAGGACGCCGTCTACCAGCTCGAATGAACACGATGGCGAGCGACGTCCGGACGTGCGTCCTGCGGTATCCCGCGAGTACCGAGACGCGGAAGCGGCACTGCGCGTTGCCGGGAATTCCCTTGAACGGGCACGACGCGCGCCGCGATCGCGCGCAAGGAGCACTGACATGAATGATCGTTCGCACCACGTCGCGGCGTGCCTCTCGCGCCGCCACTTCCTCACCCGGGCGTCGGCGCTGGCTGTCGCCGGCGCATGCGGGGGCGTCGACCTCGCATTCGCGACCGCCGCACCGGGCGCGCGATACGACAATTTACTGGTCCTCGTCGAGCTCAAGGGCGGCAACGACGGCTTCAACACGCTCGTGCCGTACGCCGACACCGGCTATTACCGGCTGCGGCCGAAGCTCGCCGTCGCGCACGACACGGTGATCAAGCTCGACGACCGCGTCGGACTCCACCCCGTTCTCGCTCCTCTGCTGCCGGCCTGGGAGAAAAAGGAGCTCGCCGTGCTGCAGGGCGTCGGTTATCCCGATCCCAACCTGTCGCACTTCCGCTCGATCGAGATCTGGGACACGGCATCGCGGAGTCACGAATACCTGCAATCCGGATGGCTCGCACGCACGTTCGGCGCGGTGCCGACACCATCGACGTTCGCCGGCGACGGCGTCGTCATCGGCTCCAACGACATGGGACCGCTCGCCGGCGGCGGCGCACGCGCGCTGGCATTGGCCGACACCGATCGCTTCGTCGATCGCGCGCGCCTCGTGCACACCGAAACCATCCAGGGCAACGCGGCACTCATGCACGTGCTGAAGACCGAGGGTGACATCGTCGCCGCGGCGTCGCGCCTCGCGCGTCATCGCACGTTCACCACGGCCTTTCCGAAGACGCCGTTCGGCGAGTCGCTGCGCACGGCATCGGAGGTCGTCGGCAACACGGCCAGCGTCGCCGCGGTGCGCGTGACGCTCAACGGCTTCGACACGCATCGCGGACAGGCCGCGATCCAGCCGCGGTTGTTGCAGGATCTCGCCGAAGGCCTCGTCGCGCTGCGATCGGCGCTCGGCGAGATCGACCGCTGGCGCAACACGCTCGTATTGACCTACGCCGAATTCGGACGCCGGCCGCAGGAGAACCTGTCGGTGGGCACCGACCACGGCACGGCGAGCGTGCATTTCGCGCTGGGGGGCCGCGTTGCCGGCGGTCTGTACGGCGAGACGCCTTCGCTGGCGCGGATCACCGGCAACGACAACGTCGCGCACGCGATCGATTTTCGCGCGGTCTACGCGACGGCGCTGGCGCAATGGTGGGGCATCGACGCGCCGACGATCCTCGGCGAGCGTTTCGCCGCGGTGCCCTACCTGCGGACCTGATGCGTCGCGCGCCCTACGCGCTCCACGCCGCGAGGAATTCGCGCCAGTGTGGCGCATCGAGCGCGGCCAGCCGCTCGCGCGCGAACGAAATCTCGGCCGCGTATTCGCCGGCAGCGAGCTCGCCGCGCATCAGTCGGAAGCGCTGGAACAGCAGGTAGGTGTTCATCACGTCGCATTCGCAGTAGGCGCGCACCTCGCCGAGACGTCCTTCCGCCACCGCCGTCGCGACCTCGGCGCCCCCGACGCCGATCTTGCCCGGGAAGCCGCACAGGCGCGCCATGGCGTCGAGACCCGCCGATGCGCGCGGCTGGAATCCCGCGAGCACGTCCATCAGGTCGATGTGGCGCGTGTGATAGCGCGACAGGTAGTTGTTGTAGCGGAAGTCGCGATCGTCGTCGCCCCAGTCCCAGTAGCGCGACGCGGTGACGCCGTGGACCAGCGCGCGATGGTGCAGCACCGGCAGGTCGAAGCCCGTGCCGTTCCACGACACGAGCTGCGGCGTCAGCTTTTCCACGCCCTCGAAGAAGCGACGGATGAGATCGGGCTCGGGCTCTGCCTCGTCGCCGACGGACCATACGCGAAGGTCGTCGTTGCGGCGCAACGCGCAAGCGATCGCCACCACTTTCTGCAGGTACAGCGGGGCGAAGTCGCTGCCGCTGGCTGCCCGGCGCTGCTGGCCGAACCAGGCGATCACCTCGGTATCGGGCAGCGACGGATCGATCGCGTTGAGCTTGCGGATGCCGGCGACGTCCGGCACCGTTTCGATGTCGAAGACGAGGATCGGCGTCATTCAAACACGCCCGACGACGCATAGCGATCGCCGCGATCGCACACGACGAACACGATCGTCGCGCCGGTCGAGGCCGCGGCGACGCGCAACGCGATGGTGCATGCCCCGCCGGATGAGATGCCGCCGAAGATGCCCTCCTCGCGCGCGAGCCTGCGGGCGGTGGCCTCGGCCTCGGCCTGCGTCACGGGCTCGATGCGATCGACGCGCGCGCGATCGTAGATCCGCGGCAGGTAGGCGTCAGGCCACTTGCGGATACCCGGTATGTGGGCGCCCTCGGCGGGCTGCGCGCCGACGATGGTGATCGCCGGATTGCGCTCCTTGAGAAATCGCGACGTGCCCATGATCGTGCCGGTGGTGCCCATCGCCGACACGAAGTGCGTGATCTGGCCGTCGGTGTCGCGCCAGATTTCCGGGCCGGTGCCGCGATAGTGCGCGAGCGGATTGGCCGGATTGGCGAACTGGTCGAGGATAACGCCGCGTCCTTCGGCGCGCATCTTCTCGGCGAGATCGCGCGCCCCTTCCATGCCGGCGTCCTTGCTCACGAGCACCACTTCGGCGCCGTATGCCGTCATCGCCTGGCGGCGCTCGCGTGTCTGGTTGTCCGGCATCACCAGCACCATCTTGTAGCCCTTGATCGCCGCGACCATCGCCAGCGCGATGCCGGTGTTGCCCGACGTCGCCTCGATCAGCGTATCGCCCGGCCTGATCTCGCCGCGCCTTTCCGCCTCGGCGATCATCGACAACGCGGGCCGGTCCTTCACCGAGCCCGCGGGATTGTTGCCCTCGAGCTTGGCGAGGATCACGTTGTCGCGTCCGGCGGCAAGTCGCTGCAATCGCACCAGCGGGGTGTTGCCGACGGTGTCGGCGAGCGTGCGGTAGGCGGGACGGGTGGTCATCGGCGATGGGAGGCGCGCCGCGGCGGCGCCCTGCGCTGCGCGAAACGCGTGACGTGCCGGGCAAGCGACGCATTCTAACGTCACCGCAAAAACGAAACCCCGGCCGACTGCACCGGGGTTCGTATGACGCAGGAGTCGCGCGTTACTTTGCAGCGGCAGCGGCTTCCTTGTCGGCCTTCGCCTTCGCGTCCTTGTCGGCTTTGGCCTTGGCCTTGGCTTCCTTGTCGGCCTTCGCCTTTTCGGCCTTGGCTTCCTTGTCGGCCTTGGCCTTCGCAGCCTTTGCGTCCTTGTCCGCCTTGTCCTGCGCGGCCTTCGCTTCCTTGTCGGCCTTCGCCTTCTCGGCCTTGGCTTCCTTGTCCGCCTTGGCCTTCGCGGCCTTGTCGGCCTTGGCCTTCGCCTTGTCGTCAGTAGCGGTGGACGCCATTGCCGCCGGTTCGGACTTGGCCGCGGTGGCTTCCGTGGTGCCCTTGGTCTTCTTCGACTTCGACCCGCTGGCGGTCTTGTCCGCCTTGGCGGCCTTTGCCTCGCCCTTGTTGTCCGCAGCCATCGGCGCCGCCGGTGCGGCCGCGGCGGCCGGTGCCGCTGGTTTCGCCGGCGCCGCCGCTGTTGCAGGCGCTGCAGGTGCCGCCTTGGTCATTGACGACGCGGAGGCGGGTGCCGATTTCGCCGACGCCTTGGCGGCGGGCGGGACATTGGCACCGCTCACCGAGATGTCGCCCTTGATCTTGCCGTAGATGCCTTCCTTGATGCCGTTGACCTTCATGACGTCTTCCGGCGTCTTGAACGGGCCGTTCGCCTGCCGATAGTCGATGATCGCCTGCGCCTTCACCGGCCCGATGTCGGGCAGCGCCTCCAGGTCTTCCTTCGACGCGGTGTTGATGTTGACTGCCGCCAGCGCGATGCACGACCAGATCATCGCGACCAGCGCGAATACGATGCGTTTCATTCAAACCCCCCAACCTGCAACAGGCGGAATGCCGCCCCAGTGTGGCGAAAACCGCCGGCACGGGCCCCTTAACGGGGGATCGCATCCAGGGGTTGACCCACGAGAGGGGACATTCTGCGCCGGTTCGCGCGGCTGGGGGAACATGCCACAGCGAGGGATCGCCGGCCCGCTACCTGACGTTTCGTCAGCGAACGCCCAACGATTGGCGAACGGCCGCAGCGAATCGTTCAGGCCGAGACGGGCCGGTCGCCGCGATCGCGTATCTCGCGCGCCGCTACGGCGCCGGCGATACGGTCGCGGACCGTTTCATTTGCCGGGCTTGACCTCGCCGCTGGCCACGCGCGCGGCCTTGGCGTCGGGCTTGCCAGTCTTGGCCACCACCGGCGCGGCGTGCGGCAGCGGCGACACCGTGAGATCGCCCTTGAGGCTTTCGAAGCGCTTGGCGCCGATGCCCTTGACGTCCTTCAGTTCCTCGACGCGCTGGAATCCGCCGTGCTGCGTGCGGTAGTCGATGATGGCCTGCGCCTTGGCCGGCCCGATGCCCGGCAGTGCGACGAGCTCGTCCTTGGTCGCGGTATTGAGATTGAGCGCGGCGAATGCCGGCTGCATGAAGAGCGCCAGCGCGAGCGCCGGCAGGAGCTTGTGCATCGTGTCCTCCGTGAGCGTGAGTGGATGAACCGCGCGCCACCGGCGCACGGACATCGCTCACGCTACGCGGCGGACCTGTCGCGCGATATCAGCCATTCGACGTACCGGCGCACACCCTCCTCGACCGGCAGCATCGCCTCGCCGTAGCCCGCGCCACGCAACCGCCCGAGATCGGCCTCGGTGAAGCTCTGGTATTTACCTTCGAGCGCGGGTGGCATCGGCACGTATTCGATGGCGCCCTCGCGCACCATGGCTTCGAGCGCGAGCGCGGACTTGCCATCCGCGGCGCGACACGCATTGATCGTGGTCATCGCCACCGCGTTGAACGTGGATGCGCGGCCGGTGCCGACGTTGAAGATGCCGCTGCGCTGCGGATGGTCGACGAACGCGAGGTTCACCTTGACCACGTCGTCCACCGCCACGAAATCGCGTCGCTGCTCGCCCGCGGCATAGCCGCCGGAGCCGGCGAAGAGCTTCACCTTGCCCGTGTCACGAAATTGCTCGTACGCGTTGAACGCCACCGACGAGCCGTGCGCACGCTTGTGCGACTCGCGCGGCCCGTAGACATTGAAATAGCGGAAGCCCGCGATCTGCGCGGTGCGCTCGGGCAGCAGGTTGCGCACATATTGGTCGAAGAGGAACTTCGAGTAGCCGTAGACGTTGAGCGGCGCCTCGAATTCGCGGCCTTCGCGGAACGTCGTGCCGGATCCGTACACCGAGGCGCTCGACGCATAGATGAACGGGATGTCGTTGTCCTGGCAGAACTCGAGCAGCGTTACCGAATACCGGTAGTTGTTCTGCATGACATAGCGACCGTCGGTTTCCAGCGTGTCCGAGCACGCGCCTTGGTGCAGCACAAGATCGATCTCGTCGTCGAGATCGCCGCCTTCGATGCGCGCGAGGAATTCCGCCTTGTCGAGGTAGTCGGCGATGTCGCAATCGGCGAGGTTCGGTACCTTCCCCGCATTGGCGAGGTTGTCGACGGCGATTATCTGGCGCTCACCGCGCGCATTGAGCGCCTTGACGAGGTTGGCACCGATGAAGCCGGCGGCGCCGGTGACGACGATGGTCATGACGTTCGTTTAGAGATCCAGGTCGATGCGCCCGACATTCGTCGCCACGAACCGCACCCGCGGCGCGATCGCGCACACCAACTGGTAGCCGACCGTCGACGCGGCCGCCGCGACGTCGTCCACCGGCAGCCCCTCGCCCCACAGCACGACCGGCGTGCCGACGCGCGCTTCCGGCACCTCGGTGAGGTCGACCGTCAGCATGTCCATCGACACGCGCCCGGCGAGGCGCACGCGCTTGCCGCAGACGGCAACCGGCGTGCCGTTCGGCGCGTGGCGCGGGTAGCCGTCGGCGTAGCCGCCGGCAATGACGCCGATGCGGTGCGGCCGCGGCGCCACGTAGGTGCCGCCATAGCCGACGGCATCCTGCGCACGCAGCTCCTGCACGTCGATGATCTCCGAGCGCAGCGTCATCACCGGCTGCAGTCCGAGCATTTCCGCGGTGTCGTACGGGAACGGCGAGGCGCCATACAACATGATGCCGGGACGCACGATGTCGCCGCCGATCTCGTCGTAACGCAGCACGCCGGCGGAATTGGCGATGGAGCGCGGATACGGCAAGCCGCGGCACGCCTCGTCGAAGATCGCGAGCGGCTCGCCGACGCCATCCTCGTCTTCGGCGCGCGCGAGGTGGGTCATGAGGCGCAGCGCCGCCACCGACGGCGCCTGCGCGAGGCGCTCGCAGACGTTGCGCACTTCGCGCGGCGTGAAGCCCAGGCGATTCATGCCGGTGTTGACCTTGACGAAGACCTCGAGCGGCCGAGTGAGGACCGACTTCTCGAGCATGTTGAGCTGTTCAGCGTTGTGTACTACGGTTGCGAGCCGATGCGCGGCGAGCTCGGCCAGCTCGCGCGGCTCGAAGAAACCTTCGACCAGCAGCACGCGGCGCGTGTAGTGGGCTTCGCGCACCGCGACCGCGTAGTCGAGCTCCACGAGGGCGAGGCCGTCGGCCTCGTCGAGCGCCGGCAGCACGCGCAGCAGGCCGTGCCCGTAGGCATTGGCCTTGACCACGGCAAGCACCTGCGTCCCGGGCGCCTTGGCGCGCGCCAGCGAGAGGTTGGCGCGCAGCGCGGAGAGGTTGATCTGGGCGAAGAGCGGTCGGGCCATCGGTCGGGTCGAATCGTGGCATCCGGCACCGCGATCGCGCCGTCGACGTTCGCGTTCGGTGCGTGACGCCCCTTTTTAGAGCGGGACGCCCAGTAAATCATGGTATAAAACCGCGGGCTCGCCGCGTTCGCGAATGATTATACCGAAGTGACAATCCCGTCGCATCGCCGTCCAGCCGCCCGAGCCCGCCCAAGCATCGCCTTCAGCCGCCGCCCATGAAACGAGGTTTCTACACGATCATCGCGGCGCAGTTTTTCAGTTCGCTCGCAGACACCGCGCTGCTGATCGCGGCGATCCAGCTGCTGCGACAGCTCGCCGACCCGGCGTGGATGGAGCCCGCGCTGAAACAGTGCCTCGCCGCGCCTTACGTGCTGCTGGCGCCCCTGGTCGGTGCGTTCGCCGATTCGATGCCCAAGGGCCGTGCGATGCTGATCACCAACGGCCTCAAGATCGTCGGCTGCGTGATGATCCTGTTCGGCGTGCATCCCCTCATCGGATACGCCGTCGTCGGCATCGGCGCTGCCGCGTACTCGCCGGCCAAGTACGGGATCCTCACCGAGCTGCTGCCACCGCAGCAGCTCGTAATCGCGAACGGCTGGATCGAAGGCGCGACGGTCGGTTCGATCATCCTCGGCACGCTGCTCGGGGGACTCCTCATCAGCCCCAAGATCTCGACCGCGCTGCTCGGCTTCGACGTGCCGCTGGTCGACACCGGCATCGACACGCCGCCGCAGGCGGCCATCTCGGTGATCCTGTTCATCTATGCGCTGGCGGCGTTCGTCAACTGGTTCATTCCGCACACCGGCGTCGACCATCGCGTGCCGAGCAAGAACCCGTTCTACCTGATCCGCGAGTTCGGCCATTGCGTGTCGCTGCTGTGGCGCGACCGGCTCGGCCAGATCTCGCTCGCGACCACGACGGTGTTCTGGGGCGCCGGCGCAACCCTGCAATACGTCGTGATCGACTGGACGCGCCATGCGTTCGGCTACTCGCTGTCGCAGGCCTCCTATCTGCAGGGCGTGGTCGCCGTCGGCATTGCCATCGGCGCCGTCGGCGCGGCGAAGCTGATCACGCTGGCGCGCGCGCCGCGCGTGCTGCCGATCGGCGCGCTGATGGGGGTCGTCGTGATGCTCACGATCGGCGTCAAGAGCGTCCACCTGGCCGCCATGTTCATGGTGATCCTCGGCGCGATCGGCGGTTTCTTCGTCGTGCCGATGAACGCGCTGCTGCAGCACCGCGGCCACGTGCTGATGGGCGCCGGCCACTCGATCGCCGTGCAGAATTTCAACGAGAACATCGGCATCTTCGTCATGGTCGGGCTGTACGGCCTGATGGTGCACCAGGGGCTGTCGATCAACGCCGCGATCCTCCTGTTCGGCGCGTTCATCACGGCCTGCATGATGCTCGTGATCTGGCGTTACCGGCATCACTGCTCGAAGGCCGACCTCTCGCATCTCGTCGCGATCGAGCGCCAGGCGAATCGGTAATTCTCCGTCGTCCCCGCGAATGCGGGGATCCGCGCACGGCCGCCGCGCCGTTCAGAGCACCACGGGCTTGTCGGGCAACTCGTTGCGCGCGGCCGCGGCGTCGTAGGGGAAGCGCCGCGCGATGACTGCCGCGCTCGCGCGTATGCCTTCGGCGACGCCATCGACGCAGCGCCCGGCGGCGCAGGCGCGCTCGATGTCGGCGCAGATGGCGCGCCATGCCGCATCGCTTTCGGCGTCGGCGACACCGCGGTCGGCGACGATCTCGACATCCTGGTCGGCCAGCAGCAGGTAGATCAGCACGCCGTTGTTGTGCTCGGTGTCCCACACGCGCAACAGGCCGAACACCTCGAGCGCGCGCGCCCTCGGCGTCACGCCGTGATGCACGCGCGCCAGCGGCAGCGCCGACTCGACCGCGAACACCACCTGCCCGCCGTGCGTCTTCTCGCTGTCGGCGATTGCCTGCTCGATGCGCGCGAGCCCCGCCGCGTCGAAAGTCCGGCGCAGCGAATGATGGTCGTTGACGATGTGGCGCCAGAAGCGCGAGCCCTTCGCCATCACCAGCCCCCCGACGCGCCGCCGCCGCCGAACGACCCGCCTCCACCGCTGAATCCGCCGCCTCCGAAGCCGCCGCCGCCGCCGAAACCGCCGCCGCCGAAGCCGCCCGGCAGGAACACGCCGCCGCGTCCGCCGCGCGAAAGGCCGCTGCCGCCGCCGAAGAACAGCATGACGAGCAGCGCAACCACGCCCGCGATCCCCGCTACCACCACCGAGCCCGCCAGGAACCATGCGACCGCGCCGACGATGCCGCCGCCCACGGTCGAGCCGGCGAGCTTGCCGAAGATCGACTTGAGGATGCCGCCGACGATCGGCACGACGACGAACAGCAGGATGAACAGGGTGCCAGGGTCGAAATGCGACGCCTTGAACCGCTGGTTGCCCCTGGCGAGCGGCGGCGACGGGTTGGCTTCGCCGCTGCCGGTGATGATGGCCGTGACGCGGTCGATGCCGGCGTCGATGCCGGCGGCGAACTGGCCCTTGGCGAACAGCGGCGCGACCGTGTCGCCGATCACGCTTCGCGCAGTCGCATCGGGCAGCACGCCTTCATAGCCGTACCCGACTTCGAGCCGCATCTTGCGGTCGTCCTTGGCGATCAGGAACACGATGCCGTTGTCCTGGCCCTTGCGGCCGATCTTCCAGGCTTCGGCCACGCGGATCGAATACGACTCGATCGGTTCCGGCGCCGTCGA
>DATBOK010000168.1:0-8845 GCA_036553845.1 Casimicrobiaceae bacterium
CAGGTGAACGCCGAACTCGCTGCGGTCGGCAGGATCTCGTACGGCTTCAGCAAAGGAACGCGGCAGTTCGGCGCCGACCTCGCGCAGCAGATGGCATCGCGTTATCCGCTGCAACCCGCGCGCGCGCCGCGGGTCGAGGGCAGCCTTGCCGTCCTGTACCCGGTGAAGGCCGCGGCCCAGGGCCGCTCATTGACGCTTTCCGCGCTGTTGTCGATCGATGCGGAGGGTCACGTCGTCGAAGTGCGCGTGCTCCCCGATGACTCGGTATTCGTGGCCGCGGTGATGGCGGCACTGCGCAACGCCCGCTTCAGCCCCGCCACCAGCGACGGCAAGGCCATCCCCTACTGGGCGGTGCTCGACTTCGCGTTCAAGATCGACGGCCCCACGGCACCGGACGGCCGTCGACTCGACCGCTGACGGATACTAGCCCATCACGGGCATGTGGAAACCCGGCGCCGCGCTGCCGTCATCCGGCCAGCGACCGGTCATTACCTTGGTGCGCGTGTAGAAGCGCACGCCGTCGGTGCCGTGCACGTTCAGGTCGCCGAACAGCGAGTTGCGCCAGCCGCCGAACGAGAAGAAGGCCATCGGCACAGGGATCGGCACGTTGACGCCGACCATGCCCATTTCGCAATCCTGCTGGAAATGCCGCGCGGCAAAGCCCGAGCGCGTGAAAATCGCCGCGCCGTTGGCGTAGGGATTGGCGTTGATCAGCGCGATCGCCGCCTCCAGCGACTCGACGCGGGTCACGCCGAGCACCGGGCCGAAGATCTCTTCGCGATAGATCGTCATGGCGGGGGCCACGTTGTCGAAAAGCGTCGGTCCGACGAAGAATCCGTTCTCGCCGCCCGCGATCGCCGGCTTGCGGCCATCGACAACCAATGCCGCGCCCTCCTGCGCACCCTTGTCGATCAGCCCCTGGATGCGGTCGCGCGAGGCGGCCGTGATCACCGGTCCCATCTCGATGCCGGGCTTGTCGCCGTGTCCCGTGGTGACCTTGCGCGCGCGCTCGGCGAGCTTCGACACCAGCGTGTCGCCGACATCGCCGACGGCCACAACCGCCGATATGGCCATGCAGCGCTCGCCAGCGGAGCCGTAGCCCGCACCGATGATCGCGTCGGCCGCATAGTCGAGATCGGCGTCGGGCATCACCACCGCGTGGTTCTTCGCGCCGCCGAGCGCCTGCACGCGCTTGCCATGGCGCGCCGAGGTTTCGTAGATGTACTTGGCGATCGGCGTCGAGCCGACGAACGACACGGCATGGATGCCCGGATGCACGAGGATCGCGTCGACCGCCTCCTTGTCGCCATGCACGACGTTGAACACGCCGTCGGGCAGGCCCGCGGCCGTGAGCAGCTCCGCCATGCGCAGCGCCATCGTCGGATCGCGCTCGGAAGGCTTGAGGATGAACGTGTTGCCGCAGGCGATCGCGACCGGGAACATCCACATGGGCACCATCGCCGGGAAGTTGAACGGCGTGATGCCGGCACACACGCCGACGGGCTGGCGCAGCGACCACGTGTCGACGTCGGTGCCGACGTTCTCGCCGTATTCGCCCTTGAGCAGATGGGGGATACCCGTTGCGAATTCCACGACTTCGATGCCGCGCGTGATGGAGCCTTCGGCGTCCGCGAGCGTCTTGCCGTGCTCGGCGGTGACGATCTTCGCCAGCTCCTTCTTGTGCGAATCCATGAGATCGCGGAACTTCATCAGCACGCGCGCGCGACGCAGCGCCGGCCACGCGCGCCACGCCGGCAGCGCGGCCGCCGCCGCCTTGACCGCGGCATCGACGTCGGCGGCGTTGCCGAGCGGCACGTGGCGCAGCACTTCGCCGGTGGCGGGGTTGGTCACTTCGCCATAGCGCTTCGTCAGCGCGGCGGTGGCGCGGCCGCCGATCCACAGCGGCAGGCGTTCGAGTGTCGTCAGGTCCATGCGATCCTCCGGGTCCTTTTTATCACGTTTCGCGCCGCTCGCCACCCGCCTCCAGCAACCTCGCGGCGTAGCGCGCCATCAGGTCCACCTCGAGGTTGACGCGCGCCCCTGGCGCCAGGTCGCGCAACGTCGTCACGGCGAGCGAGTGCGGAATGAGATTGACGTGGAAGCGCGCGGCGTCCACGCCGTTGACGGTGAGGCTGACGCCGTCGATGGCAATCGAACCCTTTTCTGCGATGAAGCGCGCGAGCTCGAGGGGCGCGGCGACGTCGAGCCGCCAATTGCGCCCGGCGTCACCCTCGACTGCGGCGAACGCCAGCACGGTGCCGACGCCGTCGACGTGCCCCTGCACGAGGTGGCCGCCGAGGCGGTCGGCGAGGCGCAGCGACTTTTCGAGATTGACATCGGCACCGAGCTTCATGCCTGCGGTGCGCGACAGCGTTTCCGCCGAGACGTCGAACTTCATCAGCGCGCCGTCGAGCGCCACCACCGTCAGGCAGCAGCCGTTGACAGCGACGCTGTCGCCGACCGCCACGTCGGCAACATCGAGCGCCCACGCGTCCACCGCGATGCGCCGGCCCTCGCCCGCCGGCGCGTCGGCGACCACGCGTCCCACCGCCTGCACGATGCCCGTGAACATCAGCGCTCCGCGCCGCCCTGCGCCACGCTATTGCGCGGCGCCGCCGCGGCGTCGCCCGGTTCGCGACGCACGCGCGCGATCACGCGCAAGTCGTCGCCGATCGTGTCGACGCGATGGAACTCGAGCGGCGTGCGCGCCGCGAGGGTTGCCAGAGGCGCCGCGCGCTCGGCCACGCCGCGCGCCGGATCGCCGATGATCGACGGCGCGAGGTAGACGACGAACTCGTCGACGAGTCCGGCGTCGACCAGCGCGCCGTTGAGCCGCGCACCGGCCTCGACGTGCAGCTCGTTGACGCCGCGCGTCGCGAGCACACGCATCAACGCGCGAAGATCGACGCGCCCGGCGGCATCCGGCAGCTCGAGCACCTCGATCGCGCCGAACGTCGCGCCCGGCTTGCGCGCGGCAGTGACGATCAGCGCATTGCCGTCGGCGAGCACGCGCGCATCGCGCGGCGTGTCGCCATGGCGGTCGATCACCACCCGCAGCGGCTGCCGCGTGGTCGCGACCTCGCGCACGGTGAGCGCGGGATCGTCCTGCACAATGGTGCCGACGCCGGTCAGGATCGCGCAGGCGCGTGCTCGCCACGCATGCCCGTCGGCGCGCGCGGCCCCGCCGGTGATCCACTGGCTCTCGCCGCTGGCGAGCGCCGTGCGGCCGTCGAGCGAGGCGGCGACCTTGACGCGCACCCACGGCACGCCGCGCACCACGTTCGACACGAAGCCGATGTTGAGCTCGCGCGCCTCGGACTCGCGCACGCCTTCGGTCACGGCGATGCCCGCCGAGGCGAGCGCCGCAGCGCCGCCCTGCGCGGGCCCGAAAGGATCGCGCATCGCGAACACGACGCGGCCGACGCCGGCGTCGATCAGTGCGCGGCTGCAGGGTCCCGTGCGCCCGTGGTGATTGCAGGGCTCGAGATTGACGTAGACGGTGGTGCCATGCACGTCGTGACCGCGTGCGCGGGCGTCGGCCAGTGCGGCGATCTCGGCGTGCGCTTCGCCAGCCTTGCGGTGAAACCCCTCGCCGATGACGGCGCCATCGCGCACCACGACTGCGCCGACGCGTGGATTCGGGGTGGTCGTGTACAGGCCGAGCGAAGCCAGCTCGAGCGCGCGCGCCATGAATGCGCGGTCCGCGGCATTGCCGGGCCCGGGATCCGCCGCCGCCTGCGCGATGGGTGGGACGTGCGCGCCCGGCATCGCGTCAGCGACGCGCGCGCCGCGCCGGCGCCTCGACTTCCTTGATCGCGTCCTGGAAATCGGAGACGTCCTCGAAGGCGCGGTAGACCGACGCGAAGCGGATGTAGGCGACCTTGTCGAGCTTCTTCAGCTCCTCCATCACGCGCTCGCCGATGTCGCGCGAAGGGATCTCGCGCTCACCGAGCGACAGCACGTGCTGGACGATGCGCTTGATCGCGGCATCGACGTATTCGGTGGGCACCGGCCGCTTGTGCAGCGCGCGCTGGAAGCCGATGCGGATCTTCGACTCGTCGAAGTCGGCGCGCGAACCATCGGCCTTGACCACCTGCGGCAGCCGCAGCTCGGCGTTCTCGTACGTGGTGAATCGCTTCTGGCACGCCATGCAGCGGCGGCGGCGGCGGATCGCATCGCCCGCTTCGGAGACGCGCGAGTCGATGACTTGCGTGTCCGCGCTGTTGCAGAAGGGACAGTTCACCGGGACCTGCTCTCGCCACCGCCAATCACGCGACGGCCGACGGTCGCGACAACGCCGTCATGCCCGCCCAGGCGGGAATGAACCCGAAGTCCGCGGCGTCTATCCATACACCCGGAACGCGGACGTCAGTTCGCCGACCGACTTCTTCGTCCGCCGCAGCACGTCCTCGTCGGCCGGCGCGTCGAGGATGTCGGCGATGAGATGCGCGAGCGCCTCGCTCTCGATCTCGCCGAAGCCGCGCGTGGTGATCGCGGGACTGCCGACGCGGATGCCGGAGGTCACGAACGGCTTTTCCGGGTCGTTCGGGATCGCGTTCTTGTTGACGGTGATGTGCGCCCTCGACAGCGCCGCCTCGGCGTCCTTGCCGGTCAGCTTCTTGGCGCGCAGGTCGACCAGGAACATGTGCGAATCAGTGCCGCCCGAGACGATGCGCAGGCCCCGATCCTGCAGCACGCGCGCCAGCACGCGCGCGTTCTCGAGGACGCGCTCCTGGTACACGCGGAAGTCGTGCTTCAGCGCCTCGCCGAGCGCCACGGCCTTGGCCGCGATCACGTGCATCAGCGGGCCGCCCTGCAAGCCGGGGAACACGGCCGAATTGATCGTCTTCTCGTGTGCCGCGTCGGCCAGGATCAGGCCGCCGCGCGGGCCGCGCAGCGTCTTGTGCGTGGTGGTGGTGACGTAATCGGCGACGCCGACGGGCGACGGATAGACGCCAGCGGCCACAAGGCCGGCATAGTGCGCCATGTCGACCATCAGCGGCGCGTCCACCGCGTCGGCGATCTCCTTGAAGCGCCGCCAGTCGATCACGCGCGAATAGGCCGATGCGCCGGCGATGACGAGCTTGGGCTTGTGCTCGCGCGCGAGCCTGGCCACACCGTCGTAGTCGATGAGCTCCGTGTCCGGATGCAGGCCGTAGGCGACGACGTTGAACCACTTCCCCGACTGGTTGACCGGCGAGCCGTGCGTGAGATGGCCGCCGTGCGGCAGGCTCATGCCGAGCACCGTGTCGCCGGGCTTCAGCGCCGCGAAGAACACCGCCTGGTTGGCCTGCGCACCGGAATGGGGCTGGACATTGGCATAGCCGGCGCCGAACAGCTTTTTCGCGCGCTCGATCGCCAGCGTCTCGGCGATGTCGACGAACTCGCATCCGCCGTAGTAGCGCTTGCCCGGATAGCCCTCCGCGTACTTGTTGGTGAGCTGCGAGCCCTGCGCGGCGAGCACCGCCGGCGATGCATAGTTTTCCGAGGCGATCAGCTCGATGTGGTCTTCCTGTCGCCGATTTTCGCCGGCGATGGCCTGCCACAGCTCGGGATCGGCCTTGTCGAGGGTGATCTTGCGCGAAAACATGCGAGTGCCGGTGCTGGATGGGATTTTGATTCTAGCATCGCCGAGGGTCCGCGCCGGGGCCGCCCCGGGCGGCCGCAAAGGCGCCCCCCGGGGTGGCGGGGGGCCCGCCGCGACGCCTCGACGAGGACGACCGACATGGCGATTCCCCTTATAATCGTCGCGGATTTCGGCCGCTGCCCGGCTCCCGCAAGACGGCGTCAAGCCCGTCCCTCCCGGAGGATTCCTGTTGAACGCATTGCTCGGGTTCTCGCGCGTCGTCGATGCGCTCAGCGAGCGCATCGGCCGCGTGATCGGGTGGCTCGTGCTGGTGACGGTGCTGATCAGCGCCGCCAACGCCACGGTGCGCAAGCTGTTCGACTACAGCTCGAATGCCTATCTCGAAATCCAGTGGTACCTGTTCGCCGCGATATTCCTGATCGGCGCCGGCTACACGCTGCTGCGCAACGAGCACGTGCGCATCGACATCATCTCGTCGCGCCTGTCGCCACGCGCGCAGAACTGGATCGACGTCATCGGCATCGTGCTCTTCCTCTTCCCGATGTCGGTCATCATCATGTGGCTGTCGTGGCCGCTGCTCGAGGATTCCTACGTTCGTCACGAAGTATCGACCAACGCCGGCGGCCTCATCATCTGGCCGGCGCGGCTCCTCGTCCCGGTCGGCTTCTTCCTGCTGATCCTGCAAGGCGTGTCGGAGCTCATCAAGCGGATCGCGTTCCTTGCCGGACGCATACCCAATCCGCTCGAAAGGTCGCACGGCAAGAGCGCCGAGGAGCAGCTCGCCGAGGAGATCGCGCGCGCCCGCGGCATCGACGAGGCGCCGGTGCTGCGCAGCGCGGAATTGCACCAGCGGCCGGCACCCACGCATGACGGGGACGGCGGAGCCAAGCGATGACGGCCTGGATCATCGCCAACCTGCCGCCGCTGATGTTCGTGGCGCTGATCGTCACGCTGCTGATCGGCTTCCCGGTCGCGTTCTCGCTCGGCGCCGTGGGCATCGCCTTCGGCTTCGTCGGCATCTGGCTCGGGCTCCTCGACTTTTCGCTGCTGCAGGCGCTCCCCGACCGGGTGTGGGGGGTGATGTCGAACGACACGCTGCTGGCGGTGCCGTTCTTCACGTTCATGGGGCTCATTCTCGAGCGATCCGGCATGGCCGAGGACCTGCTCGACACCATCGGCCAGCTCTTCGGCCCGATGCGCGGAGGCCTTGCCTACGCGGTGATCTTCGTCGGCGCGTTGCTCGCCGCGACCACCGGCGTCGTCGCCGCAAGCGTGATCTCGATGGGACTGATCTCGCTGCCGATCATGCTGCGCTATGGATACGACCGGCGGGTCGCCACGGGGGTCATTGCCGCCTCCGGCACGCTGGCGCAGATCATCCCGCCGTCGCTGGTGCTCATCATCATGGCCGACCAGCTCGGCAAGTCGGTAGGCGACATGTATGCCGGCGCATTCATTCCCGGCATCACGCTGGCGGGCCTCTACGCGATCTACATTGCCGGCGTCACCGGCTTCCGGCCCAAGCTCGCGCCGGCGTTGCCGCCCGAGGCGCGCACGCTGCGCGAAGCGAGCGGCGCAAGCGGCGTGCGCTCGCTGCTGGTGCTGACCGCGATCGCCGTCGCCAGTGCCGTCGCCTACGCCAAGCTGCGCATGGCGGATCGCGCGCTCGACGAGACGATCGTGGTGTCGACGTCGATGGGCGCCGGCGTGGCGTTCTTCGCCGCGGTGCTGAACCGGCTGCTGAAGCTGGGCCTGCTGTCGAGGATCGCGGAGCGCGTGACTTTCGTGATGATCCCGCCGCTGGCGCTGATATTCCTCGTGCTCGGCACGATCTTCCTCGGCGTGGCGACGCCGACCGAAGGTGGCGCGATGGGCGCCACGGGCGCGCTGATCATGGCGCTCGCGCGGCGCCGGCTGACGCTGCCGCTGCTACGCCAGGCGATGGACACCACCGCCAAGCTGTCGACATTCGTCGTGTTCATCCTCGTCGGCGCGCGCGTGTTCAGTCTCACCTTCTACGGCGTCAACGGCAACGTGTGGGTCGAGCACCTGCTGACGAGCCTGCCGGGCGGCCAGCTCGGCTTCCTGATCGTCGTCAACATCCTGATCTTCGTCCTCGCCTTCTTCCTCGATTTCTTCGAGCTGTCGTTCATCATCATCCCGCTGGTGGGACCGGTGGCCGACAAGCTCGGCATCGACCTCATCTGGTTCGGCGTGCTGCTCGCCGTCAACATGCAGACGTCGTTCATGCACCCGCCGTTCGGCTTCGCGCTGTTCTACCTGCGCAGCGTCGCGGCGACCAAGGACTATCTCGACAAGCAGACCGGCAAGCTGATCGCCCGCGTCACGACCGGCCAGATCTACTGGGGCGCGATTCCGTTCGTGCTGATCCAGGTCGTCATGGTCGGGCTCGTGATCGCCTTTCCGAAAATGGTTCTCGTCTACAAGGCCGGCGAGAGCAAGATCGATCCCAACAGCATCCACATCGAGGTGCCGGTGGACGCGCCGTCGATGTCGGGCAAGGGCAATCCGCAGAATTCCGAGCAGGAACAGGCCGAAAAGGCGCTCGACAAGCTCTTCGGCGCGCCGGGCGGCAAGGTCGAGGCGGCACCCGGCGATGCCAACGCTCCGCCGGCCGATGGCGCGACCGCACCCGCCGACGGTGCGCCGCCCGCGGACGCCGGCAATCCAGAACCGCCCGCGAAGTAACGCTCGCGGCGTGATTCGCGCGCGGTACGGCGTGGGCGCGCGGGCGGCCGCGACGCGCGGGATCGCCGATCCTCCAGCAAGCCAACCCTTCGTCCACCCGATCTTCGGCCACCGTTCGTCGGCACCAATGAAAAAACCCCGCCGCGGCGGGGTTTTTCCTGGTCAGTCAGGCCGCGCCTACTTGCGTGCCCGTTCCGCGCGGTGCGCGGCGATCATGAAGTTGTCGAAGCGATTCTCGGCGACCTGGAACCACTCGATCTGGTCGCCGCGGAACGCCTTCCACGGCCCGTAGACCTTGTTGAACTTGGCGTTCTTGGTGGCGATCTCGTCGTAGACTTCGGTGGTCGCCTTGTAGCACGCCGCCATGATGTCGTTCGAGAATGGACGCAGGTTCACGCCGGCGGCCAGCAGCTTGCGCAGCGCGGGCGGATTGACCGCGTCGTACTTGGCCAACATGTCGACGTTCGCCTCGTAGCACGCCGATTCGAGCACCGACTGGTATTCCTTCGGCAGCTCCTCGAACGCCTTGATGTTGACGAAGAGGTCGAG
>DATBOK010000185.1:0-7886 GCA_036553845.1 Casimicrobiaceae bacterium
TGACGAAGCCGGTGAGCACGACCGGATAGCCGAGCAGGTCCTGCAACAGCGGCGGCAGGAGCGCGAGCGTCGCGAACAGCACCACGCCGACGATGAAGATGAACACGTTGCCGGTGACGAAATTGCGGTCCTTGAAGAGGCCCGGGCTCACGAACGGCGGCTTGGTCGTCGTGAGCATGTGCACGATGAAAAGGTAGAACGCGACGCCGCAGGCCAACGCCTCGGCGACGATTTCTGCGGAGTTGAACCAGTCCTTGAGCTGGCCCCGGTCGAGCATCAGCTGCAGCGCGCCGACGCCGATGCTGAGCGCGGCGAAACCGAAGAAGTCGAACGCCGAGCGACGGATGCGCGTTTCCGTCATGAACAGCGAGATGCCCAGGAACGACAGGATGCCGAACGGCACGTTGATGTAGAACACCCAGCGCCAGTTGTAGTTCTCGGTCAGCCATCCGCCCAGCGCCGGACCGAGGATCGGGCCGACGGTGACCCCCATCACCCAGATCGCCATCGCCCGCGCGTGATGCGCGGGCGTGTTGATGTCGAGCAGCACCGCCTGCGACATCGGAATCAGCGCCGCCCCGCACAATCCCTGCACGAGGCGCGCGGCGACGATCTGCGGCAGCGATTGCGCGAGTCCGCACAGCGCCGAGGCGACGGTGAACCCGACCACCGAATACAGGAACACGCGCTTGCGGCCCACTTGCCCTGCGAGCCACCCTGACAGCGGCGTCATGATCGCCGCGGCGACGATGTACGACGTCAGCACCCACGTCATCTGGTCCTGCGTCGCCGACAGCGAGCCCTGGATGCGCGGCAGCGCGACGTTGGCGATCGTGTTGTCCAGCGCCTGCATGATCGACGCCAGCATCACCGACATCGTGATGAGGCCGCGATGCGGCGAATCAGCACCCTGGCCCTGCGCCACGGCGCCGCTCATCGCGCCGGCGCGATGGCGCCGTCGACGGCGGCAGTCGCACGGCCGAACACGTGGCGCTGGTAACCGGTGTCGACGCGCACGTCCGCGCTCAGGCCCGCATGCAGCGCCACTGCCGCGTCCTGCGGATCGAGGGCGATGCGCACCGGCAGGCGTTGCACGACCTTGACCCAGTTGCCGGTGGCGTTCTCGGGCGGCAGCGCGGAGAACTGCGAGCCCGTCCCCGGGCTCAGGCTCGCGACCTTGCCGGCGAGCGCATGGTCGGGATAGCTGTCGACGCGCACTTCCGCCGGTTGCCCGACGCGCATGTGCGCGAGCTGATCTTCCTTGAAGTTGGCCTCGATCCAGACATCGCCGGTCGACACCAGCGCGAACAGCGGGTCTGCCGCCTTGACATACGTGCCGACCTGCAATCGCTCGACGCGTGTCACGACGCCGTCGCCGGGCGCGGTGATCGTCGTATAGGAAAGGTCGAGCTTGGCGCGATCGAGCGCCGCCTGCGCCTGCTGCACCGACGGATGACGGTCCGGCGCGATGTCGGGATTGCCGCCGAGGCTCGCCACGACCGCGGCGATCTGCTGCTGCGCGCTCGCCACCTGGGCGTGCGCCTCGTCGAGCGCGTGGGACGCCACGTCCACCTGCGTCTGCGAGGCGATTCCGGAAGCGATCAGCCGCTTCTGGCGATCGTATTCGCGCTGGCGAAAGCCGAGCGTGTCCTGTGCCGACGTCAGGTCGGACTGCCGGCGCCGGTAATCGGCCTTCAGCGTGGCGACCTGCAGGCGCGCCGTGGCCAGGCGCGCCGCCGCCTCTTCCACGGCGATCCGGTACGGCGCGTCGTCGAGGCGGAACAGCACGTCGCCGCGGTGTACCGCCGCGTTGTCGCGCACGTCGAGCTCGCTGACGCGGCCCGCGACGTTGGCACTGATCGCCACGCGCGCCGCCTCGACGTAGGCGTCGTCGGTCGATTCGTAGCGACCGCCGGTGAGGTAGAGCCACCCGCCCACGACCACGACCAGCGCCGGACCGAGGATCATCAATGGCAGGCGCAATCGCTGCCGCCAGCCCCGTGCCGGTGCAGTCGTCGGCGGAGGCGCTTCGCCCGCGGCGGTTTCGTCCGGGGTCTGGCTCATGCGCGGCCTCGCGTGCCGGCGGCGGGGCGCCCGTTGCCGCGGCGCGGCGCGCGCGCCGGCGGCAGTGGCACGGGCGGCGGATCGGCAGGTCGCCCGGCCAGCGCCGTGGCGTTGTCGTGGATGCGCTCGAGCACGTCCATGAAGACGCGCCGCTCGCGTGCGCCGACGCCGGCGAAGAGCTCGGCGCGGGTGCGATCGGACAGCGCCCAGATGGCCTCCACCAGCGGCCGCCCCTTGGCGGTGAGGTAGAGCCGCCGCGCACGCCGGTCCGCCGGATCGGCGCAACGCTCGACGAGGCCGTCGGCCTCCATGCGATCGAGGATGCGCACCATCGTCATGGGCTCGACGTCGGCGAGCTCGGCGAGACGCGCCTGGCTCACGCCCTCGTTCTTGTCCAGCCGTACCAGCGCGCGGCACTGCGAAAGCGTCAGCGACAGCGCGCGCGCGCGCTCCTCGAAGCGCATCACCTGGCGGCGGCTCACGTCCTTCAGCAGGAATCCGAAATTGCGCTGGCGGTCCATCGGCATGTTGCTCCGGCTCGCGCCGGCGTCTGCTATCTGTAGAGATAATATCAAATGATATCAGTGGCGGCAATCCCGCGCCGGGCGCCGCGGCCGCGCGCGGCGTCGGCGGGCGACGGCGCCGGGGGAGGGCGCAGGCAGCGGCGCGCCGCCGATGCCGCGGCGCGCTGCACCGGAACGGCGCGCGGGGCGCGGCCACGATCCGGGGCAGCGCCGGTTGCCGCCGCGGCGGCCACGCGCGCTGTTGCGAGCGCGCAACGCCGCCGCACTTTGCGGCCGCCGGGCAGTCAAATTGCGCACGGCGGCCGGTCCCGGCGCAAAATACGCGCCTTCGGGTCCGCCCATTCCCTTGGCGGCCTTCGGCCAGGAGCCAGCAGACGATGAAATTCCGCTTTCCCGTCGTCATCATCGACGAAGATTTCCGCAGCGAGAACACCTCCGGGCTCGGCATCCGCGCGCTGGCCGCGGCGCTGGAGAAGGAAGGCATGGAGGTGCTGGGCGTCACCAGCTACGGGGACCTGTCGCAGTTCGCGCAGCAGCAGTCGCGCGCCTCGGCGTTCATTCTGTCGATCGACGACGAGGAATTCTCGTCGGACCTGCCCGGCGACGCGCCGGTGCTGGTCAACCTGCGCAACTTCATCAGCGAGATCCGTTTCAAGAACTCGGAAATCCCGATCTACCTCTATGGCGAGACGCGCACGTCGTCGCACATCCCGAACGACATCCTGCGCGAGTTGCACGGCTTCATCCACATGTTCGAGGACACACCCGAGTTCGTCGCGCGGCACATCATCCGCGAAGCGAAGAGCTACCTCGACAGCCTCGCGCCGCCGTTCTTCCGCGCGCTCGTCCACTACGCGTCGGACGGCTCGTATTCATGGCATTGCCCCGGGCACTCGGGCGGCGTGGCGTTCCTCAAGAGCCCGGTGGGGCAGATGTTCCACCAGTTCTTCGGCGAAAACCTGCTGCGCGCGGACGTCTGCAACTCCGTCGACGAACTGGGCCAGCTCCTCGATCACTCCGGCCCGGTGGCGGCCTCGGAGCGCAATGCCGCGCGCATCTTCAACGCCGACGACCTTTTCTTCGTCACCAACGGCACGTCGACGTCGAACAAGATGGTGTGGCACGCCACGGTGGCGCCGGGCGACGTCGTTATCGTCGACCGCAATTGCCACGTATCGATTCTGCATGCGATCACGATGACCGGCGCGATACCCGTATTCCTGCCGCCGACGCGCAACAACCTGGGCATCATCGGGCCGATCCCCAAGGAGGAGTTCCGCTGGGAGAACATCCAGAAGAAAATCCTTGCGCATCCGTTCGCCCGCAGCGTAAAGACCAAGCCGCGCATCCTGACGCTGACGCAGAGCACCTACGACGGCGTGCTGTACAACGTCGACACGATCAAGGATTTGCTGGGCACGCATGTCGACACGCTGCACTTCGACGAGGCCTGGCTGCCGCACGCGGCATTCCACGAGTTTTACCAGGGAATGCACGCGATCGGCCGCGATCGGCCGCGCTCGAAGGAGGCGCTGATATTCGCGACGCAATCGACGCACAAGCTGCTGGCCGGCCTGTCGCAGGCGTCGCAGATCCTGGTGCAGGACTCCGAGACGCGGCAGCTCGACAAGCACCGCTTCAACGAGGCGTACCTGATGCACACGTCGACGTCACCGCAGTACGCGATCATCGCGTCCTGCGACGTCGCCGCGGCGATGATGGAGCCGCCGGGTGGCAACGCGCTGGTCGAGGAGTCGATCAAGGAGGCGCTGGACTTCCGTCGCGCGATGCGCAAGGTCGACGACGAGTACGGCGACTCGTGGTGGTTCAAGGTCTGGGGACCGAAGGACTTGCCGGCGGAAGGCATCGGCACGCGCGAGGACTGGGTGTTGCGCGCGGGCGAGCGCTGGCATGGCTTCGGCGACCTCGCCGACGGCTTCAACATGCTTGACCCGATCAAGGCGACTGTACTCACGCCCGGCCTGGACGTCGAGGGCGATTTCTCCGACGTGGGCATACCGGCAGCCATCGTCACGCGCTACCTGTCCGAGCATGGCGTGATCGTCGAGAAGACCGGGCTCTACTCGTTCTTCATCATGTTCACGATCGGCATCACCAAGGGCCGCTGGAACACTCTGCTGACCGCGTTGCAGCAGTTCAAGGACGACTACGACAAGAACCAGCCGCTGTGGCGCGTGCTGCCGGAATTCGTGCAGGCGTTCCCGCGCTACGAAAAGACCGGCTTGCGTGAGTTGTGCGACGCGATACACGGCATCTACAAGGTCAACGACATGGGGCGGCTCACCACCGAGATGTACGTGTCGAACCTCGAGCCGGCGATGAAGCCCGCCGACGCGTTTGCGCGGATGGCGCATCGCGAGATCGAGCGCGTGGAGATCGACGACCTCGAAGGCCGTGTCACCAGCGTGCTGCTGACACCCTACCCGCCGGGTATTCCGCTGCTCATCCCCGGCGAGCGGTTCAATACGCAGATCGTCAAGTACCTGCAGTTCGCGCGCGACTTCAACGAGCGCTTCCCCGGCTTCGATACCGACATCCACGGCCTCGTCGAGGAGGAGATCGACGGCCGCAAGCGCTATTTCGTCGACTGCGTCGCCGCCGCGCAGGTCATCGCCGCGCCGGTGCCGGACCGCGTGCGCAGCGTCAAGAAGACGGGCTCGCAGGCGCCGTAGCCGCGCGGATCGCCGCCAGCGCGTCGGCTTCCGCGTCGAACGCGTGCCCGGCGCCGATCGCCTGCATGTAGCCGCCGCGCTCGAGCACCTCGCGCACGGCTGGTCGCAGGTGCGCGAGCCATAGCGTCGCGCCTTCCTGGCGCAGCGCGTTCGCGCATTCCGCCAGCAACTGCCCTCCGGCGACATCGATGAAGTTGACGCCCGACAAAAGCAGCAGCATGTGCTTCGCCTGCGGATGCACGGCGCGCTCCTCGTCGAAGCGGTCGCGCACGTGATCGGTGGCGCCAAAGAAGAGCGAGCCTTCGATGCGCAGCACGTCAGGCGCGTCCGGCGGGCCGCTCGACGCGAGCGCGCCCGGCGCGACACGCACGACGCGCGGGCGCGTCGTGCGCTGCAGGTAGACGAAGAACGACGCCAGCACGCCGACCAGGATCGCGAACTCGAGCTGCACGGTGAGGGTCGCGATCAGCGTGATTCCCATCACCCACGCCTCGGCGGTCAGCGTGCGCGAGATCCTGCGGATGGCCGCAAAGTCGATCAGGCCCCACGCGACGATGAACAGGAGGCCCGCCATCGTCGCGAACGGCAGCAGCGCGGCGAACGGCGCGAGCACCAGCAGCAGCAGCAGCAGGCAGATGCCGGCGAACACCGCGGCGAGCGGCGTCCGCGCGCCGGCACTGACGTTGACGCCGATGCGGTTGAACGAGCCCGATGACGGGAAGCACGACGTGAACGCGCCGGCGATGTTCGACAGGCCCTGGCCGATGAACTCCTGGTTGGCGTCGAGGCGCTGGCCCATCTTGATGGCGACCGCGCGCGCCAGCGACACGGCCTGCGCCAGCGCCAGCGCCGCGAGCGCGACGGCGCCGGGCGCGAGCCGTCGCCAGTCGGCGAAGTCGATCGACGGCACCGACAATTGCGGGATCGCGGACGGGACTGCGCCGATCGTGTGGACGTGCGCGATGCCGAAGTGCGCGTAGATCCAGGCGAGCAGCGTGCCGCCCAGAAGTCCGGTGATCATGGGCGGTATCCGCGGCAGCACGCGCCGGCCGAGATAGGTAGCCACCACCGTCGCGAGGCCGACGGAGAGGGTCGCGGCGTCGATGTCGCGCCAGTGCCTGGCCACGTGCGCGAACGTGACGACGATGTCGGTGCTGGGGGCCTGCTCGATGCCGAGGAAATGGGCGAGCTGGCCGGCGATGATCAGGACGCCTGCGCCGGCGGTGAAGCCGACGATCACGGTGAACGAGATGAAATTGACCATCGCCCCCAGGCGTGCGATGCCGAGCACGAACTGGATCAATCCCACCATCAGCGTCAGCGTCAGCACCAGGCGGATGTAGGTCTCGCTTCCCGGCACGGCGAGCGGCGTGACGATCGCGAACACCGCGAGGGCGATCGTGTTGGTGGGTCCCGAGACCTGGTGCCACGACGATCCCCACAGCGCCGCCACGATGGCGGGAACGATCGCGCTGAACAGGCCGTACTGAGGGGGAAGGCCCGCGAGCGTCGCGTAAGCGATGGCCTGTGGCAGCACGACGCACCCCCCCACGAAGCCCGCCACGAGGTCCGCGCGCAGCGTTGCGCGGTTGACCCGCGGCAGCCACAGACGGAACGGTAGAAGGCGCGAGAGGAGGTTCGCGGGGAGCGGCAGGTGGCGGGACAAGCGCGATCGGGGTTGCGGATGGGTACGCCATGATGCCGGTGCCACCGGCCGATGCGCAACCGCCGGCGTGCCGTCGAGCGGTTTTGCGCCCGGCGCTGCGCGAGCATGGCATCATCGTGGTTGACATCGTCCGGCATCCACGGTCCCGCGGCGAACGGGCGAGCGCCTTGGCGACATCGGCGTTCGCCTGCGGGGACTCGAGATCGACGTCCCCTTGCCATGCTGTTGCTCACCCGCATCCAGCGCCTTCGCATCAAGCTCGTCGAAACGGCGCGCCTGACGGATGCCCAGACGATCCTGCTGTGGGCGGCGCTCGCCGGCCTCGTCGGTGCGCTGGCGACGATGGCGTTCCGCGAGAGCATCCGCGGCCTGCAGTGGCTCGTCACCGGTCAGAGCGGCAGCCTGGTGGAGATGGCGAAGTCGATGCCGTGGTACCTGCGATTGGCGTTTCCGGCGATCGGCGGCGTCATCGCGGGCGCCTTTCTCGAATGGGCGCGACGCGGGTCGAGGGGCCGGTCCAACTCCGACTACATGGAGGCGATCTCGATCGGCGACGGGCGCATCGACGTGCGCGAGAGCGTCGCCCGCAGCGTGTCATCGCTGTTCTCGGTCACGTCCGGCGGTTCGATCGGGCGCGAGGGCTCGATGGTGCAACTCGCCGCGACCTGCGCATCGATCATCGGCCGGCTTGTGCATTTCAATCCCGGACGCCTTCGACTCCTCGTCGCCTGCGGCGCCGCCGCGGGCATCACGTCCGCCTACAACGCGCCGATCGCGGGCGCGCTGTTCGTGGCGGAGATCGTCGTCGGCTCCATCGCGATGGAGAGCTTCGGGCCGATGCTGGTGGCGTCCGTGGTCGCCAACATCACGATGCGCGAATTCGCCGGCTACCAGCCCGTGTACGAGATGCCGCCGTTCCCTGGCGTGCCGGGCGGGGAG
>DATBOK010000196.1:0-34114 GCA_036553845.1 Casimicrobiaceae bacterium
TTCGACCTCGCCGCACTGCACTGCGCCGGCGACGACGTGACGCTTCCGCCGCTGTTCTACCAGCAGGGCGCGAATGCGGCGTCGCTGTGCGCCGCATTCGATCCGCACCGCGTGGACACGCTGTATTTCCTGCCGACGAGCCCGCTCAGGCTCGATACCGACCGCACCGCGCTGCGCGAGCTCGGACGCGAATGGCGACGTGCGATCGTCGCGCATCCCGGCGACTACCTCGCGCACCGCACGCGGGCGTTCGTCGCGCTGCTCGGCTTCGGCGTCACGGACACGGCGCGTGCGATCTGGGCGCCGTTTTCATTGCCGAACCCCTACGGCCTCGCCTTCGCGTACAACACCGTCACCGCGGCAATCGGCGCGGGCGTCGCCGCGGCGGCGGCGATCGGACTCTACAACGGACTGCCGTGGCTGGCGGTCGCCATCGGCGTGCTGGCGCTGGCATGGCGACGGCAGCCGCGCACGCCGACGCTGGAGGCTGCGCTGGCGGCGTCGGCGCTCCTGTATGCGCTCGCGTATTTCGTCGTCGCGATCGCGCCCGACTATCGCTATCTCTACTGGACGGTGCTGGCGACGTCGGTGGCCGGTGTGATGGCGCTGCTGCGCTCACCCGCGATTGCCGCGTGCAGCCGT
Organism: Casimicrobiaceae bacterium; assembly: GCA_036553845.1. Classification (GTDB taxonomy): domain Bacteria; phylum Pseudomonadota; class Gammaproteobacteria; order Burkholderiales; family Casimicrobiaceae; genus VBCG01. The sequence continues at coordinate 643 of DATBOK010000196.1, forward strand.
CGCGGGCTGGCCGCGGTGGCGGCGCTGCGGGCGCACATGCCTGCGGTGGCCCGCTCGGCGTTGGCCGCGGCCGGGTTCGCATTGACGATCGCCGCGTACTACCCGGGCCAGGTCACGGTGGATTCGGTGTGGCAGATCCAGCAGGGCAGGACAGGCGAATATTTCGATCACCATCCACCGCTGATGGCCTGGATATGGTCGATGCTCGATCGCGCGATCCCCGGGCCCTTCGGCATGCTGCTGGTGCAGGCGTTGCTTGCGTGGATCGCGCTGCTGCTGTTCGCCGATGGCGCGGCACGTCGCGGCGCGCGGCACGCGTGGCTGATCGTCGCGCTGGGTTTCCTGCCGCCGATCATCGGCATCGGCGGCGAGATCTGGAAGGACGTCGGCATGGCGGCGGCGCTGCTGTTCGCCACCGCGCTGGTGTTTCGCGCAAGCGTGAGGCGGGAGCGCGACGCCGGCACGGGCGCGGGCGGCCATGTCGAGGCGCACGTCGAACCCGGCGCCGCGCATGTCGACGCCGGCGCGCCTTCCGGTCCGGGGCGCGCGGGCATCGCGCGCGCAACCGCGCTGCTGGCGCTGGTGCCGCTCTACTACGCGACCGTCGTGCGTGCCAACGCGCCGGCGGCCACGGGCCCGATGCTCGTGTACTGGGCGCGATGCACGTGGCCGCGCATGACACTGGGCGCGGCCACCGCCGTGGCGGCCGCCGTGCTCGCCCTGATGCTCGGCGCGCAGCGGGCCATCGACTACGGACTGCTGCAGGCGCACCGCGCGCACCAGGTGCAATACCTCGAGGCGTTCGATCTCGCCGCCATCGAGTGCGCGGGTGGCAAGGCGGTGATCCCGGCAGCGTTCTACCGCGTGGCGCCGGACGTGCGCCCGCTGTGCGAACGCTTCGATCCGGCGCAAGTGGATTTCCTCTTCAACTACATCGGCGCACCGCTCACGGCGTCGAACGATCCCGAGGAGATCGACGCCCTGGGCCGCGAGTGGCGACGCGCGATCGTCGCCGAGCCCTGGCGATACCTCGCGCATCGGCTGCGCGCGTCCGGCGCGCTGATGGGCGTCGGCATCGACGATGGCCGCCGCATGCTGTGGATGCCGTACTCCGTCCCCAACGCCTACGGCTTCGCGTTCGAGCCGAACGCATTGACGCGTGCGATCGGGGCCGGTGTAGCGGGCGCGCGCGCCGTGGGACTCTACAACGGCATCGTCTGGCTCGCGCTCGCCGGCCTCGTCGTCGTGAACGGCGTGCGCCGGTCTCGCCGCGGCGTGCCGGTCGACGACGTGCCGATCGCGCTGGCGGTGTCGGCGATCGCCTATGCGCTGCCCTATTTCTTCGTCGCGATCGCGCCCGACTACCGCTATCTCTACTGGACGATCATCGCCGCGGCGCTCGGCGCGACGCTGGTGGTGCTGGCGCGCCCGCGCGCGGTCAGTCGCTGATCTCGGCGATCACCGGGGCGTGATCGGACGGCTTCTCGCCCTTGCGCGCGTTGCGGTCGATGCGGCAGGCGGTGCAGCGTGCGGCGAGCGCGGCGGACATGAGGATGTGGTCGATGCGCAGGCCGTGGTTCTTCGGAAAGCCGAGCATCCGGTAGTCCCACCAGCTGAACGTCGCCGGCGGCTGCTCGAAGAGGCGAAAGCTGTCGACGAGGCCCGCCGCCATCATCTCGCGCAGCGCCGCGCGCTCGGGCTCCGAGGCGAGCACCTGGCCCTGCCACAGCGCGGGGTCGTGCACGTCGCGGTCGTCCGGCGCGACGTTGAAGTCGCCGAGCATCGCCAGCAATGGATGCGCCGCGAGCTCGGTCTTCGCGTACTGGGTCGCTGCGTGAAACCAGCCGAGCTTGTAGACGTACTTGTCGGAACCCACCGACTGCCCGTTGGGCACGTAGACGCAGATGCAGCGGATGTCCGCCACCGTCGCCGCGATCACGCGCTGCTGCGTATCCTCGTAGCCGGGAATGCCGCGCGCGACGTGCTCGACGCGAAGGCCGCTTCGCGCCAGGATCGCCACGCCGTTGTAGGTCTTCTGGCCGGCGAAGTGCGCGTCGTAGCCGGCTTGCGCGAGCACGTCGTGCGGAAAGCGCTGGTCCTCGAGCTTGGTTTCCTGCAGGCAGACGACGTCCGGCGACGACGCCGCGAGCCAGCCGAGAAGGCGCGGCAGCCGCACGTTGAGCGAATTGATGTTCCAGGTGGCGAGCTTCATGGGCGGCGGCGAATGCGAACGATCGGCGCGTCGCTGCGCGCGCCGTGCACGGGCGGTTGCGGCGCGGCACCCCGCGCGTGCGGCAGTGGCGCCTCGCGCGGCCGCGAATTACTTCGGATAGGCGCCTGCGGCTTCGGGCGGCACGGCCGCCGAGCGCGTGTCGGTGGACGGCGGCGGCTCGGCGGGCGCGGCGCCCGGTGCGCGGCCGACCTGCGCAGTGCGGCGCGGCGGCGTCTTCGAATAGCCGGCGTCGTCGAGCATCTGCTGCCAGCGCGCCTCGTTGTAGCCTTTGGCGATCATCTTCTCGCCGACGGTCAGCACCGGCGCATTGAGCTCGCCGGTGAGCGCCTGCAGCTTCTTGGCGCCATCGGGCGACTGCACGTCGACGGTGGCGAACGGGACGCCGCGGCGGTTGAGGAGGCCGATCGCGTTGTCGCAAACGTCGCCACAGCCGAACGTGTAGAGCGTCACGGGGAAGCGCTGCGCGGCCTGCTCCTCGGCGACGCTGGTCGGGTCGGTCTCGATGAAATTGCCGCCGACGCGCTTGGTCTGCGCGTTCTTGGCGTTCGCCGGGGGCGGACGGTCGGTGTAGACGATGTGGCCGTCACCGTCGATATAGCGGTAGACGTCCTTGTTCTGGGCGCCCGCCGATGTGGCGAACGCCAGCCCCGCGAGGGCGGTCATGAGCAGGGCGGCAGGGTCGGCGCGCGTCATGGATCCTCCGGCTACGATGACAACGTCATGGCATTATGCCGCAGAAGCGCGTCGATTTGGGGAGGCCGCCCGCGAAAGGCCACGAACGACTCGAGCGCCGGTCGGCTGCCACCACGGGCCAGCACCTCATCGCGGAATCGCGAGCCCGTGGCCGGGGACAGGATGCCGGTCTCCTCGAACAGGCTGAAGGCGTCGGCGGACAGCACTTCCGCCCATTTGTAGCTGTAGTACCCAGCCGCGTAGCCGCCGGCGAAAATGTGACCGAACGAATCGAGGCTGCGGTCGTAGTCGGCGACCGGCATGACGCGCACGTCGGCACGCACCGCGCTCTCGACCTCGGCGGGCGTGCCGAAGCGACCGGCGCCGCCGGCGGGATCGTAGGCGCTGTGCAGCAGCATGTCGACGAGGCCGAACTCCACCTGGCGCAGCATCGCGAGGCCGCTCTCGAAGTTGCGCGCCGCGAGCATCTTGTCGAACAGCGCGCGCGGCAGCGGCTGGCCGCTGTCGACATGCGCGCTCATGTCGCGCACGACGTCCCATTCCCAGCAATAGTTCTCCATGAACTGGCTCGGCAGCTCGACCGCGTCCCATTCCACGCCCTGCAGCCCCGACGCCCCGGGCGTGTCGACGCGCGTCAGCAGCAGGTGCAGGCCATGGCCGAACTCGTGGAACAGCGTGATGACCTCGTCGTGCGTGAACAGCGCGGGCCGGCCGTCCGCCGGGGCCGAGAAGTTGCAGGTGAGGAATGCCACCGGGTCCTGCACGCCGCCGGCGAGTCGCCGGCGATTGACGGGGTCGTCCATCCACGCGCCGCCCTGCTTGCTCGCGCGCGCGTAGAGGTCCATGAAGAAATGGCCGACGATCGCGCCCGCGCGGTCGCGTATCTCGAAGAAGCGCACGGTGTCGTGCCATGCCGGCGCCGACGCCTCGCGGATGCGCACGTCGTACAGCGTCTCGACCACGCGGAACAGCCCGGCGATGACCTTGGGCGCCGGGAAATACTGCTTGACGTCCTCGTCGGAGAACGCGAAGCGCGACAGCTTGAGCTTTTCCGACGCCCACGCGATGTCCCATGGCTCGAGCGCCGGCAGGCCGAGCTCGTCCGCGGCGAACGCCGACAGCTCGCGATAGTCGCGATCGCCGAACGGCTTCGCGCGCGCGGCGAGGTCGCGCAGGAAGGCGAGCACGTCGGCGGGCGACTCGGCCATCTTCGGCACCAGCGAGAGTTCGGCGAAGCTGCCGAAGCCGAGCAGCCGCGCTTCCTCGGTGCGCAGCGCCAGCGTGCGCGCGATGATGCCGGTGTTGTCCCATTGCGGGCTCGCGCCGAGCTCGGAGGCGCGCGTCACGTAGGCGCGGTGCAGCGCCGCGCGCAGCGCGCGATTGTCGGCGTACTGCATCACCGGGAAATAGCACGGCGAGCGCAGCGTCAGCTTCCAGCCCGCGCGGCCGTCGGCCTCGGCTTCGCGCCGCGCCGCGGCGACGACGTCGGCCGGCACGCCGGCGAGCTCGCCGACGTCGTCGACGACGAGCGACCACGCGTTGGTGGCGTCGAGCACGTTGTCGTCGAACTTCGCCGACAGCTCGGCCAGCGCCTGCTGGATCTCCTTGAAGCGCGCCTTGCCGGCATCGTCGAGCTCGGCGCCGCCCAAGCGGAAGTCGCGCAGCTCGTTGTCGATCACGCGCTGCTCGGCCGCGGCCAGCGCGCCGAATGCCTGGGCCGCGCGCAGCGCCTTGTAGCGCCGGTAGATGCGCTCGTCCTGGCCGAGGTCGGTGAACAGCGCGGTGACCTCCGGCAGGTTGTCGTGGTACGCGTCGCGCATCGCCGGCGTGCTCACCACGGCATTGAGATAGTTGACGATGCTCCATGCGCGGTCGAGACGGTCGAGCGCATCGGCCAGCGGCTCGACCAGGTTCTGCCACGTCGGCGCGGCGACGTCCGCGGCGACGCGCTCGATCGTGGCGCGCGCATCCGCCACCAGCGTGCCGATCGCGGACTTCACATCCTCGGCGCGCACGGCGTCGAGTGGCGGCAACTCGGGAAAGGCCAGGAGCGGATTGGCGGTGATGATGTTCATGTGTCTCCCCTGGGGCGCGACGCCAGCTCGGCGTCGAGTTGCACGAGGTCGGCGGGCGTGCCGACGTTGCTCCAGCGGCCCTGGTGCAGCTCGCCGGAGACGAGGCCGCGCGCGATCCAGTCGCGCCACAGCGGCAGAAGTTTGAGCGGGGTGTGCGGCGGCAGTTCCGCGAACAGCGCCGTATCGTGAACGCTCAGGTTCGCGTACGTGAGCCGCGGGCCGCCCGTCAGTCGCAGCCGCCCGTCGTCGAGCACGAAGTCGCCCTGTGCATGATACGGCGGATTGGCGACCATCACGAGGTGCGCGCGCGGAGCGTCGGCATCGGCCGCCATGTGCCGCGCGCGCGTGGCGAGGCGCGCGTAGTCGAAATCGCTCCAGACGTCGCCGCTGACGATCGCCACCGGGCCCCGGGCCAGGAGCGGCAGGGCAGTGGCGATGCCGCCCGCGGTTTCGAGCGGCGTCGCCTCGCGCGAATAGCGGATCGTCACGCCGAGCGCGCGGCCGTCGCCGAGCGCGGCGATCATCTTGTCGGCGTGCGGCGACACGTTGATGACGATGTCGACAAAACCGGCGCGCGCGAGGGCTTCGATCTGCCACACCACGAGCGGCTTGCCGCCGGCCACGAGCAGCGGCTTCGGCAACGTGTCGGACAGGGGCCGCATCCGCTCGCCGCGCCCCGCCGCGAGGATCATCGCGCTGGCCATGGCGTCAGAACGTGATCGCGGTGCGCGAAGGCGATGCCGCGAGCGTGTCGAGGAGCCGCTGCAGCGGCGCGAGCTCGTCGTAGCGGCCGCAGGTGCGGTACAGATAGTGGAACACGCGCGGCATGTCGGCGACGTAGCCGGCCTTGCCGTCGCGATGGGCGAGCCGCGCGAAGATGCCCAGCACCTTGAGCTGGCGCTGCACGCCCATCCATTCGAAATCGCGCCAGAACGCGTGGAAATCGGGCGGCACCGGCAGGCGCGCGGCGCGCGCCCGCTGCCAGTAGCGCACCGTCCAGTCGAGCTCCTGCTCCTCGTCCCAGCCGATGTAGGCGTCGCGCAGCAGCGACACGAGGTCGTAGGCGAGCGGGCCGTGCACGGCGTCCTGGAAATCCAGCACGCCCGGATTGGGCGAGGCCACCATCAGGTTGCGCGAATGGTAGTCGCGGTGCACGAACACGCGCGATTGCGCGAGGTTGCTGGCGAGAACGAGCGCGAACATGCGCTCGAGCGTCGCGCGCTCGGCCGCGGTGAGCGCGTGCCCGAGATGGCGCGCCACGTACCAGTCGGGAAAGAGGTCGAGCTCGCGGCGCAGCAGCGCCTCGTCGTACGCGGGCAGCACGCCCTCGCGCGAGCTTTGCTGCCAGCGGATCAGGGCGTCGATGGCGTCGAGGTAGAGGCCGTGCGCGGTGCCGGCGTCGAGCGCGTCGAGATAGGTGGTCGTGCCGAGATCGGTGAGCAGCAGGAAGCCGCGCTCGAGGTCGTCCGCGAGCACCCGCGGCGCATGCACGCCCGCGGCAGCGAGAAGCGCTGCGACCGCGACGTACGGCCGGCAATCCTCGTGCGACGGCGGCGCGTCCATCGCGATGAGCGAGGACTCGCCGAAGGCCGGGGATGCGGGGACGATGCGGAAATAGCGGCGAAAGCTCGCGTCCGCCGATGCCGGCGCGATCGCGAATCCGCGATGCCCGAGCGAGCCGGCGACGAAGTCCTCGAGCGCGGCGCGGCGGTGGTCGGCGGCAGGCGGGGACGGGTCGGTCACGGCACGGCAGCGGCTGCGATCGACGCGACGCCCATCACGCTGGTGGCACCCGGCGAATCGCGGCGAATTGGTTGGGTAGAATGCGTCATTTTAGCAAGCAGCGCAGCGCGCCCTCCGGATCATCGTCCAATGCGTTTCCCGTCGTGTCGAATCGTTCGTGCCGCAGTCGTGATCGTCGCGGCGTCGAGCGCGGCGATCGCCCATGCCGACGACACGCCGCCGCTCGAACTGCGCACCGCGCCGGAGATTGCGCCGCAAGCCCCCGGCCCCACGCCGCCCGGCGCGCCGGCGCAGCCGCCGCCGACGACGCTGAAGCTGCCGGGCGCGTCATCGAACACCATCGCCCACCCCCGCACCGCGCCCGGCGCACCGCGCGTCGGCGGTCCGAGCGACAACGCGATCTTCCTGCGCGCCGATCACATCGAGACGTTCGGCCAGAAACGCGTCGACGCGAGCGGCAAGGTCGAGTTGCGCACGCTCGGCGAGACGGTGCTCGGGGATCGGATCTCCTACGACATCGACGACCAGACGATCCACGCGTTCGGCAACGTGGTGCTGCGGCAGGGCAACGACTGGGTGAGCGGTCCCGAGCTCAGCTTCAAGCGCGACACGTCGACAGGCTACTTCATCTCGCCGCAGTTCTACGTCAGCGCGGTGGGCGGCCGCGGCGATGCCGCGCGCATCGACTTCACCGGGCCGAACACCTACGACGTCACCGACGGCCGCTACACGACCTGCGTCGCGCCGCGCAACGACTGGTACCTGCAGACGCATGAGCTGACGCTCGACCGCACGCGCAACGTCGGCATCGCCCACGACGCGACCGTGCGGTTCTTCGAGCAGCCGCTCTTCTATTCGCCGTACCTCGAGTTCCCGCTCAACAACGACCGCAAGTCGGGGTTCCTGACGCCGACCGCGGGATCGACGGGCACGCGCGGCCTCGAGCTGGCCACGCCGTACTACCTCAATCTCGCGCCCAACTACGACGCCACGCTCACGCCGCGGATCATGACGCGGCGCGGGGTGCAGCTCGGCGGCCAGTTCCGCTACCTGTTCGGCGATCCGCAGCCGATGGTCGGCGAAATCGATGCCGAGTACCTGCCGCACGACCGCGTCACCGATTCCGATCGCTACGCGCTGTCCTGGCGGCACAGCGAGCAGATCACGCCCTGGCTCACGGGCTTCCTCAACGTCAACAAGGTGTCGGACGACACCTATTTCGCCGACCTCGCGGACCGCATCGCGATCACGTCGCAATCGACGCTGCCGCGCGAGGCGGCGCTGATCGCCAACTTCGCGGGCATGTCGGCGACGCTGCACGTGGAATCGTTCCAGACGCTGCAGGATCCGACCGAGCCGATCACGCCGCCCTACAACACGCTGCCGCAATTCTCGGTCGCCTTTCCCACCAAGGAATGGGCGGGCATCCAGTTCGCGAGCAGCGCCGAATACACGCAATTCCGCAACGCGGTGCAGCCGGAAGGCGATCGCGGCGTGCTGTTCGGCTCGGCGACGTGGTCGAAGCAGGGCCCGTGGTGGTTCTTCACGGCGCGCGGCGCGTTGCACGCGCGCTGGTACGACCTGGCCACGCCCGGACCCGATGGCGCCAACCCGTCGGTGTACGTGCCGATGTCGAGCCTCGACGGCGGCCTGACGTTCGAGCGCGACTGGACGCTGCTGGGGCGCAATTTCATCAACACCCTCGAGCCGCGCCTCTTCTACGTCTACATTCCGTTCCGCGACCAGAACTCGCTGCCGGTGTTCGACACCGCCATCGACGACTTCAACTTCTCGCAGCTCTTTTCCGAGAACCGCTATCTCGGCAACGACCGCATCGGCGATGCCAACCAGCTGACCGCGGCGGTGACGTCGCGCCTGCTCGACCCAGACACCGGCGCGGAGCGGCTGCGCGTCTCGCTCGGCCAGCGCTTCTATTTCGCCGACCAGCGCGTGACGCTGTCGGAACAGCCGCGCTCGAGCTCGAGCTCGGACATCCTGCTGCAGGTGGAGGGACGCCTGTCCGACACGTGGGCGCTGCAGGGGCTCGTGCAGCAGAACCTCGACGCCGGCCAGAACGAGCAGCTCAACCTCGGCGTGCGCTACACGCCGGCGCTCGGCAGCGCGCTCAACGCGAGCTATCGCTACACCCGCCAGATCGTGGACCCGACGACCGGAAACCTCGAGACGATCAAGCAATTCGACCTGTCGGGCGAGTGGCCGGTCGACTCGCACTGGACGCTGCTCGGGCGCTGGAACTACTCGCTGCAGGATAAAAAGACGCTCGAAGCCATTGCGGGCGTCGAGTACAATCAGGATTGCTGGATCCTGCGCCTCGTCTACCACCGCCTGACCACGACCACCGAGCAGACGACGAGCTCCGTGTTCGTTCAGCTCGAACTTAACGGGCTCGCGCGGGTCGGAACCAGTCCGCTCGACCTTCTGCGACGCAGCGTGCCGGGCTATCTGCGCACCAACGACCCCTCGCTCCTGCGCAGCGATTCACGGCTCGATCCCATGTCGGAATTCTGATGCACTGTGCCGGCGAAAGGCTGTCGATGAAATCCATTGTGCTTCCGCTGCGGGCGCTCGCCCTGGCCTGCACGCTCGCATTCGCGCTCGCGGCGACGGCGCAGGCGCCCTCGCCTGCGCCCGCCCCGTCGCCCGCCGCCGCGCAGGACGCCGCCGTGCCCGCCAGCGCCGCGAAGCCCGCCGCCGCGGTGTCCAACGCCCCCGAAGTGCCGCTCGATCGCGTGATCGCCGTCGTCAACGACGAGGCGATCACCCAGTACGACATCAACGACAGCCGCGCCAAGACGATCCGCCAGCTGAACGACGCCAAGGTGCCGATGCCGCCGGCCGACGTGCTCGACAAGCAGGTGCTGGAGCGCCTCATCAACGAGCGCGCGCTGATGCAGTTCGCCAAGGAATCGGGCATCAAGGTCGACGACACGCTGGTGGAGCGCACGATCGCGCGCGTGGTTCAGGACAACAAGATGACGCCCGACCAGTTTCGTGCCGCGCTGGCCAAGGAGGGCATCTCGTACACCGCCTACCGCGAGGACATTCGCAAGGAGCTGACGCTGCAGCGGCTGCGCGACCGCGAGGTCGACCGCAACATCTTCGTCAGCGAGCCGGAAGTCGACAACTACCTCGCCAATGCCGACGCGCAGGCCGGCGGCGAGAACGAATACAAGATCTCGCACGTGATCGTGCGCGTGCCCGAGGAGGCGCGGCCCGAGGTCATCGAGCAGCGCCGCAAGCGCGCGGAGGACGCGCTGGCGCAGATCAGGGCCGGCACCGATTTCGGCCAGATCGCGGCGAGCTACTCGGACGCCGAGAACGCGCTGACGGGCGGCGACCTCGGCTGGCGCACTGCGGCGCGGCTGCCGGCGATCTACGTCGAGGAGGCGCGCCAGCTCAAGAAGGGCGAGGTGTCGCCGGTGATGCGCAGTCCCGCGGGTTTCCACATCATCAAGCTCGTCGACGTGCGCAACCGCAATGCGCCGACCGTCGTCGAGCAGACGCACGCGCGGCACATCCTGGTTCGCGTCAACGAAACCGTGTCGGATGCCGAGGCCAGGGCCAAGATCGACCGCATTCGCGAGCGCATCGTCGGCGGCGCCAAGTTCGAGGACCAGGCGAAGGTCAACTCCGACGACGCGTCGAGCGCCAAGGGCGGCGACCTTGGCTGGCTGTCGCCGGGCGAAACCGTTCCCGACTTCGAGAAGGCGATGGCGAAGCTCAAGGACAACGAGCTCTCCGAGCCCGTGCGCACGCCGTTCGGCTGGCACCTGATCCAGGTGCTCGGCCGGCGCCAGCAGGACGTGACCAAGGATCGCCAGCGCGCGCAGGCACGCCAGGCAATCACGCAGCGCAAGAGCGAGGAGGCGTTCCAGGAGTTCGTTCGCCAGACCCGCGATCGCGCATACGTCGAGTACAAGACCGACGACCGCTGAGAGCGGCGCTGCGGGAGGCGCCATGGCCGCGACGCTCGCTGCAACGCAATCGCCGGCAACGCCCGCGGCCTCGGGCACGCGATACGCTTCCAGGGTCGATGCGCTGACCGGCGTGCGCGCGCTCGCGGCCGGATGGGTCGTCGCGTATCACCTCTGGCTCAACGCCGCGAAGCCCGCGCTCTCGATCGGGGCGCTGCGCATCGATTTCGTTCCGTTCGTGTCGATGGGCTGGCTCGGCGTCGACATCTTTTTCATCCTGTCGGGCTTCGTGCTGACATGGCAGGTGCTTCACCAGGGGCGCCGTGCCGGCCTCGAGCCCTTCGCGCGAGGAGCCTTCTGGCGCGATGCGCGATCGTTCATGGGTCGACGCATCCTGCGTGTGCATCCCGCCTATCTTGCGACGCTGACCGTCCTGCTGCCGCTCGGCTGGTACGGCCTGATGCCCAGGCCCAACGACGTCGGCGACGTCCTGCTCCACCTCGTGATGTTCCACAATGTCGTGGCGGAAGACATGCCGTCGATCAACGGCGTGTATTGGTCGATGCCGTTCGAGTTCCAGTTCTATCTGCTGTTCCCGCTTCTGGTGCTGCCGATTCTGCGCGGATACGGCGGCTGGCTGCTGGCGGGGGGCGTCGCAGTCGCGCTGTTGTTCAAGCTCGAATCCGCACTCATGGGGCCGAGCCATGCGATGGCGCAATTGCCGTGGCGCGTCGACGAGTTCGTGGCCGGCATGGCGGCAGCGTCATTCGCGATGCGCCGGCACTGGACGGCGAGCAGGCACGCGCTGGTGGCGTGGTGCGCGGCACTTTCGCTCGTGGCCGGCGCATGCCTGATCGCGCGCATCGATCCGATCTGGTGGCAGCCAGGAGCGCTGCCGATCGTTCGCGCAGCCTGGATCGACATCACGATCGCCGCATTGCTGGTCGGCATTTGCGCCGATCGCGGCGGCGTCGCGCGGTTCTTCGGCTGGCGGCCCGTGGTGTGGCTCGGACTCATCAGCTACAGCGTCTACCTGTGGCACTTGCCGACGATCCTCCTGACGCGCATGAAATTGAGCGAGGTGTTTCCGGCGGCGCCCGTCGCGGTGCATTTCGGCGTCGTCGCCGCCGCGATCGTGATGGTCAGCGCCCTGTCGTACTACGTGATCGAGAAGCCGTTCCACGCGCCGTCGCGCGCGGCGCCGGCACTTTGGCGCGATGCGGGCGTTCGCCTCGCGGGCGTGGTCGTGTGGATCGCGGCACTGCTGTCGATGGCCGTCGCGCACGGCATTTGAGCGCGCACTGCGCGGCCGCGTGATTCAGCGCGCGACGGGTGACATGGCGGGATACAGCAGCACCCGAGTCAGCCGCGCGCCGTCGGCTTCGGCATCGAATGCGAACGCGATCTCGATCTGCTCGACGAGACGCGGCGCTGCTTGCCAGCTGCGGGGCCAGTCGAACGCCACCGAGCCGACGCCGCCGTGGGCGACTCGCGTCCATTGCGAATCGCCTTCCGCGCGTGCGCGGATCGTGACCGCGGCGCCCGATGGCGCGCCTTCGAGCCGCAGGATGACGCGCGCGAGGGTCTGCGGCCGGATGAGCTGGTCGGCCGGGGAGCGCATCACGAGCTGGCGTTTTTCGGGATGCAGGACCAATGCGCCGGGCCGTGCCTCGATCGTGCCGATCGAGGCCGTCCATCCATCGGCGTCGGCGAGCCGCGGCGATCCGAACGTCCACAGCAGCGCGCCGCGCGGCACGTCGGCGTGGCTCACCAGGAAATCCATCATCGCCTGCTCGGCCGGCGTGCCGCGCCATGACGTGTACGCGACGTAGCCGGGCCGGCCGGCGAGGAAGCCGTGCGAGCCGTTCCACGCCATCAGCGAGACCTGGCGCGCGCCGTAGTTGAAGAGGTCGCGAAACGCGTGATACGACTGCGCGTAGGTCGGCAGCACCGCCGGCCGGCGCAGGTCGGCGGCGTTCATTTCGGCAACCGCCCATGCGTCGTCGAAGCGGCCGATCGTGGCGAAGAGGTTGTGACCCGTTTCCATCGTGATCGCGTTCTCGGCCGAGGGCCCGTAGAGAATGACGCCGATATGCCCCAAAGGCGGCTTGGCGCCTTCGATCGACACGCCGGCGGAATCGTAGAGCTGCGGCGGGCTCGTCACGTACGTCGCGACGGCGCGCGTGCCGGGATCGTGCGGCGTCACCGCCTGCGCGGTGAAGATGCGGTCGGCCGGGATGCCGGCGTCGTGCGCCCACTGCGCGAGCTCCGCATAGTGCAGTTGCACGATGTGCTTGCGGAACGTGTCCCACTCGCGGTACCAGGGGTCCTGCCAGAAGGGCGTCTCGCCGCTGGCGACGGGGGCGCCGCCGTATCCAGGCGTCTGTCGCGGCGGCTGCACGTCCGACCACGATCGCCAATGCGCGTGCGCGAGACGATTGACGTCGGCGAGCGACAGTGGCTTCGCGCGGCGATACCGGCGCAGGTCCGGCGCGCCGTCGCTCGGATGACCCGCATACGGTCCGGCACCCCCGAGCCATTCGCGGAACTGGCGCAGCATGCCGGGGTTGTAGTCGTAGTGATGGCCGCCTTCCACGAACGGGTTCATGTAGGTGTCGGCGTCGAGGCTCACGCCGACGAAGAGATCAGGATGCTCGCGCGCGAACTGCGCGACGATGCGCGCCGCGGCGGCGAGATTGCGGCGCTTGTAGGCGCGCACGCTGCGATCGTAGACGTTGTAGGTCAGCGAGCGCGACAGTTGCGGCGAGTCGGTCGATCCGACCAGTCCCTGCCGATAGTCGCCGGGCAGCACGGCGTCGAACTGGTCCCACTGGCAGTGGACCGGGTCGAGCTCGAGGTGCGTCGTCAGGTCCCACTCGCCGCTGTAGCAGCTCGCGTCGGCCCAGATGCCGCCGTTGAGGATGAAGTTGACGGGGATGCGCCGCGCGATCGCGTAGGCGATCACCTCGTCGAGGTTGTCGTCGACGACGGGGCGGTCCCGGCAGCGCCGCGACAGGTCGAAGGCGGGATCGAACGTCCAGTCACCCGCCGCGCCGTGGGTCGCACGCATGTAGAGGATCGGCACCGAGATGCCGATACGCTGCGTGCGCGACACGAGACCCGCGTATTGCGTATCGGCCTCGCGCGCGCCGCCTTGCGGCAGGCCGGACGTCGCCAGCAGGAACTGGAAGGCGCGGTCGGCAAGGCCCGGCGACGCGTCGAGCGCACCCGACCACATCGCCATCGCTGGCGCGGACACGAGGCTGCGCTCACCGAGCGCCGTGCGCTGGCCGCTGGCGTTGGTGGCGATGACGGTCACCGCATGGCGTTCGAGGGGCCAATGCGCGAAATCGCGTTGGAACGTGAATCCGTCATGGGCGACGGCCGGGGTCGCGGCGACGCTTCCCGTCTGCGCATGGGCGATGCCATGCTGCGCGGCGAATGATCGGTCGTCGACCAAGACGTCGACCCGCGCGATGCCGGCCGGATCGTCAGCCCATCCGGACAGCGACAGCGAGTCGGCGATCACGTTCGTCGCTGCGGGTTGCTCGATGGCGCCACGCGTCGCACCCTCGAGTCCGGGCGCGGCCACGACCGCGGCTGGTGACGCGGGCACCGGCGCCACGGCGACCGGTGTGACCGTTGCCGCGACCGGCGCAGCGCCGGACTTCTGCAGCAGGTATAGCCCGCTGCCGCCGGCGATCACGGCCGCCGCGACGACGATCGCGACGCCGCGGCGCGACCTGCTCATCGTTCGCGCGCGGCCCGGGTTGCCGGCGACGACGGATACAGCAGCACGTCCGCCAGTTGCGAACCGTCCGCGCCAGGTGCGAACGCGAGCTCGAGCTCCAGCCGCTCGACGATCGCGCCGCGTGCGCGCCATGCCGCCGGCCATTCGAGCGCGATGTCGGGGCCTTGCGCTCGCGCGATGACCTGCCAGCGATCGTCACCATCGGCCTTCGCGTAGACCACCGCATGGTGCACTTGCGCGGATCCTTCGAAACGCAGCGCGAGGCGGTCGAGCGATGCCGGCCGGATCACGAGGTCGGGCGGCGAGCGCAGCGTGAGGCGATCCCCGGACGGATGCATCGCCAGCGCACCAGCTTCGGCCGTCACGAGACCGTGGGTGGCGATCCAGTCGTCGGCACTGGCGAGACGCGGCGAGCCGAACGTCCACAACATTGCGCCGTGCGGGAGCCCGGCATGGCTGACGAGGAAATCCATCATTGCCTGCTCAGCCGGCGTGTTGCGCCACGACGTGTAGGCGACGTAACCCGGCTTGCCGGCATTGGCGCCATTGGCGCCATTCCACGCCATCAGCGAGATCTGGCGGCCACCGTAGTTGAAGAAGTCGCGAAATGCGTGATACGACTGCGCGTACACCGGCAACACGTCGACCTTCTTGAGGTCGGTGGCATTGGTCTCGACGATCGCCCACTGCGGATCGAGGCGCGCGATCGTCGCGAAGAGGTTGTGGTCGGTCTCCATCGTCACCTTGTTCTCGGCCGAGGGCCCGTAGAGGATCGCGCCCAGATGGCCGACGCGCGGTACCGCGCCTTCCACCGACACGCCTGCGGAATCGTAGTCGGGCGATTCTCCGGCGACGTAGGTCGACAGCGGCCGCATGCCCGGATCGTGCGCGGTGAAGGCCTGCGCCGTGAAGATGCGATCGGCCGGCACCCCGGCGTCGTGCGTCCATTGCGCGAGCTCCGCGTAGTGGAGCTGCACGATGTGCTTGCGGAACACGTCCCACTCCTGGTACCAGGGGTCCTGCCAGAACGGCGTTTCCCCGACCTTGACGGGCTGGCCGTCGTCGCCGGGAAAGTAGCGCGGCGGATCGACTTCGCCCCAGGTCTGCCAGTGCTTGCCGGCGATGCGATTGACGTCGGCCAGGGTAAGCGGGTGCCTGCGCCGATAGTACGCAAGGTCCGGTGCGCCATCGGCCGGATTTCCCGCGTAGGGGCCGGTGCCGCCCAGCCATTCGCGGAACTGGCGCAGCATGCCCGGGTTGTAGTCGAAGCGCCGGCCTTCGCGCACGAACGGATTCATGTACGTGTCGGCATCGAGATTGACGCCGACGAAGAGATCCGGGTGCTCGCGCGCGAACTGCGCGACGATGCGCGCTGCGGCGGTGAGGTTGCGGCGCTTGTAGGTCCGCACCTGCGTTGCGTAGACGTCGTAGGTCAGCGAACGCGACAGCAGCGGCGACTCGGTCGAGCCGTTGAGGCCCTTCTTGAAGTCGTCGGGAAGCACGACGTTGCGATCGTCCCACTGGCAGTTCGCGGGGTCGAGCTGCAGGTGATCGGTCAGGTCCCAGTCCCGTGACTCGCAGGAGGCGTCGCCCCAGATGCCGCCATTGAGGATGAAGTTGACCGGCACGCGGTGCGCGACGGCGTAATCGATGACGCCGCGCAAATTGTCGTCGGCCACCGGTCGCGCGCCGCACTTTCGCGACAGGTCGAATTCGGGATCGAACGCGAAATCGCCGGCAAGGCCCTTTGTCGTGCGCATGTACAGGATCGGCACCGCCATGCCGACGCGCATCGTCGTCGATTCCAGGGCGCGATATTGCATCTCGATGCCCGCGGCGCCGCCGCGTGCCACGCCCGAGGTGGCCATCAGGAACCAGAAAGGCCGCTGCGCGAAGCCGGGATTCGCGTCCGCCAGGGCCTTCCATCGCGCCAGCGCCTGCGAGCTCACGAAGCTGCGCCGCCCCAGCGTCGCGCGCGCGCCGTCGCGGTCGATGGCCACGACCA
The DNA here is from genome assembly GCA_036553845.1 of Casimicrobiaceae bacterium. Lineage (GTDB taxonomy): Bacteria > Pseudomonadota > Gammaproteobacteria > Burkholderiales > Casimicrobiaceae > VBCG01. Next base: position 17,078 of record DATBOK010000196.1, read on the forward strand.
CGGCCTCGTGGCGTTGCGCCGGCAGTGCCGACAGGTCGGCGTCGAAGCGGAAACCCGATCGCCGCGCGTCGGCGAACTCGGCATGCACGGCGGCGACATCGTCGCGCGCGAGGCCGTAGCGCGCAGCGTGCGGCTTGCCGTCGATTTCGACGTCGACTTCGCGGATGCCGCGCTGCGCGAGCGCCCAGCCTTCGATGCGCAGCGTGTCGCCGGCGACGATGTCCTCCGCCGGTGCATCGATGTAGCCGATGATGCGCGCCGCGGCGGCTGCGGGCGCGCCTTGCGCGACGCGCGCGCGACCATTGTGAAGGATCGCGTAGAGCTCGACCGCCGCCAGCGCGCCCACGATCGCCAGCACGACGAGCAGCATGCGTGCGGCGGCGCCGCGCTGGCCGCCAGGCGACGGCGAAGCGCGACGGCGAGGCGGCGTGTCGGTCATCCGATCCCGATAGAATGCGAACTGCGAAGAATTGTAGAGGATTGCCGCATGCCTGCTCCGACGCCGATGCCGACTGCGGCCGCCGACGTGCGGCCGGACGATCCGCTGCTGGCCGAGCAGGTCGCGTATTACCGCGCACGCGCCGGCGAGTACGACGCATGGTGGCTGCGGCAAGGCCGCTACGATCGCGGCGCCGAGTTCAACACCGCGTGGTTCGCCGAGGTGGCCGAGGCGGAAGGCGCGCTGCGTGGGTGGCTCGCCGCAAATCGGCCGCGAACGGCGATCGAGCTCGCGTGCGGCACCGGCTTGTTCACGCGGCACGTCGCGCCGGCAGTGGAGTCGCTTGCCGCAATCGATGCGTCACCGGAGGTGATCGCGATCAATCGCGCCCGCCTCGCGTCGCTGGCCATCGCCAACGTGGCCTTCGCGCAGGTCGATCTCTTCGCGTGGCGGCCCGAGGCGCGTCACGATCTCGTGTTCATGAGCTTCTGGCTGTCGCATGTGCCCGTCGCACGCTTCGACGCGTTCTGGTCGACGCTGCGCGGCGCGCTGGCGCCGGGCGGCGCCGTGTATCTCATCGACTCCGCGCACGACCCGACATCGACGGCGGTCGACCACGTGCTGCCGCAGGCCGACACCGGCGTCGTCACGCGCAAGCTCGACGACGGCTCGACGTTCCACATCGTCAAGCACTTCTGGACGCCGCAGCGTCTCGCGGATGCGCTGGCGCCACTCGGCTGGCACGCCCGCCTGACGCAGACACTGCGCTACTTCGTCCACGGCGAGGTGCGGCCGGTCTAACGCGACGGTCCCGGTTCGGCTGCCGCGATCGGAGCGGCAGGATGGGAGGGCGCGGTTACTCGTCGAGCGAATAGACGTACGGCTTCTGCGGCACGCGGCCCTTGTCCATCACGTTCTCGACGGCGAGCTCGCGCGGCGTCTTGTCCCACCAGATCGCGCGCCCCTTGCGCTGGTCGTCGGCGATCGAGGGCTTTTTCGCGATCAGGTCCCGGATGAACGTCGTGTGCTCGGAGACGTAGTGACGTGCAGGCAGCATTCCCATGGAGTTCGCTTCTTCCTTGACCGCGGAGCCGGGCATCGTCATCTTAACATCCGGCCCGCGAGAATCCGGTATTGGTACAGGCGGCATTCGAGCGCGCCGTTGAACAGCGGCGTGCGGCTGTCGGCCTTGAGGTGCATCAGCTTCGGCAGCGACTTGTCGGCGGAGAGGAGCCACGCCGTCCAGCCGGCGTAGCACTGCTTGAGGACATCGCCGATGCGCGGATACATCGCCGCCACAGCTTCGCGGTCGGCGAGGCGAATGCCGTAAGGCGGGTTGGCGACGAGCGTGCCGCTCGCCGCGGGCGCGATGCGCGCGAGGAAATCGGCGCGCTCGATGCCCAGGAAGGCGTCGACGCCCGCCGCCCGCGCGTTGCTTGCCGTCTTGGCCACGGCAGGCGCCGCGATGTCGCTCGCGAAGACGGCCGGTGTCGCGGGCGCCGGATGGATCCGGTCGCGCGCCGACTGCTTCATCCGCTGCCACGCCGGGCCGTCGAACCACGCGAGCTTCTGGAAGCCGAACGTGCGCGCGAGACCCGGCGCGCGGTCGGCCGCGATGAGCGCCGCTTCGATCGCGATCGTGCCGCTGCCGCACATCGGGTCGAGGAACGCGCTGGCGGGCGTCCAGCCGCTGAGCGCGATCAATCCCGCTGCCAGATTCTCGCGCAGCGGCGCTTCCTCGGCGTCGCGCCGGTAGCCGCGCTTGAACAACGGCTCGCCCGAGGTGTCGAGGTAGAACGTCGCCTCGTCCGCGGTCAGGTGAGCATGCACGCGCACGTCCGGCGCGCGCTTGTCGACGGAGGGGCGCCTGCCGGTGTCGTCGCGGAACCGGTCGCACACGGCGTCCTTGATCGTCAGCGCGGCGAACTCGAGGCTCGTCAGCGGCGAGCGTGTCGCCGCGACATCGACGCGCAGCGTGCGCTCGACGCGGAAGTGGCGCTTCCAGTCGATCGCCTTGGCGAGCGCGTGCACGTCATGCTCGCTGCGGTAGCGGCCGCTGCCGACCCGCCACAGGACGCGGCTCGCGATGCGCGACTCCAGGTTGGCGCGGCACGCGAGATCGAGGCCTCCGCCGAAGCCGACGCCGCCGTCGACCGCCAGCGCCCCGCGCGCGCCGAGCGCCGTGAGCTCGGTGGCGAGCGTCGCCTCGAGGCCGCGCGGGCATGACGCGAAGAAGCGCTCGGTTGCGCGAGCTTCGCCCACCGCGGCGTCCGATGTCGCGCCGGTGCTCAGAACGGCTTCATCACGACGAGGAACACGATGGCGACGAGGATGGGCAGCGCCGGAAGCTCGTTCAGCCATCGGTAGAACACGTGACCGTGGCGGTTGTGTCCTGCGCGGAAGTCGCCCATCAGCCGGCCGAGATAGACGTGCAGCGCGACGAGCAGCGCGACGAGCACGAGCTTTGCATGCAGCCACCCGCCGGTGATGCCGTAGCCGAGCCACAGCCACAGGCCGAACGCGATCGTGAGGACCGCGCCGGGGGTCATGATGCCGTAGTAGAGCTTGCGCTCCATCACGCAGAAGCGCTCGATGCCGACGCGATCGTCGGGGCTCGCCATCGCGTGGTAGACGAAGAGCCGCGGCAGGTAGAACAACCCTGCGAACCAGGTCACCATGAAGATGATGTGCAGCGACTTGATGATCAGCATGCGCGGCATCCGTTCGCGCGTGTCATGCCACGCGTGGCGACGTGGTCCACCGCCGGCGCCACGTCATTTGAGCAGGCGCCGGCGCGTCAGCACCAGCGCGACATAGTACGCCGCGGCGGCGTACGCCAGCAGCACGCCGATGTGCAGCACGATGCCGTGCGGCACCGCACCCATCATCAGCGGGCGCGCGAGGTCGATCGCGTGCTTGAGCGGCAGGATGCCGGCGACGTGCGCCAGCCAGCCCGGCATCTGCTCGACGGGGAAGTAGACGCCCGACAACAGCAGCATCGGCGTCAGCACGAGCGTGAAGAAATAGGTGAAGAAATCGTAGCTCGGCGCAAGCGCGTTCATCACCAGCCCGAAGGCGCCGAAGCAGAGCCCGACGAGGAACCCCAGCGGCAGCACCCACAGCGCGAGCCACGTATGGCCGTAGCCCAGCGTCGCGATCACTGCCAGAATTGCCGCGGTCGACAGCACCGCCTTCGACGCCGTCCACACCCACTCGGCGAGCATGACGTCGTCGAGCGCGATCGGCGCGTTGATGATGCCCTCCCAGGTGCGCTGCACATGCATCCGCGAGAACGCCGAGTACATGCCTTCGAAGCTCGCGGTGAACATCGCGCTCTGGCACACCATGCCAGTGCCGATGAACGCGATGTACGGCATGCCGCCGACGTTGCCGATGTAGGTGCCGAGGCCGTAGCCCAGCGCCAGCATGTACAGCAGCGGGTCGGCGATGTTGCCGAGCACGCTCGCCGCGGCGAGCTTCTTCCACACCAGCAGATTGCGCCGCCATACCGGCACGAAGCGTGGCGACAGTCCCGGGAAGCGCAGCAGTTTCGGCGTGGCGTCCATCGTCAATCGCGCAGCTCGCGCCCGGTCAGCTTGATGAAGAGGTCCTCGAGGTTCGCGGGCCGGTGCAGGTAGCGTATGCCGCTGCGTGTGGCGAGGTCGTCGAGGAGCGGCTTCGGATCGCGCGCATAGCAGAACGCGGTCTCGCCCGACACCTCGACGCGCAGCGCGATGTGGCGTCCCTGCGCCTCGGCCCAGGCCTTGGCGTTGTCGCCATAGACCTCGACCACCTCGGGCTCGACGTGGGCCTCGATCAGGGCGCGCGGCGTGTCGCTCGCAATCAGCGCGCCGTGGTCGATCACCGCGAGGCGGCCCGCCAGGCGCTCCGCCTCGTCCATGAAATGCGTGGTGAGGAGGATCGTCTTGCCTTGCGACAGCAGCTGGCGCAGGCCGTCCCAGATGAGGTGGCGCGCCTGCGGATCGAGGCCGGTCGTGGGCTCGTCGAGGATCAAGAGCTCGGGGTCGTTGACCAGCGCGCGGGCGAGCGTCAGGCGCCGCTTCATGCCGCCGGAGAGCGTGCGCAGCGACGCCTTCGACTTGCCCGCGAGGCCCGCAAAATCGAGCAGGCGCGGAATGCGCGCGTCGAGCGTCGCGCGGTCGATGCCGAAATAGCCGCCGTAGACGCGCAGGTTCTCGGTCACCGTGAAGTCGGGATCCAGGTTGTCCTGCTGCGGCACGACGCCGACGCGGATGCGCGCCTCGCGTGCCGCCTTGGGCACGGGCTCGCCCACCATCGTGATCGTGCCCTCGTCGGGGTCGATGAGCCCGAGGCAGCAGCGCAGCGTGGTCGTCTTGCCGGCGCCGTTCGGGCCCAGCAGTCCGAAGCATTCGCCGCGGCGGATCTCGAACGAAAGTCCGCGCACGACCGGCTCGCCGCCGTAGCGCTTGACGAGCCCGCTCACGGCGAGGATGGTCATGCGCGCCGCGGGTACATCGACGTCACGACCTGCTGCAACTGGACGAGTCGACCATGGAAGAAGTGGCCGCAGCCGGGGAACACGATCAGCGGCAGCGCCTGCGGCCGTGCCCACGCGAGCACTTCGGCCAACGGCACCACGTCGTCCTCCTCGCCGTGGATCACGATCGTCTCGGGCGGCACGCTGCCGATGGTGAAGCGGCCGACCGCCGGCGCGACCAGCACGAGGCGCTCGAATTCCACCGATTGCGCGACGCGCGTCTGCACGAAGGTGCCGAACGAGAATCCGGCGAGCGCGAGGGGCAGCGCCACGCCGAAGCGAGCGCGTCCGTGGGCGAGCGCGGCGAGCGCGTCGTCGGTCTCGCCCACGCCTTCGTCGAAGGCGCCGGCAGACTGTCCGACGCCACGGAAGTTGAAGCGCACCGCCGCGTAGCCGAGCGCCACGAACGTCTTGGCCAATGTCTGCACGACCTTGTTGTCCAGCGTTCCGCCCTGCTGCGGGTGCGGATGCGCGACCAGCGCGAGGCCGACCGGCGCCCCGTCGGGAACGTTGATCGCGACCTCGAGCGGGCCGGCGGGTCCGGCGATTGCCAGCCGCTCGGCCGTGCGTGGACTCAAATGCGCAGCCTGTCGACGATCTCGCCGTTGATCACATGGCGATCGATGATCTCGTCGATGTCGGATTGGTCGACGTAGGTGTACCAGACGTCGTCTGGATACACGACCAGGATCGGACCCTCGTCGCAGCGATCGAGGCAACCCGCCTTGTTGATCCGCACGCGACCCTTGCCGGAGAGATGAAGCTCCTTGATGCGACCCTTGGCATACTTCTGCATCTCCGCGGCGCCGGAATCGGCGCAGCAGCGCTCCGGCGGCGCGCGCTTGTTGCAACAGAAGAAAACATGGCGATGGTAATAGCCCATCGCCGCATTCTAGCCGATGCCTGCGTGCGATCCCGCGTCGGCGGCGCCCCATCCGGGCTGGCCCGCGAGCGCGAACAGCCACGCCGTCGCCGCGAGCGGCCACGCGAGCAGCACGGTGTGCGTGAGACCGTTGAAGTTGAGCAGCTGGCCGTAGCGCCAGTTGAACAGCGTCAGCGTCACGTGCAGGCTTTGCGTGTCGCTGACGATCGGCGGCACCGCGACCGACAGCAGCAGCGCCACCGTGCAGGCGACGATGAGCACGGGTCGCGCGAGTTCGATGAACGCCAGCAGCGCGAGCGCGCCGACCGCGATGCCGAACGAGATCTCCGGGCGCAGCCAGCTCTGCCATGGCGGCGGCCGCAGCATCGCCATCGAGATGCCGCCCTTGGAAGCCGTGGCGATCACGATCAACGCCACGATGGCGGCGCCGAGGTAACGCCGCTCGCGCACCATCAGCGCGATGAAGAGCCCCATGCCGAGGGTCTGCAGCGCGCTTTCGAACGCATCCACCAGGAACGCGGCGACGTCGCGCGGTGGCGTCGCGCCCAGTGCCGCGGACGGATCCCAGCTGATCGCGAACAGCCCGATCGCCGGGTTGGACTGCGCCACCAGCCATAGCGCGAGCAGCGCGAGTGCCGCGTCGCCGAGCTTGCCGCCGATGAACCAGCGGTTGCGCGCGCCGGTGATGGCGCGCTTCAGCCGCGGGCTTCGCGCGAAGCGTGCGGCGAGCGCGCCGCCGCCCGCCGCACCGAGCGTGTTGGTGATCCAGTCGAGGAGGCTCGCGTCGCGCGTGGGCAGGTACGCCTGCGCGGTCTCCATCGCGAACGACAGCACGAATCCGGCGACGGCGCCGGTGGCGATGCGGCGCACCGGGTGCGCGCGCCGCGGCACCAGCGCCGCGAACAGGCCGAGCGGCGAGTAGGCGACGATGTTGAGCAGCCAGTCGAACCGCGTCGACCTCACGTCCGGCGACAGCGCCCAGAAGGGGGCGCCCGCCGGCGGTGCGAGCCAGGGCCCGAACGGCTGCAGGCTCGCGAACACGATCGCTGCCGTGTACAGCGCGGCTAGGATGTGAGGCAGGTGCGAATGCGGCAGGCGCGGGATCGGGGTCATCGCGGCGTGCGCGCAGTGCGCGCACCGCGATTATCGGTCAACTTGCCTTCATGCCCGCGGGGACCCGCGCGCGACACGGGAAGGGGCCGGACGATTATGTACAATCGAACGCGCATTTCCGGTCGCGCGAAGGTGACCGGTAGGTGTCCGTTGTCACGGCCTCGCCCATGAAGGCAACGCTCGACTCCCAGTCGCTCTCAGGCGGCCACGACCTGCCGCCGGGACTCGTGTTGTCGGAACTTGCGCGCATCGAACGCAGCGCGACGTTTCGCCGCTCGCCCCGTCATCGCCAGCTGCTTCGGCATCTTGTACAGCGCACCCTCGACGGCGCCGCCGGCGAAATCAAGGAATCGGTGCTCGCGGCGGAAGTTTTCGGGCGCGATCCGGCAGCCTTCGATCCCAGCACCGATACCACGGTGCGGGTCGAGGTGCGGCGCCTGCGGCAGAAGCTCCACCGCTATTACGCTGCGGAAGGCGCGGCGTCCGACGTGGTGGTCCGGCTTGAGGCCGGCAGCTACGTGCCGCGCTTCGAATTCCATCCGCACCGGCGGGTGCCGACGATCGCGGTGCTGCCGTTTCGCCGAGCCGTTGGTAGTCGACAACTCGACGAGGTGGGAGACGGCCTCACCGACGAATTGATCGACACGCTGGTGCAGGTGCCGGGGCTGCGCGTCGTCGCGCGGCGGTCGGTGGCGGCCTTCGAGGCTTCGCAAGCCGACCCGCACACCATGGGCCCCGCGCTGGGCATCGGGCTGATCGTCGAAGGCAGCGTGCGCGAGGAGGACGGCCGGTTCCGCGTCGGCGTGCAACTCGTCGATGCCTCCAATGGCGTGCACCGCTGGTCCCGCGCCTTCGACGCCGACTCGCTCACCGAGCCGCACCTCGTGCACCGGATCGCCGGCGGCCTCGTGGCGGCGCTCGAGCTCGCCGACGACGCGGCCGCGCCGCTCGCGCGGGCGGCGCGGCGCGTTTCCGACAACGAGGACGCGCGCGACTACTGGCAAAGGGGCGCGTACCTCCTGCGCCGCCATCGCGCCGACGGCTTCCGCCAGGCGATGCAGTATTTCACCGAGGCCACGGCGCGCGACCCGCGCTTCGCGCTCGCCTTTGCGGGGCTCGGGCAGGCCGCCGTCGGCTTGATCGGCCTCGCAGCGTTTCCCGACGCGGCGCTGGTCACGACAGCGCGCGCCGCCGCCGAGCGCGCGCTCGATCTCGACGTCGAGCTCGCTTCGGCGCACGGCGTCGATGCGTTCATCGCGTTCGCGATCGACCGCGATTTCGCGCGCGCCGACCGCGCGGTGCTGACGGCGCTGCGTTACGCGCCCGCCGACGCCTACGTGCATCACCGCTACGCGTGGCAGCTCATGTTCGCGGGCCGCTTCGAGGAGGCGGAAACCGCCTTCGAGGCCGCGGTCATGCTCGACCCGCTCGATCCGGGGGTCCGCACTCACCAGGGACTGCTGTGGTTCTACCGGCGCCAGTTCGCGCGCGCCTGCCGGCATTTCGAGCGCGTGCTCGAAATCGAGCCGGCGAGCATCGTCGCGCGCGTGCTGCGGGCGAGCGCGCTGCTCAACGGCGGCGAGCCGGCGCAGGCGCTCGACGCGTTCAGCGCCATCGCCGACGAGTGGCCAGACGACTCGATCGGCCCGCTCGGCGTCGTGCAATCGCTCGCGCTGCTCGGCCGGCGCACGCAGTCGCGCGCAGCGTTCGACGCGATGTTGGCGCGATTCGGTGACGGCCGCATCGGTCCGTATCGGCTGGCGATTGCCCATGCGCGGATGGGCGACGCCGACGCCGCGTTCGCCGCGCTCGAGCGCGCCGACGCGCTGGCGGACATGAACCTCGTGTGCCTCGCCGTCGATCCGTCGTTCGACGCCCTGCGCGACCTGCCGCAGTGGCGCGCTGCGCTCGCGCGCTACCGCCTGCCGGACATCGATCCGCGGCGCTGACCGGCGGCCGGCGCCGGACTGGCCCAATTCAGCGCGCCTTGATCTCCGTCCACAGCCTGCTGCGCAGGCGCCGCTGCGCGGCGGTCAGGTCTTTCAGCTGCTCGAGCTTCGCCGCGACGTCCTTCGGCGGAAAGATCGCCGGGTTGCGGCGGATTTCCGGCTTGATGAACGGCAGCGCCGCCATGTTCGGATTGCCCGAGCCGATGAGATTGGTGAGCTCGGACGAGTTCTTGCCCTCGAGCATGAAGTTCATGAACTTGAGACCGAGGTCGGGGCGCGGCGCATTCGCCTGCAGCACCATGTTGTCGACCGCCAGCACCGCGCCCTCCTTCGGCATTCCCTGCAGGATGTGGAACGGCCGCTTCGCCGCTTCGGCGTCGAGGTTGGCCTGGAAGATGTCGTTCGAGTAGCCGTGCACCAGCCAGATGTTGCCGACCGTCAATTCCTTGATGTATGACGACGCGTTGAACGCCGCCCAGTAGGGCTTCGCCTTGCGGATCGTCGCCGCGGCCTCGTCCCAGTGCTTGGGATCGACGTCGTTGGCGCTGTAGCCGAGGTACTTGAGCGCCGCGGCGAAGAGCTCGTTGGCGCTGTCGAGCACCGTGACGCGGCCTTTCACCTTCTCCAGGTACTTGGGGTCGAAGATCACTGCCCACGTGTCGGTGGGAAGCCCGAGCTCCTTCATCTTGGCATCGTTGTAGCCGATGATCGTCGTCGACATCGCGTACGGCACCGAGTACACGTTGCCCGGGTCGAATGACGTGTTGAGATACACCGGGTCGATGTTCCTGAGATTGGGCAGCTTCGACTTGTCGAGCGGCATCAGCTGCTTGCCGCGGATCAGCGCCTGCACCGCGTTGGACGTCGGCACCATCACGTCGTAGCCGCGCGCGCCGGCCGCGAGCTTGGCCAGCAGCTCCTCGTTGTCCGAGTAGTACGTCTGCACGACCTCGCAGCCGCACGCATCCTCGAAGCGCTTGATCGTCTCCGGCGCGATGTAGTTGTTCCAGTTGTAGAGATGGAGCTGGTCCTTGGCGGCGGACGCCGACGTGGCGAAGGCGAGCGCCGCGACCGCGGCGAGGGTGGCGAGGCGCTTCATGGGGCAATCTCCTGTTGCGAACGGAAGAGGCTCGGCGACAGCCGCGAGGCGACGACGATCAGCAGCAGCGTCAGCAGCATCAGCAGCGTCGACACGGCATTGACTTCGGGCGTGACGGCAATCTTGATCATCGAGTAGATCTGCAGCGGCAGCGTCACCGTGCCGGCGCCGGCGGTGAAGAACGTAATGACGAAGTCGTCGATCGACAGCGTGAACGCCATCAGCGCGCCGGCGATCACGCCTGGCATGATCAGCGGCAGCGTAACATAACGGAACGCCTGCCACGGCGTCGCACCGCAGTCGCGCGCGGCCTCGACCAGGCCCTCGTCCATGCCGGCCATCCGGGCGCGCACGACGATCGCCACGAAGCCGATGCAGAATGCGACGTGTGCCAAGGCCACCGACACGAGCCCCAGCGTGAAGTTGAGGAGCACGAAGAAGATCAGCAGCGACACTCCGACGAGGATCTCCGGTATCGCGATCGGCGTCAGCACCAGGATCGGCAGGAGGCGCGTCTTCCAGCGGTACATCGCGAAACCGGCCATGGTGCCGAGCACCGTCGACACGAGGCTCGCGGCGACGCCGATCACCAGCGAATTGCGCGCGGCGACGAGCATGTCGTCGTCGGCGAAGAGCGTGCGGTACCAGCCGAGCGTGAAGCCCACCCACTCGGCGTTGAGGCGCGAGTCGTTGAACGAATAGACGACGACGATCACCAGCGGCAGGTACAGGAAGGCGTAGCCCGCCACCGCCGCCGCGCGCAGCCCGAGCGTGACGCCGCGCTTACGCATCGGTGAAGGCGCGTGCGCGTGTCGCGCGCCGGCCGAACCACGCCGCGAGCCCGGCCAGCGCCAGCGCGGCCACCGTCAGCACGATCGACAGCACGCTGCCGAACGGCCAGTCGCGCGTCTCCAGGAACTGCTGCTTGATGAGGTTGCCGATCAGCGTGTCGTTGGGGCCGCCCAGGAGATCGGGGATCGCGAAGATGCCGAGCGCGGGAATGAACACGAGCGCGGCGCCGGCATACACGCCCGGCAGCGACAGCGGGAACGTGATCCGCCAGAAGCGCTGCCAGCCGCCGGCGCCGAGGTCCTGCGCGGCGTCGAGCAGCGCGGGATCGTGCTTCTCGAGGTTGGCGTAGAGCGGCAGCACCATGAACGGCAGGTGCACGTAGACGAGGCAGACGAGCACGGCGAACGAGCTGAACAGCAGCGGCACGGGCTCCGCGCCGAACCGCGCGAGCACGGCGTTGACGCCGCGCGCGAGCGCCGCGTTGGGTCCGAGGATGATCATCCATGCGTAGATGCGGATCAGGAAGTTGCTCCAGAACGGCAGGATCACGAGCAGCAGCAGCGGGCTGCGCACGCGCTGCGGGCTCTTCGCGATCACGCTCGCCAGCGGGTACGCGATGACGAGGCACAGCAACGTCGTCGCCGCGGCGAAGATCACCGACTTGACGAATACCTCGAAGTAGATCGACTCGGTGAAGAATCGCGCGTACGAATCGAGGTTGAGGTCGAGCTTGCCGGCCGCATCGACGAGTGGCGCCAACCCGCCGAACTCGCCCGGCGTGCGCAGCGACGCCAGCGCCATGATCAGCGTCGGCGCGGCGAAGAACACCAGCAGATACAGGATCGGCGGGCCGCCGACCAGCCATTTGCCGCGCGTCGATACGGCCTGCGGGATTTCGCTCGCCACCCGCTACTCCTCGATGAAATGGCCGGCGGCGGCCGGCCAATCCATCTGCACGGAGTCGCCGGGCTCGAAGAACTTGGCGCGCCCGGTCTGCGAATTGGCGAGCAGCGCCTCGACCAGCACGCCCGCCTCGGTCTTCACCCGGTACACGGTGACGTCGCCCATGTAGAGCAGGTCGGAGACGGTGCCGTGGAAGCGGTTGTCGCCGGCGCCGGCCTCGGCGCCGATGCGGATCTGCTCGGGTCGCAATGCGATGCTCGCGCGCGTGCCCGGCGCCACCGACGACGATGTCGCCACGCGCACCGGCCCGAGCGCGTCGACCGCCAGCGTCAGCGTGCCGCCGTCGCGGGCGGTGACCGTGCCGGAGAAGAGGTTGCACTGGCCGATGAAGTCGGCGACGAAGCGCGACTTCGGAAAGCGGTAGATCTTCGACGGCTCGTCGACCTGTTCGACGATGCCGTGGTTCATCACCGCGATGCGGTGCGACAGCGCCAGCGCCTCGGTCTGGTCGTGCGTCACGTACACGAACGTGATGCCCGCCTGCTTCTGCAGGTTGATGAGCTCGATCTGCATCTCCTCCCGCAGCTTGGCGTCGAGGGCTGCGAGCGGCTCGTCGAGCAGCAGCATCGTGGGCTGGGTGATCAGCGCGCGGGCGATGGCCACGCGCTGGCGCTGGCCGCCCGACAGCTCGTGCGGAAAGCGCCGGCCGAAGCCCTGCAGGCGGACGTCCTCCAGCGCCCCCGCCACGCGGCGCGGGATGTCGCGCGCCGGCGTCTTCGCCATCTGCAGCGGGAAGGCGACATTGCCTTCCACGCTCATGTGGGGAAACAGCGCGTAGCTCTGGAATACCGTGCGCACCGGGCGGGCCTCGGGCGGGCTGTCGGCGAGGTCGACGCCATCGAGCAGGATTTCGCCCGCGTCGGGCAGGTCGAAGCCGGCGATCATCCGCAGCAGGGTGGTCTTGCCACAGCCGGACGGCCCGAGCAGGGTGAAGAACTCGCCCGCCTCGATGGCGAGGTCGACGCGTTCGACGGCGGTGAAGTCACCGAACCGGCGCGTCACGTGGCGGAGTTCGAGCAGCGGCATCGCGCGCCGGGAAGCGAGGGGTTTTCGACGCGCAATTGTATAAGAAACCCCGTGGCCGCCCGCAGGCCCGACTTTTGCATGCCACCTTCCGGCGGCGGCATGGGCTAAGGCGCCGGCCACCGCGGCGGCCATGCCCATGTCATAAGGCGTATGCCGGTCCGCGCTCGGTCGTGATACCTTTGACGCGATGTCCACCGACAAGAAAAACGCCAACCTCCTCGACTCGCTGCGCGCGCAGTCCGACGCCATGCGGGGGCAGGAGAAGAACGCCAAGCGCACCCCCGACGACGCGCTGAAGGACCTCGACCGCAAGATGTGGAAGGCCTTCAAGTGGCTGGACGAGGCGATCGGCCATCTCGCCGTGATCCGCCCCGTGGTCACCCACGAATACCGGATCACCGACATCCTGACCATCGCCTCGCCGCAGTTCGACCAGGGCTTCGTCTCCTACCGGCGCAAGGCGTTCGGCGGCCACGAGGCGGTCGAGTACATCGAGCTCTTCTACCGCCTCGCGCTGCCCAAGCCCATCGAGGTGGCGGTGCCGGTGTCGGCCGTGGGCGGCGTCGACGATCGCCTGCGCAGCGCGCAGCTCAAGTTCCAGTACCGGCCGCTGCAGGACGACGACCGCGTCGTGCGCCGCGGCCTGTTCACCGTCACCCCGGCGGTCACCGGCTTCGTCAAGTTCCAGCCCGACTACCGCCGGCAGTCGGTCGAGGTCACGCTGCGCAACGTCGATCGCTTCGAGACCGTGGTCGTCGAGTTCGTCGCCGACAAGTTCGAGGATACGACGCTCGAGGACCTCGTGCGCTTCATCCTCGGCGAGGACAATGCGTTCCTGCGCCGTGCGCCGCTGGTCGGCATCGGCGCACGCAAGCCGCAGCTGTTGCCCAACGAGGAAGTCACGTCCTACCGCGTGTAGCGCAAGCGCGCTACCGCCCGTGCTGCCACACGAGCGCGGCAATCACCCCTGCCAGCAGCAACGCGATCAGCGCCAGCCAGCGATTGCGCGCTCGCTGTGCCGATGCCACCGCCTTCAGCGCCGAATCGGCCGCCGCGGGCGCCGCCAGCAGACGCTGGTGGATCAGCCGCGGCAGCTCCGGCAGCGCGGCGACGATGTACGGCGCCTCGGCGAGCAGGCGCCGCTCGACGGCGCGCCAGCCGAGCTGGTCTTCCATCCAGCGCTCGAGGAACGGCTTCGCCGTCACCCACAGGTCGAGGTCGGGGTCGAGCTCGCGTCCCAGCCCCTCGACGTTGAGCAGCGTCTTCTGCAGCAGCGTCAGCTGCGGCTGGATCTCGACGTTGAAGCGGCGCGACGCGCGGAACAGCTGCAGCAGCACGCGGCCGAGCGAGATCTCCTTCAGCGGCCGGTCGAAGATCGGCTCGCAGACGACGCGGATCTCGCTCTCGAGCTCGTCGACGCGCGTGTCGGGCGGCACCCAGCCCGACTCGATGTGCGCGGTGGCCACGCGGCGGTAGTCGCGGCGGAAGAACGCCAGGAAGTTCTGCGCGAGGTAGCTCTTGTCGGTGTCCGACAGCGTGCCCATGATGCCGAAGTCGAGCGCGATGTACTTGCCGTGGTCGGCGGCGTCGATGGCGACGAAGATGTTGCCCGGATGCATGTCGGCGTGGAAGAAGCCGTCGCGGAACACCTGCGTGAAGAAGATCTCGACCCCGGCGCGCGCGAGGCGCGGCAGGTCGATGCCGGCCTCGCGCAGCGCGTCGATGCGGCCGATCGGGATCCCCGACATGCGCTCCATCACCATCACTTCGCGGTCGGTGAAGTCCCAGTGCACGAGCGGCACGCGCAGCAGCGTCGAGTGCGCGAAGTTGCGGCGCAGCTGCGAACAGTTGGCGGCCTCGCGCGACAGGTCGAGCTCGTCGCGGATGGTCTTCTCGAATTCGGCGACCACGGCGCGCGGCTTCAGGCGCCGGGCGTCGGCAGACACCTTCTCCACCAGCATGGCCGCCGTGTGCATCAGCGCCAGGTCCTTCTCGATCACGACGTGGATGTCGGGGCGCAGCACCTTCACCGCGACCGGCGTGCCGTCGTGCAGCTCGGCGAGGTGCACCTGCGCCACCGACGCGCTCGCCACCGGCGTGGTGTCGAAGCGCGCGAAGACCTGCGCGAGCGGCCGCGCGTAGACGCGCTCGAGCGTGGCGACGGCGTCGTCGCCGGGGAACGGCGGCACGCGATCCTGCAGGTGCGCGAGCTCGTCGGCGATGTCGGGCGGCAGGAGATCGCGCCGCGTCGACAGCATCTGCCCGAACTTGACGAAGATCGGGCCCAAGTCCTCGAGCGCGCGGCGCAAGCGCACCGCGCGCGGGGGCGTCAGGTCGCGCCAGAACAGGACGCCGTTGACCACGGGGCGCAGGCCGGCGACGCGCGGATGCCCGAGCACGAACTCGTCGAGACCGTGGCGCAGCGACACGATGACGATCCGGGCGAGGCGGGTGATGCGCATCGGTCAGTTGTCGGGCGACGGCGGGTGTTCGCGCGCGCCGGCGGCGTGCAGCGGGACTGCCTGCGCGGCCCGGCGGTGCGGCTGCCGGCGCGCGGTCATTGGACGCCGGGGTCTAGCGCCGGCGTGCGGCAAGGGCGTCGATGCGTGCGGCCAGCGCGTCGACGCGCGCAGCGAGATCGCGCACGTCGCCCTCGAACGCGGCCGCCGCGGAATGCGACATGCCGAGCGCGGCCTCCTCGCCGACGTAGCCGCGGACGTTTGCGCCGAGACGTGCCGCGGCCTCCTCGGGAAAGCCCAGCAGGCGGCGGCCCGTGTCGGCGAGACGCTGGCCGAGCACGTTGCCGAACGACTCGCCGAACAGCCGCTCGACGAACCACGGCATCGTCGCCGCCAGGTCGCGCAGCGTGGCCGCGAGCGCGGCGTCGCCTTCGGTGCGCACCAGCGCATCGAAGCGGAGCGGATCGTGCAGCAGCGACGGCACATCGCGCGCGCGCATCGTCAGCGTCACCGCCGGCGCGACGTCGGCCGCCGCTTCATGCAGCGCGCCGTCGGCACCGATCGCGAGCGTGGCGTCGGCCGGACCGCAGACGATGCGGAACGCCGAACCCGCATGCGCCGCGAGCGTGGCGCGCAGCGCATCCTCGTGCGCGAGTGCGCGGTTGACGATGCGCGCCGGGATCGTCGCCGGGGCGTGCATGTCGCGTCAGGCCGGCACCGATTGCTGGATGCCGGCGACCAGCCAGCCGCTCGAGCCGTCGACGGGCTTGGACAGGTTCCACACCTCGTCGAATGGCTGCGCGACGGCGGCGCCGTTCTCGCGGGCGAGTCCCTTGAAGCGCACGCTGACCCAGTAGAGATCGGCTTCGGTGCTGACGTCGACGACCTCCGACTCGAGCGAGTCGAACGCCGTCGGCACGTGCACGCCGCGGCTGCGCAGGTCCTTCACCGTCTCGGTGTAGAGCTCCGGCGTCATCACGTCGGCGAGCGCCGCCGTGTCGCCGTTGTCATAGGCGCGCTGCACGGCACGGAACTGCTGCATGGCCTGGCGCGCGAAGCGCTCGGCGTCGAAGCCGGGCGGCCAATGCGGCGGCACCGCCTTCACCTGCGACGCGCCGCCGAAGCGCGGTTCGAACCGGTCGCCCGCATTGGGCTCACCGTCACCGGGCGCGCGTGGCGCAGCGAGCGCATCGCTGCCTGCCGCGGCGAACCTGCGCGCCATGAACAGGCGGGCGAGCATCACCGCGCCGAAGGCGAAGAGCGCCAGCAGCAGGACGTCGGCGAACCCGCCGGAGACGCCGAAATGCGACAGCAGCGCGGCGATCCCGATGCCTGCGGCGATGCCGGCGAGCGGGCCGAGCCAGCGCGAGGCGCCGGCGGGCGGCGTCGCGCCCGGCGCGGCGCGTGCGGTCGCCGGCGCCGCAGGGGGGGCCGCCGTGCGCGGCATCACCGGATCGGCCGCGGGACCGCTGACGTTGCCGGAGGGCGTGGTGGCGGCCGGCGGCGTCGCATGTGGCGCCGAGACCGATGGACGCTGCGTGCCGAAACTGCGGCCGCCGCCCATGCGCGCGGCGTCGACCGCGGTGGCGGCGCAAAGAGCGGCAGCGCAAATCGCCACCAGCAGGAAACGGTGATTCATGGAAGCCCTCCGCGGAGCCATTTCAATAGACCCGGCCGACGTGCACGGCGACCGCGCCGGCGGCGAGATTGTGGAAATCGACGCGGTCGAAACCGGCGTCGCGCATCATCTGCTGCAGCGTCTCCTGGTCCGGGTGCATCCGGATCGATTCGGCGA
>DATBOK010000221.1:0-11164 GCA_036553845.1 Casimicrobiaceae bacterium
GATGGATCGGCTGAACGGGTTGCGCGAAACCGCCAAGCCCCGCACGTCGCACGCCCGCTGACGATCGCCACGCGCCGATACGCGCGACAACGGGCTGCCCGGCCGGGTCGCCCGTAGTGCCACGCACGCGATTACTGGCTGGGGCCCTTGCTCGCGGCCGCCGCCTGTTCCATCCGCTTCGCCATCTCCGCCTTCACCGCGTCGAGATTGAAGCTGGCGCCACGTTGCATGGGCGGGAACTCGATGAAGGTCTGGATTTCCTTGGCCACCACTTCCTGCACGAAGACGAAGCGCCAGAACTGGTATTTGAACCAATCGAAATACTGCTGGCCGCCATCCTTCGTTCCATTGTTCGGCCAACCGGTGCGCTCGAACGGATCGAGGCGCAGGTTGATCAGGTACGGCACGTCGACATGCGTCTTTTCGCCGAGCCAGCCCTGGGGCTGGTCGATGAATCGATATTTGTAGTCGTCGATGCGGATCGCGCCCACGGTGCTTTCGCCGAGGTAGAAGATCTCGTGGCGGGCGGACGGTCCGTTGCCGGTGATGGCCGCCATCTGGTTGTAGCCGTCCAGGTGGTTCTTGTACGTGCGGTCGCCGAGCTTCACACCCTTGAGCAATTGCTCGGTGATCTGGTCGTTGCCTGCCGCCGCCGCGAACGTCGGCAGCCAGTCCATGCCGGAGAAGATGCCGTTCTGCACGGAATTCGCCGGCACGTGACCGGGCCAGCGCAACAGCGCCGGCACGCGGAATCCGCCTTCCAGCACCGTGCCCTTGCTTTGCGCGAACGGGGTCTGCCCGCCATCGGGCCAGGTGAACACCTCGGTGCCGTTGTCGGTGGTGAACACGACGATCGTGTTGTCGTCGACGCCCAGGTCCTTCAGCTTTTTCATGACGAGGCCGACGTCGTCGTCGAGCTGGGCCATGCCGGCTTCCTCTTCAGACCAGCCGTTTTCCGCATTGCGCATCGCCTCGTATTTCGGCGACAGATGCGTGACGATGTGCATCCGCGTCGGGTTCAGCCAGACGAAGAACGGCTTGCCGTCCTGCTTGGCCTTTTCCATGAACTTGAGCGCGAAGTCGCGGATCTCGTCGTCCACCGTTTCCATCCGCTTCGGATAGAGCGTGCCGGCATCCTCGATCCGCTGCTTGCCGATCTTGCCCCAGCGCGGCATGTCGGTGGCGTCGTCGGTGTCGGTGGCCCAGCTGTGGACCATGTTGCGCGGGCCGACGACGTTGAGCAGGTTCTGCGGGTAGTTGGGATGCGCCGGGTCCTCCATCGCATCGAGGTGATACAGGTAGCCGAAGAATTCGTCGAAGCCGTGGACCGTCGGCAGGAACTCGTTCTTGTCGCCGAGGTGATTCTTGCCGAACTGGCCGGTGGCGTAGCCCATCGATTTCAGCACGGTGGCGATCGTGATGGCCTCGGCGGGCAGGCCGACCGACGCACCCGCCTGGCCGACGGTCGTCATCCCCGTGCGGATCGGCAGCTGGCCGGTGATGAAATTGGCGCGCCCGGCGGTGCAGCTCGCCTCGGCGTAATAATCGGTGAACAGCATCCCCTCGGCGGCGATCTTGTCGAGGTTCGGCGTGCGGCCCGCCATCATGCCGCGATGGTAGGCCCCGATGTTCCACATGCCGATATCGTCACCCATGATGACGACGATGTTCGGCTTGGACTGCGCCTGCGCAGCCACGGCGCCCAGCAGCAGCGGAGCGACGGCGACCAGCGCGAGGGTGATCAGTTTGGACGGACGCATAGGATGCTCCCATTCGTTGCAACGAATCCGGCAGCGCCCCGGCGTCGCTCCCGCGAGCCGTTGGCGTCGGACAGCAGTGTTTCTACCGTCCCACGTCATCGGTGAGAACTAGTCTTTGGTTCAATCGAACGAAGTTTGCCGCGACGATCGGCCGCAGCGGGCGCCGCCAGTCGCGCGAAGGCGACGCCGGGACGGACGGCACGACTGCGCGCGCGGGCGCCGCTACGCCGCGCCGGGCGGGAAGTAATTCATCCAGCCGGTGATGATGTACTTGTGGTCGTTCGGCGAGACCACGCCGACGTGCGTGTGCGTGAAATCGGGCGGCCAGACCAGCGTGCGTCCGCGACGCGCCTCGACCGTCGTGTCCTGGTAGACGAAGCGCGTGCCGCCGCCGTCGACGTCGTTGAGGAAGGTCATCCACACGAGCATGCGCGTGGTGGTGGCGAAGCCGGTGCGCTCGAAATGCTCCATCTTGAAGCCGCCGCCTGGCCTGTAGTGCTGGATGGTCGGCGATTCGGTGACGCCGAAGCGACCGACCTTGGCGAGGATGGGATGCGCGGCGAGATACTGCGCAAGGCAGCCCTGCAGCGCGGCGTAGTACGCCGGCACGCCGTACTCGGCGTGAAGGTCGTCGGGAATCATCGACACGGTGACGTCGAACGAGTCCTTCTTGTCGACGCTCACCACCGCCTCGCCGCCGCGGCCGATCGCGCCGCGCTTGACGAGGCCCTTGTGGTCGCAGGCGCGGTGCAGCGCGATCAGGCGATCGCAGATCGCGCCGTCGATCGTGTAGTCGCCGATGAACTGCATCGATCGATGCTACCAGACGGTTCGCGGCCCGGCGCCGCGCTCACTTCATGCGGTCGAGCAGCGTCGGCTGCGCGCGCCCGGCGCGCTGGTACGCCCACGCCATCATGATCACCCCGGCGACGATCATCGGCAGCGACAGCCACTGCCCCATCGTCAGACCCAGCGCGAGGAAGCCCAGGAAGTCGTCGGGCTCGCGCGCGAATTCGCAGATGAAGCGCGCGCAGCCATAGCCGACGAGGAAGAGACCCGACACCGCGCCCATCGGCCGCGGGCGCTTCGAATAGGTCCACAGGATCACGAACAGCACGATGCCCTCGAGCGCGAACTCGTAGAGCTCGGAAGGGTGCCGCGGCAGGTTGTCGACGCGCGGGAAGATCATGCCCCACGAGCCGTTGGTCGGGCGTCCCCACAGCTCGGCGTTGATGAAGTTGCCGATGCGTCCCGCGCCGAGGCCCAGCGGCACCAGCGGTGCGACGAAGTCCATCACGTCGAGCCAGCGCTTGCCGCGCGTGCGCGCATAGAACCACATCGCGATCAGCACGCCGAGCAATCCGCCGTGGAAGCTCATGCCGCCCTGCCACACGGCGACGATCTCGAGCGGATGCGCGAGGTAGTACATCGGCTTGTAGAACAGCACGTAGCCGAGGCGACCGCCGAGGATCGTGCCGAACACGCCGAAGTAGAGCATGTCGTCGACGTCGATCGCGCGCCAGCCGGTGAGCATGCTCTCGCGCGCGCGCTTCTTGCCCAGCACCAGCAGCATGCCGAAGGCGAGGAGGTACATGAGGCCGTACCAGCGGATCGCGAACGGTCCGAGCGTCATGCCGCCGACGGTGAACGGGCCGAAGGCGAAGGCGATCGGGTCGAAGCCCGGATGAGTGACGATCATGTGTGCTTGCGGGCGCGGGCGCGCGCTTCGGCGACAAACGCACGCACCAGCGGCGCGTCGTCGCCCGCGCGCTGAGCGAGCCCGATCTCCACCGCCGGGCTCTTCTGCGCCAATGGGCGATATACCACACCCACCCGGCGCATCCGCCGCAGCGACGCCGGGACCAGCGACACCCCCATCCCGGCGGCGACGAGGCTCACGATCGTCTGCATCTGGATCGCCTCCTGTTCGATTCGCGGCGTGAAGCCTTCCCGCCGGCAGAAGCCGACGATGGTGTCGTAGAGCGACACGCCGGCCTCGCGCGGGAACAGCAGGAATGCCTCCTCCGCGAGATCGGCAAGCGAAACGCGTGCCGGCCAGCGGCGCTGGGCGGGCAGCGCGGCGATCAGCGGCTCCCAGGTGAGGGGGGTATAGGAGAGTGCCGGGTCGGCCGGCCCCGGCACGATGAAGCCGAAGTCGAGCGCGCCGGCGCGCAGTGCCGCGGGCACCTGGTCGGACGTCGTCTCCTGCAGATTGAGCGTCACCCCCGGGCGCGCCCGGCGGAAGCCGCGAATCACCTGCGGCAGCACGCCGAAGATTGCGGTGCTGATGAAGCCGATGGCCAGCGTGCCGACGTCGCCGTCCGCCAGGTGCCGCGCGCCTTCGCGCAGGGCGTCGGCGTCGCGCAGCAGGCGCCGCGCTTCGGGCAGCAGCGCGGTGCCAACGGCGGTCAGATGCACGCCGCGCGTGCTGCGGCGGAAGAGCTCCGCGCCCAGCTCGTCCTCCAGCCCGTTGATGGCGCGCGACAGTGGCGGCTGGGCGATGTGCAGCGCACGCGCCGCGCGGCCGAAGTTGAGCGACTCGGCGACGGCCACGAAATAGCGCAGGTGGCGCAGGTCCATTGATACCTAGAGAGTATCACTATCGGCTCTATAATGTATTGGACGGTATGGCTGCCGGCGCCGATAATCGCCGCTTCAGGACCGGCTCGGGCGCTTTGCGCCGCTGCCGGTCGCTGCGACCGCCTTGTCCATCACCCGCCGCCTCCAGCCGCTGACCCGGCACCTGCCGCTCGATCGCCTGCCGCCGCGCTCGCTCGCGTTCGCCGCGCTCGTGGTCACGTCGGCGCTGTGGGGCAGCAATGCGGTAGTCGCGCGCATCCTGCTCGACGGCGTGTCGGCGGCATGGCTCGCGTGGCTGCGCTGGCTCGTGGTGATCGTGATCCTCGCGCCCTTCGTGTGGAAGGAGCGCGCGAAGATCGCGTCCGCGCTGCGCGCCGATCCGCGCGAGTACGCGCTGTTCGCGGTGCTGGGCTTCGCGCCGCAGAACATGCTCGTCTATGCGGGCCTCGCAGGCACCACGGCGATCAACATGGGCCTGCTCAATTCGGCGATCCCGGTGCTGATCGTCGCGATCGTCGCCGGCATGAACCGGCGCGTGCCGCGCTCGTTCGAGGCGGCCGGCCTCGCGCTGTCGGTGGCGGGCGTGCTCCTGATCGGCGTGCACGGCGACCTGCGCGCGCTGGCGCGGCTCGACTTCGGCCGCGGCGACCTCATCGTGCTGGCCGGCATGTTCATCTGGGCGATCTACACGGTGCGCCTCGGCGTGCGCGAGGCGTCGTCGCCCGTGCTGTCGTTCCCGGCATTCTGCTTCGCCGCCGGGCTGATGGGCCTCGTGCTGACGCTGCCAGTGCTCGGCGTCGACGTCGCGCTGCACGGTCCGCCGCGACCGACGCTCGGCACGCTTGGCGGCATCCTCTACCTCGGCGCGCTGCCTACGCTCGTGGCGATGCTGCTGTACGGCTACGGCCTCGCCCGCGTCGGCCCCGTGCAGGGTGGCATCTTCACCCACCTCGTGCCGGTGTTCTCGGCGCTGTTCGCCACGCTCATCATCGGCGAGCGGCTGTTCCCGTTCCACGCCGCGGGCTTCGCGCTCATCGCCGGCGGCGCGATCCTGTGTTGTATGACGCCGGCGCCGATGCTATCGTCGGCGCGCGAGTCGCCTCACGCCTGACGCGACGCGCGTCCAGCGCCTCCCCTCCCGCGAAGGACCCACCGTGCCGAACAATCGTCGCTCACGGATGATCACCGAGGGCATCGCCCGCTCGCCGAACCGCGCGATGCTGCGCGCAGTCGACTTCGGCGATGCCGATTTCGACAAGCCGATCGTCGGCGTCGCCAACGGCCACAGCACGATGAATCCGTGCAACGCCGGCATCCAGCCGCTGGTGGATCGCGCGATCGACGCGCTGCGCGACGGCGGCGCGATGCCGCAAGTGTTCGGATTTCCCACCGTCACCGACGGCATCGCCATGGGCACCGAGGGCATGAAGTACTCGCTCGCCTCGCGCGAGGTGATCGCCGACGCCATCGAGGTGGCGGTGATGAGCCAGTTCATGGACGGCGCGCTCGTCGTCGGCGGCTGCGACAAGAACATGCCGGGCAGCATGATGGCGCTCGCCCGCACCAACGTGCCCGGCATCTTCGTCTACGCCGGCACGATCAAGCCCGGCCACTGGAAAGGCGAGAAGCTGACGATCGTATCGCCGTTCGAGGCGGTGGGCGCGTTCACCGCGGGCAGGATGGCGAAGGAGGACTACGACGGCATCGAGCGCAACGCCTGCCCGAGCGTCGGCGCCTGCGGCGGCATGTACACCGCCAACACGATGAGCTCGTCGTTCGAGGCGCTCGGCATGAGCCTCCTCGGCAGCTCGCAGATGGCCTCTCCCGACGCCGAGAAGGCCGATTCCGCCGCATTGTCGGCACGGGTGCTGGTCGACGCGATCGCGCAGGACCTGAAGCCGCGCGACATCATCACCCGCGCTTCGATCGAGAACGCGATCTCGCTGGTCATGGCCACCGGCGGCTCGACCAACGCCGTGCTGCACTACCTCGCGATCGCGTCCGCCGCCGAAGTCGAATGGAAGCTCGACGATTTCGAGCGCATCCGCCAGCGCGTGCCCGTGCTGTGCGACCTCAAACCCTCGGGCCGCTACGTCGCCACCGATTTCCACGCCGCCGGCGGCGTGCCGCAGGTGCTGCGGATGCTGCTCGACCGGGGCCTTCTCAACGGCGACTGCAAAACGATCACGGGCCGCACGCTGGGCGACGAGCTCGCCAGGGTTCCCGCGAACCCGCGTGCCGACCAGGACGTGATCCGCCCGTTCGACAGGCCGATGTACGCAAGCGGTCACCTCGCCATCCTGCGCGGCAATCTCGCGCCCGACGGCTGCGTGGCCAAGATCACCGGGCTCAAGAAGACATCGATCACCGGACCTGCGCGCGTGTTCGACAGCGAGCCCGCCTGCATGGACGCGATCCTCGCCAACAAGATCGAGGCCGGTGACGTCATCGTCATCCGCTACGAAGGCCCGCGCGGCGGCCCGGGCATGCAGGAGATGCTGGCGCCGACGTCGGCATTGATCGGCCAGGGGCTGGGCGAGTCGGTGGGACTGATCACGGACGGCCGTTTCTCCGGCGGCACCTGGGGCATGGTGGTCGGCCACGTCGCGCCCGAGGCGCAGGCGGGCGGCCTGATCGCGCTCGTGCACGACGGCGATTCGATCACGATCGATGCCGACACGCGCCTGCTCCAGCTCAACGTCGACGATGCCGAGATCGCGCGCCGGCGCGCGCAATGGCGGGCCCCGGCGCCGCGTTACACGCGCGGGTTGCTCGGCAAGTACACGCGCCTCGTGTCGCCGGCCGACAAGGGTGCGATCACCGACGGCGGGAGCTGAATCGGCCGCATCGCGCGCCCGGCGGCGCGCAGCGCCCCGCCACAGGGCAGCCGGCGCGTGTGCCCGGGTCGACAGGTTCCGACACCGATCGTCCCGTGACATCGAGCCCGCCGTCCTGACCCCGAATTCGCCACCAGCCCTGCCGTGAGGATGCCCATGCCGTACTGGCTCTGCCTTGCCGGCGCGATCGCACTGGAAATCGCCGGCACCGTGTCGATGAAGCTGTCGCGCGGATTCAGTGTGCCGCTGCCCTCGGTGCTGCTGTTCGTGTTCTACGCCGCATCGTTCGGCCTCATGACGATCGCGATCCGCCGCATCGACATGAGTGTTTCGTACGCGATCTGGTCGGCGGTGGGCACGGCGGCGATCGCGCTCATCGGCGTCGGCTGGTTCCGCGAATCGCTGACAGGCGTCCAGGTCGCGAGCATCGTGCTCATCATCGCCGGCGTGGTCGGCCTGCGCGTCGGCGCGGCGGCATGAGCGCGCACGACGACCGCGCGCTGTCGCCCTCCGCGCAGCGCGTGCAGCAGGCCCTTGCCGCCGCCGGACTCGCGTGCGTGGTGGTCGAGCACGCGGTCACCGCGCGCACCTCGGCGGAGGCGGCGGCGGCGCTCGGCTGCAGCGTGGCGCAGATCGCCAAATCGCTGGTGTTTCGCCACGGCGACGATGGCGCCGTGCTGGTGATCGCGAGCGGCGCCAACCGGGTCGACGAGCGCAAGGTCGCCGCCTGCCTCGGCGTGCCAATCCGCAAGGCCGACGCCGCGTTCGTCCGCGAGCACACGGGCTACGCGATCGGCGGCATTCCGCCGCTCGCGCACGCCCGCCCGGCGGCGACGCTGGTCGACGCCGACCTCCTCGCGTTCGCCGTCGTGCATGCCGCCGGCGGCACGCCCAATGCGACGTTCGCCATCCGGCCGGCCGATCTGGTCGCGGTTTGCGGCGGCCGCGTCGCCGACGTGCGCCTGGAGCCGGTGACGTAAGGTCGCGCCGCGGGCTGCGCGGCGCGGCGCGGCTGGCGCATTTTTCCGTGCGCGGACGGATCGATTTGCCGCCGGCGCTGTTTGCGCTAGGGCGTACAGTGTTCGCCAAGGAGGATCGCATGGCTGCGTTCGATCCGCGCCGGCGCGAGGTCGTCGGCGGCATTGCCGCGCTCCTGACGGGATGCGCGGGAGGCACCCTCGGCATCGGCGGCAATTCCGGTCCGCCGGCGCCCGCCCCGGACATCGCCGTCGGCGACCGCTGGGTCTATCACGTCGTCGACGGCTTTCGCACGCCGGTGACCTGGGACGAGACGCACGAAGTCGTGGCCACCGGCGCGCAGGGCACCACGGTGCGCGTCACGTGCAAGGGCCCGACGCTCGACGTCGTGCGCACCGAGGAGTGGGCGTCGCCGGGAATCATTCGCGTCGGCACCGCGATGGACCTCGAGACCCGGCGGTTCAACACGCCGCTCGAGCGCTACAAGTTCCCGCTGACGCCCGGCACGACGTGGAACCAAACCGTCGACAACTACAACGAGGCCACGCGCAAGGCGGGCCAGTTCAACTATTTCGCACGCGTCGGCGGCTGGAAGCCGGTGACCGTGCGTGCCGGCACGTTCGACGCGATCTTCGTCAACGTGCTGATGCGAATGGACGACGAGGAATTCTGGCGCTGGCCGACGGAGTGCAACTACGGCATCTGGTACGCGCCGGCGGTGGGCGCGATGGTCGAGGAATCGAAGGAGTCGCAGTATCTCGAGAAGGGCGGCATGGACTCCGTGGCCATCCGCGCCCAGCACAGCCACATCGAGCTCGTCTCGTACTCGCGCAAGCGCTAGCGCGAGAGCCGGTCGGGGATTCCCCGGCCGCGCTAGCCGGGTACTTCGCGTTCGTCGCGCGGCGCCCGGCTGGCGGGGATCCGGTCCGCGCGTGCCGCGGGCGCGTGCGGCGTGGCGAGACGCGCCGCCAGCAGGCAAATCGCCGCCACGCCGACGGCGATGGCCGCTACCGTCCACGCCAGCGTCGTGCCGTGCCAGAGGCTGGCGAGCCATTGATTGAAACGTACCGCATACACCGCCGACTTGCCGCCGATGCGCTCGATGTCGTACTCGTAGACCCTGCTGCCGGCGATCTGCGCAGCCGCATCCGGCCCCGTGGCGTCGGCGAATGCATAAATGAGCGCGGCCGCCACGAGCCCGGTCGCGAGCGACGCAGCCGCCAGGTACAGGAAGCGCACGCGCCAGCGCAGCGGGTTCGGCGCGGGCGACAGCGCGTTGTCGGCGTGGTGGTCGGTCGATGACATGGGCGGCGAGCGTCGAATCGCATTCTAGGCGGGTGGCCGGTGCGACGCGCGCCCGTATCTCGACCGGTGATGCAAGTGCCGGGAACGGCGCGGGCGTGCGGCGCGCATGTTGCGCGAGTAATGCAATGACGCGACGCCGCGTGGCGGAGGCGCGATCAGCGGCCGGATGCGCGATCCGCGGTCGTGACGAAGCCAAGCCTGCGACCGATCTCGACCGTCAGCGCGCCCTGGTTCAGCGTGTAGAAGTGCAGGCCCGGCGCGCCGCGCGCGAGGAGCCGGTCGCACAGCGCGGTGACGACGTCGAGGCCGAATGCGCGGATCGAACCCGCGTCGTCGCCATAGCTCTCGAGCCGGCGGCGGATCCAGCGCGGAATTTCGGCGCCGCAGTTGTCGGAGAATCGCGCGAGGCCGGCCGCGCTCGCGATCGGCATGATGCCCGGCACGATCGGCACGCCGACGCCGATGGCGCGCGCATCGTCGACGAAGCGCCAGTACGCTTCGTCGTTGTAGAAATACTGGGTGATCGCCGAATTCGCGCCGGCGTCGACCTTGCGCTTGAAGTTGGCGAGGTCGTCGCGCGGGCTCTTCGCCTGCGGATGCATTTCGGGATACGCGGCGACGTCGACGTGGAACCAGTCGCCAGTCTCGGCGCGGATGAATTCGACGAGCTCGTTGGCGTAGCGGAACGCGCCGGCCTCGACGCTGCCGGACGGCGCGTCGCCGCGCAGCGCGACGAGATGATGGATGTCGTGCGCGCGATATTGCTCGAGCACCGCGCGCACGTTCTCGCGCGCGCCGCCGATGCACGACAGATGCGGCGCGGCGACGAAGCCGTCGCTGCGGAACGCCAGCACCGTGTCCAGCGTGCCTTCGCGCGTGGAGCCGCCGGCGCCGAACGTCACCGAGCAGAACTGCGGCGCGAGCGCCTTCAGCTGCGCGCGCACCGCCGCCAGCTTCTGCACGCCCTCGGCCGTGCGCGGCGGGAAGAACTCGAGGCTGAACGCGCACCGCGCCGCGCCGACCGCGGCGGCGGCGCCGCTCAGCGCTTGCGCAGCAGAATCGACGACAGCGCCCACGAGATGATGCTGTAGACGATCGCGCCGAACACCGCCGCCCAGAACCCGGTGACGTGGAATCCCGACACCCAGTGCGCGACCGCCCAGAACAGGAGGCCGTTGATGACGAAGATGAACAGGCCGAGCGTCAGCAGCGTCACCGGCAGCGTCAGGATCACGAGGATTGGCCGGATCAGCGTGTTGATGAGGCCGAGCACGAGCGCGGCAACGATCGCCGCCATCGGGTCGTCGATCGTCACCCACGGAAACACGTATGGCAGCACGAACAGCGCGACGGCGTTGATGATCCAGGCGAGAATCAGGCGCACGGGCTTCTCCGGTCGGGGTTGGCGTGGATGGCGCTGCCTCAATAGCGGTACGAGTCGCCCTTGTACGGTCCCCCGGCATCGATGCCGAGATAGCGCGCCTGCGCCGGGGACAGCTCGGTCAGCGCCGCGCCGAGCGTCGACAGCTGCAGCCGCGCCACCTTCTCGTCGAGGTGCTTGGGCAGCACGTACACGCCGACCGGGTAGCGCTTGGACGTCGACAGCGCGTCGGTCCACAGCTCGACCTGCGCCAGCACCTGGTTGGCGAACGACGAGCTCATCACGTACGACGGGTGGCCGGTCGCGCAGCCGAGGTTCACGAG
>DATBOK010000222.1:0-9822 GCA_036553845.1 Casimicrobiaceae bacterium
CCATTTCGGCAACCTCGGCGACGAGCGGCACGTCGCGCCAGCGGGGGCTGGGAGGGGAGGTGCGGAAGAAGCGCCAGCCGTCGACGGTTTCCTCCGCCGGCGTCGACGCCTTGAGGGCGAGGCCGTGGCGCGGCGTCGTCAAATGGTACGTGCGCCAGCCGAGCGCGGCCTGCTCGCGCAGGATGGCAATGGTGCGAAAGGCATAGCCGCTGTGCAGCGGCAGCGAGTGGTCGAGGACGTGCAGGATCGAAAGACTCATGATGCGATCGCGAGCTCGCGTGGCGAGTCTGCTTCCTCGAGCGCATTGCGCAGGAACGCCTCGAACATGAGGAGGCTCCATAGCGGCGCGCTGTAGTCGCGCGTGCCGGCCTGGTGCGCGTCGACCAGCTCGCGCAGCGTCGCTGCATTGAAGAGTCCCGTCGATGCGAGCCGCGGCCCGAGCACCGCGTCGCGCACCCGCGCCCGCAGCGGACCGCGGAACCAGCGGGCGAGCGGCACGGCAAAGCCCATTTTCGGCCGGTACAGGAGATCGCGGGGCAGGTGCGGTTCCATCGCCTTCTTCAGCAGGAACTTGCCCTCGCCGGCGCGCAACTTCATCGACGACGGCAGGCTCGCCAGCCATTCCACCAGCGGATGGTCCATCAACGGCTCGCGCACCTCGAGCGAATGTGCCATTGCCGCGCGGTCGACCTTGGTGTTGATGTCGCCGACGAGATAGGTCTTGAGGTCGAGGTATTGCACGAGTGCCAGGGGGTCGTCGGTGTGCGCGTTGCGCGCATGGCGCGCGAACACGTCCAGCGCCTCGTATCCGGCCAGGGCATGCGTCAGCCGCTCGCTGAAGAGGCGCCTGCGCGTCGGCGCGGCGATGATCGACATCGAATGGAAATACGCCTCGACCGACGTTCGCGCCATCGCCTCGAACGTGGTCTTGGCGCGCAGCACGCGCGGCGCCCAGTCGAGCTTCGGATAGGCGCTGCCGAGGAAGCCGAACGCCGGCCGGCGCAATGCCAGCGGCAGCGCGCCACGCACGCGCTCCTCCATCACGTGCAGGCGGTAGCGGCGATAGCCGCCGAAGCTCTCGTCACCGCCGTCTCCCGACAGCGCCACGGTGACGTTCTCGCGCGCGAGCTTGCAGACGCGCCACGTCGGGATCGCCGAGCTGTCGGCGTAGGGCTCGTCGTAGATGCCGGCGAGCTTGTCGACGAGGTCGAAGTCGTCGCTTTCCACGATCTCGGTGCGGTGGTGGGTGTGATAGCGCTCGGCCACCTCGCGTGCGTAGCGCGACTCGTCGAACGCCCGCTCGCGAAAGCCGATCGAGCACGTCTCCACCGGCGAGGACGACAGCCCAGCCATCGTCGCCACGACGGCGCTCGAGTCGACGCCGCCCGACAGGAATGCGCCGAGCGGCACTTCGGAAATCATCCGCAGCCGGACCGACTCCGCGAGGCGATGGTCGAGCTCGGCGCACGCGTCCTCCAGCGATACCGGATTGTCGAGCGTGAAGCGCACGTCCCAGTATTCGCGGGGCGGCGGCGGCGGCGTGCCGCGGCGGATCGCCAGCGTGTGCGCGGGCGGCAGCTTGTGCACGCCGCGGAAGATCGTGCGCGGGTCGGCGACGTAGCCGAGCGCGAAATATTCCTCGACGGCGAGGGGGTCGATGTCGCGCGCGAGCGCGCCATGCGCCAGCAGCGATTTCAGCTCGGAGCCGAACAGGAGCCTGCCGTCGGCCAGTGTCGCGTAATAGAGCGGCTTGACGCCGAGGCGGTCGCGCGCGAGGAACAGCGTCGCACGGGCGCGATCCCACAGCGCATAGGCGAACATGCCGCGGAATCGCTCGACCGAGCGCTCGCCCCATGCCTCCCACGCGTGCACGATGACCTCGGTGTCGCTCTTGGTGCGGAAGGTGTGGCCGAGCGCCACGAGCTCGGGAATCAGCTCCTGGTAGTTGTAGATCTCGCCGTTGTAGATGACGCACACCGAGTGGTCCTCGTTCCACAGCGGCTGCTGTCCGGTGGCGACGTCGATGATCGACAGCCGGCGGTGGCCGAGCCCGATGCCCGGCTCGACGTGCACCGAGCCTTCGTCGGGCCCGCGATGGAATTGCGATGCGTTCATGCGCGCGAGCGCCGCGCGATCGATGTCGCGCGCGCCGCGGGTGTCGAAGATGCCGGTAATGCCGCACATGATGGCCTCGCGTCAGCGATCCGCGAGCGGCAGCGTCGCCGCCGCGCCGTCGACATAGGGTTGTGGCGCGCGATGCGCGCGCAGCGTGTCGTACAGGCGGCGATACCCGTCCACCATCGCGTCGAGGCTGAACGCGCCGAGCACACGCTGGCGCGCCGCGCGTCCGGCGGCGCGCGCCGCACCCGGGTCGCGGGCGTGCGCCGCGATCGCGCGCGCGAGCGCCTCGGCATCCGCGGCCGGCACCAGCTCGCCGGTGCTACCGCCGACGACGAGCTCGGCGTTACCGCCGACGTCGGTGGCGATCACCGGCAAGCCGCTCGCCATCGCCTCGAGGATCGTATTCGAGATGCCCTCGGCGAGCGACGGCAGCACGAAGGCGTCGAGCCCACGCAGCACGTCGGCAACGTCGTCGCGCTCGCCCGGCAGCCATGCCAGGTCCTGGACGCCGGCGCGGGCGAGCATCGCGTTGACTTCCGCGTAGAGTGCGCCGTCGCCCACCATCACCAGGCGCAACCGCGCGCGCAGTGCGGGATCGATGGCAAGCGCGCGCACGAACGCACGCACGAGGTTCTGCGGATCCTTGACGGTCTGCATGCGCCCGACCGTGCCGACGATCCACAGGCCCGCGCCGTCGAACGGGCATCCGGCGATTGGCAGGCGGCGCTCGGCAGGATGGAAGCGCTCCGCATCCACGCCATTGTAGATCTGGCTCACCTGCGCGCGCGGCACGCCGACGCGGTCGACGAGATAGTGCGCGAGGTCGCGCGACAGCGCGACCTGATGCGTGACGAACGGCCGGTAGAGCCTGCGCATCCGCTGGTATTTGCGGTTCGACCCGTCGAGGTCGCCGACGTCGCGCCCGTGCTCGCCGTGCAGGCGCACGGGAACGCCCGCCGCCCACGCCGGCACCGCCACTTCCAGCGCCGCCAGATTGCGCGTGTGCACGATCGCGGGGCGCAGACGCCGAAACAGCGAATAGAGCCGCGGATACAGGTGAACGGCGTGGCCCGGCCGCTTGCCCAGCGCGATGAACTCGACGTCGTCGCGCTGCACGCGTGCGCGAAACTCCGTGATGCGCGTCAGCGCCAGCACCGCGTGCCGGTAGCTGTCCCGCGGCATGTGGTTGATCAGGTTGACGACGCCGTTCTCGAGGCCGCCGACGTCGAACGCGTGCATCACGTGCACGACCAGCGGTCGCGCGTCGCCGCTCATCGCCGCTCCCGCGTGGCTGCGAGCGCGGCGAGGATCGCTCCGCCCTCGTCGTGGAGGAACGCGCGCAACAGCGGCGCCGCGGCTTCGGCGTTGTCGGCCGGTGCGTAGACGATCACCGCCGCCGCGTCGTCGCGGTCGTGCCGCCAGCGCGCCCATGCGGTGGCGACCTTGGCGACCGCATCGCTCGCCGTCAGCCGCCCGTCGATCCAGTAGAACTTCCATACGATGAAGCGAACGCCGCTCGCATGCACGATTTCGTCGGCGTTCGCGCGCGTGGAGCCGTTGCCGACGTCGACATCCTCGATGCGACCCGCGTCCACGCGGCGCCAGCTGCGATCCTCGCTGCGCACGAGGACATTGCTCGAGCTCACGAGCCGATGGTCGGGATCCTGGTTGCGATAGTAGGCGAGATAGACACCCACCGCCTTGTCGCCGCGCGCGAAACGCGTGTCCGAGATAGCCGACGCGCCTTCGAATATCGGACGCCATGGCGACGACCCGGCGGCCGCGGCGCTCCACCCCGCCGACGGCGCAATCGGAGCCAGCACGACCGGACCCGCGGCATCCGCGGCATCGAAGCGCGCTTGCGCGAGAGGAAAAGCCGCGGCGACGAGCATGGCCGCGATCATCGTCGTCCATGGCTGCGGCGCGCGCACCGACGCGCCACCGGCCGTGCCGCGCGCAGGCGCATCGTCGCCGGGGCCGTCGATCATGCGCGCCTCGCCGGCACCGTCCTCGCGCCACCGCCCGCCGATCCAGAACATCAGCACGACGACGAACGCGAAGAACAGCCATCCATAGATCAGGTGGTCGACGCCGACCGCGAGGCGATTGCCCGAGAGATGGCCGAGCAGGACGATCAGATAGGCGCGGATCCAGTTGGCCAGGATCGGCACCACTGCGGCGAAGCCGACGAACAGCCAGCGACGGCGGTTCGAGCGATAGGTCAGGTAGGCGTAGAGCGTGCCCACCATCAGCGACGCGATCAGGTAGCGCACGCCACTGCATGCCTCGACCACCGACCACGTGCCGCTCGGGATCACGAACACCAGTCCCTCGCGGTAGACGGGAATGCCGCTCGCGCGCAGCGCCGCCACGGTGAAGTTGGCGGTCCAGTCCATCAGCGCGGGCAGGAAGACTTCGCCGAACGGCACGGCGAAGAACAGGAAGGCGAGCGGAAACGCCAGCATGCGGCCGATGCGCACGCCAAGCACCGCGACCACGGCGAGCACGATCATCCCCGTCATCGCGAACTGGGCGACGGCGTTGACTTCGGCGAGCCGGCCCAGGAACCACGCGGCGCCCGCGACCGCAATCGGCACCAGCGCCCACGGCGCCGGCTCCGGTCGCGTGTGCGCCAGGACGCCGCGCATCCGCCAGGCGAGCCAGAGCGCGATCGGCGGCACGACGAAGCCGTGTGCGAACGTCTCGGTGTGCGCCCACGTGCGCACCATGCCCATCGCCGTCGATGCGTACAGGGCGAGTATCCATGCGACCAGGAGGCCCAGCGCCAGCAGCGACCGGCGCCACGCCGCGCGAATGTCCACGGCCGGTGCCGCCGGCGCCGTTGCGGCACTCGCGCGCGGATCGAGGAGACTGGAGGCCATGTCAGGCGGTCGCCCCGCGCGCGTTCACCCGAGGCTCCGCACGATCAGCGGCCCCAGGCGGTTGGCGAGCGCGAGCGGCAGGCGACGCCAGAGCGCGATGAACGCGCGGTACTTCGGATTGGCCGGATTGTTCTGCGGGATCGCGTCGCGCTTGTACAGCCGGTATTCGTAGTGCAGCGGCTGCGGCTCGAAGCCCCAGTTCTTCTTGAATGCGTAGGGACCCGTGTCGCGCTTGCTGCGCCCGTAGTCGAACACGCGGCAGCCGCGCGCACAGGCGCGACGCATCAGCTCCCAGTACTTGAAGTCGTTGGCGGCGAGATCGCGCGCGGCGACCGCATCGCCCGCGTAGTACGGCAACACCTCGTCGCGGAAGTAGAACGACAGGACTGCGGACAGCGGCGTGCCGTCCGGCGCCGTCACCGTGAGGATCTCGCAGGCGTCGCCGAACACGCGCTGCAAGGCGTCGAAATAGCGCCTCGGCAGCGCCGGCGTGCCATGGCGATGCACGTTGCCCGCATACAGCGCGAAGAAGCGGCTGGCGTCCGCGTCGACCGCGCTGGCGAGGCCATTGCGGATTCCCTTGCGCACCATGGCGCGCTGCTTGCGCGGAATCGCGCGCATGTTGTCCTCGGCGTCGGCGAACAGCGGCTTGCGGAACGTGAAATAGAGGTCCTGTGTCGGCCATTCCGGATGGCGCGCCTCCACGTTGCGCATTTCGAGATGCCCGACACCGAGCGCCTCTGCCAGGCGCTCGGCTTCGGCCCCGAGCGCATCGGCGGCGGCTGCGTCGCTCGCCGCAACCCCGCCATATACGGCGAACGGGAGCGACACGAGCGCGTCGCCGAAGAGCAGGCTGCGATTGCGCGCCAGCGGCAGCACGCCGACGATCTCGCCATCGCGCTCGGCATACAGGAAATGCGTGGCGTGGCCGAACACGCTGGCAATCACCTCCCGCCAACCGGCGCGATGAAAGAACGTCGCCTCGGCACAGGTGGCGACGAACGCGTCCCAGCGCGCGGCCGTCGCCCCGTCGCCGCGCGCCAAAGCGGCGATGCGCAACGGCGCGGGAGCACGCATCGCGGTGCGCTCGGCGGAGGCGACCATTTCCATGGCGACGCCGCTCAATGCGCCGGATTCGCGAGGAGGAACACGTCGTCGACGCGGCTCCAGGCGAAATCACGCAACAGGCGTGCGAGGCGCGCCTTGGTGCGGTTGAGGTTGACGTAATGGCGGAACCGCGTCCTGGCGTCGATGCCGGGTATGCGCGGTTGCGCGGGGTCGATCTCCCAGGGATGGAAATAGAAGATGGCCGCGGCGCCGTCACGCTGGTTGACGCGCCGCAGGAGCCAGCGCGACATTGCATAGGGCATGAGCCTGAAGTAGCCGCCGCCACCGGCCGGAAAGTTGCGCTCGAAGAGCCGCACCGTCGTCAGCGGCACCTCGACGAGGCCGGGCCTCACCTGGTGGGCGAAACGCGGCGCATCGGGCATGCCGTAGTGGTCGTGGCGGATCGGATAGACGCTCGAACTGTAGCGATAGCCAGCCTCGGCGATGCAGTCGAACGCCCACAGGTTGTCGGCACCGACCGAAAAGCTCGGCGCGCGATAGCCCTTGACCTCCATGCCGGCGATATCCTCGAGGATGATCTTGGCGAGACGGATGTCGGCGAGGAACAGCGCCTGGCCCTGGTCGGTCGCACGGTGGTGGCCGAAGCCATGGCTCGCGACTTCGTGGCCGCCATCGACGATGCGCCGCACGACCTGCGGGTAGCGCTCGGCGATCCAGCCGAGCGTGAAGAACGTGGCATGCGTGTCCCGCGCGGCGAGCAGTTCGAGGATGGCGTCGATGTTGCGCTCGATGCGGCAGTCGCGCGTGTCCCATTCGGCGCGCGGGATGTAGGGTGCGAATGCGGATACCTGGAAATAGTCCTCGACGTCGATCGTCAGCGCGTTGACCACCGACGCGCGCTGCGCTGCTGCCGACGCCGCCAGCGACGGAGCCGCCGCAGGCCTCGCCCTCGCCGGCGATGCGGTGGCCGTGATCATGGCGTGGTTGCCTTCGCCGACGCGCGTTGCGCGAGCCACGCGCCCAGGTCCGCGGCGATGCGCTCCGCCGCATGGCCGTCCCAGCCTTCCGGCACCCGGCCGCGCTTGCCGCCGGTGGCGAGGACGTCGTCGACGCCACGCAGGATCGCGGCGCGTTCGCGCGCGACCAGCGTGTTGGTGCCGGCGTCGATCGTGATCGGCCGCTCGGTGTTCTCGCGCAGCGTCAGGCACGGCACGCCCAGCGCCGTGGTCTCCTCCTGGATGCCGCCGGAGTCCGTCAGCACGACCGTCGCCGCCGCCATCAGCCCGAGCATTTCGAGGTAGCCCTGCGGCGGCAGCACGGCGATGCGCTCACCGGCAAGCAGATCGGCGACGCCCGCGCGGTCGATGCTGGCGCGCGTGCGCGGATGCATCGCGAACACCAGCGGCAGTCGCGTCGCGGCGTCGGCCAGCGTGCGCAGCAGCGCCGCGAGCACCGCCGGGTCGTCGACGTTCGACGGCCGGTGCAGGGTGACGACGCCGAAGCCGCCCGGCGCCGCGACGAGGCGCGCGTCGGCGCCGGCGCGCGCGAGCGTGTCGGCAGGCGCGACCGCGTGCGCGCGGCCCGCCAGCAGCGAATCGATCATCACGTTGCCGACGAAACGGATGCGATCGGGCGCAATGCCCTCCCGCGCGAGATTGGCATGCGCCGCGCGCTCGGTCGTGTACAGGAGATCGGCCATCTGGTCGGTCAGCACGCGGTTGATTTCCTCCGGCATCGTGCGGTCGAAGCTGCGCAGGCCCGCCTCGACGTGCACGACCGGCACGCCTTTCTTCGCCGCGACCAGGCTGCAGGCGAGCGTCGAGTTGACATCGCCGACGACCAGCACGCACGCCGGCGCCCGCGAATCGACCAGCGGCTCGAAGCGGCGCATCACTTCGGCGGTCTGCACAGCATGGCTGCCGGAGCCAACCTCGAGATTGATGTCCGGCTGCGGCAGGCCAAGGTCGGCGAACACCTGATCGCTCATCGCGGCGTCGTAGTGCTGTCCGGTATGCACGAGCAGTGCCGGCATCGGCGGTCGCGCCGCCGCGAACGCGCGCAGGATCGGCGCGATCTTCATGAAGTTCGGGCGGGCGCCGACGACGCAGAGAATCGGCGCGGAATTGAGCATGACGTCGTCGCGGCTCACGCCGGACCTCCGGGATCGGCCGGTCGCGAGCGGAGCGCATCCAGCAGCTGCTGCAGCAGCGTCAGCGTGGCGTTGGCCTGGCGCTCGAGACGCGTCAGGCGCTCGTCGACTTCGCTCGCCTGCAGGCCGGCGATCAGCTGCGACGCCTCGCGTGTGACCGCGGCATCGAGCTCGATGTCGAGGCGCAGCGGCAGCGGCGGGTCGATCACCGACTTGACGGCGCTCGATTCGGGCAGGATCGGCGCCGGCGCGGGCTCCGGCGGCACCGGCCCCGAGAAGGTCTCCTCGCTGATCTCGTGAGCCACCTCCTCGACGTCGCTCCGCGCGAAGCTGCGCTTGCCCGCGAGATATCCCGACAGCAGCACACGATCGCACACCGCATTGATCCGCCGTGGAATGCCGCCGGTGGCGCGATAGACGGCCTCGTACGCATCGGCTTCGAAACGCGGCACGCCCTTCCACCCGACCTTGCCGAGGCGGTGCTCGATGTAGCCGCGCGTCTCGTCGGCATCCATCGGCCCGATGTGGCAGGCGGCGATCACGCGCTGTCGCAATTGCAGCATGCGATCGCTTTGCATGGTTTCCCGAAATTCCGGCTGGCCGACGAGGAAGCTCTGCAGCAGCGCATGCGTCTCGAGCTGGAAGTTCGACAGCATCCGCAGCTCCTCGACGGCGCGCGGCGCGAGGTTCTGCGCCTCGTCGACGATCAGCAGCGCGCGCTTGCCCTGCTGCGTGACGCCGACCAGGAACGCTTCCAGCGTGAGCAGCATCTCCGACTTCGGGATCTCCTTGCTCGGCAGGCCGAATGCGGCGCCCACCATGCGCAGCGTGTCCTCGGCCTCGAGCTGCGTGCTGACGAGTTGCGCGGCGACCACCTTGCCCGGGTCGAGCTTGTTGAGGAGGCTGCGCACGATCGTCGTCTTGCCCGCGCCGACGTCGCCGGTGATGACGATGAAGCCCTCGTTCTGGTGCAGGCCGTATTCCAGGTACGCCATCGCGCGCCGGTGCTGCCGGCTGCCGAAATAGAACGACGGGTCCGGGTTGAGCTGGAACGGCTTGGCGGTCAGGCCGTAGAAGGTCTCGTACATGGCGCGACGCTCAGAACTGGATCAGCAGCGACGCGATCAGCGCGTTCTCGCGATAATCGGAGGCACTCCCTGTGTCGCTGTCGAAGTGCGTATATCGGTAAACAAGCGATCCCGTGGTGCGCCGCCCCAACAGTGTTGCGATGCCCACGCTGGAATTCCACTGCGTGCTCGTGATGTCGGTCCCCGATGTCGAATCCGTCTTGCTCCACGTGCTCGATGCCGTGAGCGTGGAGAATCCCGATAGTCGATGGCTGTACGTGAGGCCGGCGCCCCACTCACGCGTATTCGTGGTCAGGCCGGTCGGCACGGTTGTTTCCTGGCCGAGACCCAGGATATCGCGCGTCGACTTGAAAATACTGAACATCAAGGTGTTGCGCACTCCGAGGAACGCCACCGAGGCCTGCTGACGACGCTCGACGTAGGGCGAGCCTACGACAAAGTCGGGCGGCAATCCAAGGTCGGAGGGAATGTTGCCTCCGTGCAGTAGCTGCTGCGCTTCTTGGGCACGGTCGAT
>DATBOK010000006.1:0-21777 GCA_036553845.1 Casimicrobiaceae bacterium
CCTAGCGCTCACTTGCCGGTCGGCACCTTGCCCTGCACGCCTTCGACGTAGTAGTCCATCTTGTTCATCGCCTCGTCGGTCATCGTCGCGCCGGCGGCGAGCCGCTGCTTGCCTTCGTTGTCGTTCATCGGCCCGGTGAACGGGCTCAGCTTGCCGGCGACGATGTCGGCCTGCGCCTTCAGCATCTCGTCCTGCACGCTCTTCGGCACCGCCGCGTTGAACGGCGCCATGCGGATCATGCCGTCCTTGATGCCGCCCCACACGTGGTCGGGCTTCCACGTGCCGTCGAGCACCGATTGCGCGACACGCGTGTAATACGCATCCCACACGTGCGTCACCGCGGTGAGCTGCGCGTGCGGACCGTATTTCGTCATGTCGCTGTGGTACGCGATCGCGTAGACGTGCTTCGCCTCGGCGGCCTGCACGGTCGCCGTGGAATCGGTGTGATGCGTCAGCACGTCGGCGCCCTGCGACACCAGCGTCTCCGATGCCTGGCGCTCCTTGCCCGGGTCGTACCACGAGCTCGTCCACACCACCTTGACCTCGGCTTTCGGGTTGACGCTGCGCATGCCGCGCGTGAACGCATTGATGCCCATGACCACTTCGGGAATGGGGAACGCGGCGACGTAGCCCGCGACGTTGGTCTTGGTCATGCGTCCGGCGACGATGCCGGCGAGGTAGCGTCCCTCGTAGAAGCGCGCGTTATACGTGCCGACGTTGGCCGCGGTCTTGTAGCCGGTTGCGTGCTCGAATTTCACGTCGGGGAACTGCTGCGCCACCTTGAGCGTCGGGTTCATGAAGCCGAACGACGTCGTGAAGATGAGGCCGTTGCCCTTCTGCGCCAGCTCGCGGATCACGCGCTCCGCATCGGGCCCCTCGGGGACGTTCTCGACGTACTGCGTCACCACCTTGCCCGCGAGCGCCTGCTCCATCGCCTTGCGCGCCATGTCGTGCTGCGAGGTCCAGCCGGCGTCGCCGACGGGGCTCACGTAGACGAAGCCGATCTTGAGCGGCGTCGCCGCGGGCGTCTGTGCGGGGGCGGCGGCAGTCAGCGTCATCGCCGTGCAGGCAAGGGCGGCAGCCAGCGTTCTGCGGTGGTTCATCGATGTCTCCGGGTGTCGATCGCGGGAATGTCGGCGCCACGCCGCACGCGGCGCCTCGCCATGAGGACGCGCATTCTACGCCAAAGGCGACGCGCGTTTCGTGCCGCGCCAGGTGCGGCGGATGGTGCATGCTGGCCGGCATCGCGATTGCCGTGCGCGTGGCCTGGCGCCAATGCGCGTGTTGCGCGTTCAGCGCTCCGGATGGAACGGCTTGCCGAGCGACGCCGGGGACAATCGGCGAATGGCGGTCGCGTCGCGGCTCATCCACGCCAGCACGACGATCGTCGCCGCGTAGGGCAGCATCGACAGGATCTGCGCCGGGATCTCGATGCCGGCGGCCTGCACCTGGAATTGCGCGAGGGTCACGGCGCCGAACAGCCAGGCGCCGGTGAGCACCCGCCATGGCCGCCAGGTGGCGAACACGACGAGCGCCAGCGCGATCCAGCCGCGCCCCGCGGTCATGCCTTCCGTCCACAGCGGCGTGAATGCGAGCGACAGGTAGGCGCCGGCGAGGCCCGCGCAGCCGCCGCCGAACAGCACGGCCGCGTAGCGGATGGCGATCACCCGGTAGCCGATCGCGTGCGCCGATTGCGGCGACTCGCCGATGGCACGCACCACGAGGCCGGCGCGCGTGTGATTGAGGAAGAACTCGACGCCGGCCGCCAGTGCGATCGACACGTAGACCAGCGGGTTGTGCGCGAAAAGCAGAGGGCCTACCACCGGCAGCGCCGACAGCGCGCCCATGTCCATCGGCTTGATGGGGTCGACCACCGCCGACACGTACGGCATGCCGACGAAGCCCGAAAGGCCGATGCCGAAGAGCGACAGCGCGAGGCCGGTCGCCACCTGGTTGGCCTGCAGCGTGAGCGCGATCGCACCGAACACCAGCGACATCGCGCCACCGGCGCCGACGCCGGCGGCAATGCCGAGCCACGGCGCATGCGTGTGCACGGTGACGATGAATCCGGTGACCGCGCCGATCAGCATCATGCCTTCGACGCCGAGGTTCAGCACGCCGGCGCGCTCGACGACGAGCTCGCCGAGCGCGGCGATGACGAGCGGAGTACCGGCCGCCAGCGTCAGCGCGACGATGCCGATGAGGGTCGCGGTCATGATTCCCCCCGTAGCGAGCTGCGCTCGCCTCCCCCGCAGGGGGCAGCGCCTCGGGGCGGCAGCGAGGCGCTCATGCAGTCGCCGCGGGCACGGGCCGCCGCCAGCGCACCCGGTAATGGATCAGCACGTCGGCGGCGAGCAGGAAGAACAACAGCGTGCCCTGGAACATCCCGGTCACCGACGACGGCAAGCCGAGCTCGAGCTGCGCCGACTCGCCGCCGAGGTAGAGCAGCGACATGAGGATGCTCGCGAGCAGCACGCCCACCGGGTGCAGCCGGCCGACGAAGGCGACGATGATCGCGGCGAAGCCGTATCCCGGCGACACCGTCGGCACGAGCTGGCCGATCGGCCCGGCAATCTCGTTGACGCCGGCGAGTCCGGCGCACGCGCCGCCCGCCAGCATGCCGAGCCAAACCATGCGCGCGGCCGGAATGCCGGCGTAGCGCGCGGCGGCGGGCGCGAGGCCGGCAACGCGCATCTCGAAGCCGATCAGCGTGCGCGCCGTGCCGAGCCATGCCGCGGCGACGACGGCGAGCGTCAGCAGCGCCCCTGCATTGAGACGCGTGCCCGTGACGATCGTCGGCAGCAGCGCGCTCGCGGCGAACATCCGCGATTGCGGAAAATTGAAGCCCTCGGGATCGCGCCACGGGCCGTGCACGAGGAACGACAGCAGCAGCGTGGCGATGTAGACGAGCATCAGCGACACGAGGATCTCGTTGGTGTTGAAGCGGGTGCGCAGGTACGCCGGGATCGCCGCCCACGCGAGGCCCCCCAGCGCGCCGGCGACGAACATCAGCGGCAGCACCAGCGACGAGCCGCTGGCGTCGAGCGCCAGCGCGACGCCGCCGGCGGCGATCGCGCCCATCGCGAGCTGGCCCTCGGCGCCGATGTTCCACACGTTGGCGCGATAGCCGATCGCGAGCCCGGTCGCGATCAGCGCGAGCGGGCTCGCCTTGAGGAAGAGCT
Source organism: Casimicrobiaceae bacterium (assembly GCA_036553845.1). Lineage (GTDB taxonomy): Bacteria > Pseudomonadota > Gammaproteobacteria > Burkholderiales > Casimicrobiaceae > VBCG01. Next base: position 3,183 of record DATBOK010000006.1, read on the forward strand.
CGCCCACGCCGTAGCGCGTGGCCACGGGGTCGACGAAAAACGCGCGCACCGCGGCCAGCGGGTCGCGGCCGAGCAGCGCGAACAGCGCGAATCCGCAGGCGACCATCGCCACGATGGCCACCAGCGGCGACAGCCACTTCGCGACACCGGAGGGCGTGGCGCGCGCTTCGAGCCGCAGCATCGGCGGCCCTATGCCGCGGCGCGCGCCGGCGCGTCGCCGGCCATCAGCACGCCGATGTGTGCGGCGTCCGTGGCGGCGACGGACACCGGCGGCGACAGTCGCCCGCGCGCAATGACGCCGATGCGGTCGGCGATCTCGAACAGCTCGTCCAGGTCTTCCGACACCACGAGCACGGCGGCGCCGGCGTCGCGCAGGTCGATCAGCGCCTGGCGGATCTCGGCCGTCGCGCCGATGTCGACGCCCCACGTCGGCTGCGCGGCGATCAGCACCTTCGGCGCTTTCTGCACTTCGCGGGCGAGGATGAATTTCTGCAGATTGCCGCCCGACAGCGTGGCGGCGAGCGTGCGCGGGCCTTGCGCCTTGACGCCGAACGCGGTGACCGCGCGCTGCGCGCAAGCGATCGTGGCATCGTGATCGACGAAGCCGTGATGCACGAGCCCGTAGTCCGCGCCGGTGAGAAGCGCGTTGTCGGCCAGCGAGAGCTCCGGCACGGCGCCGCAGCCGAGGCGTTCCTCCGGGACGTACGCAAGGCCGTGGCGCCGACGCTCGGCGACGCCGGCGCCGCCGAGCGGCATGCCGTCGATGACGATCGCGTCGGCGCGCACGGCGCGCTCGCCGGCGAGCGCCGCCAGCAGCTCGCGCTGGCCGTTGCCGGAGATGCCGGCGATGCCGACGATCTCGCCGCGGCGCACCTCGAAGCTGACGTCGGCGAGCGGCGTGCCGAACGGATCGTCGGCGGCCAGGTCGAGCGCGCGCACGCCGAGCATCGGCGCGCCCGGGGTGGCCGCGCGATGCCGCGGCTTCGGCAAGTCGCTGCCGATCATCATGCGCGCGAGCGACGCCGCCGATTCCTGTCGCGGATCGCATTCACCGGTGACGCGGCCGTCGCGCAGGATCGTCGCGCGGTCGCACAGCGTGCGGATCTCCTCGAGCTTGTGGCTGATGTAGAGGATGCTCATGCCCTCGGCGGCGAGCGCGCGCAGCGTCGCGAACAGGCGCTCGACCGCCTGCGGCGTCAGCACCGACGTCGGCTCGTCCATGATGAGGAGCTTCGGCGATTGCAGCAGGCAGCGCACGATCTCGACGCGCTGGCGCTCGCCCACCGACATGGTGTGCACGTAGCGCGCGGGGTCGAGCGGCAGTCCGTAGGCGTGCGAAATGCCGCGCACGCTCGCCGACAGCGCGGCGCCGCTCGCCGGGCCATCCTCGCCGAGCGCGATGTTGTCGACGACGCGCAGCGACTCGAACAGCGAGAAATGCTGGAACACCATGCCGATGCCGAGCTTGCGCGCGCGCGTCGGGTTGTCGATCGTCACCGGCTCGCCCTCCCAGCGCATCGCGCCGGCATCGGGACGCACGATGCCGTAGATGATCCGCATCAGCGTCGACTTGCCGGCGCCGTTCTCGCCCAGCACCGCATGGATCTCGCCCGGACGCACCGTGAGGTCGACGGCATCGTTGGCGACGACGCCCGGATAGCGCTTGGTGACGCCCGACAGCGCGAGGCGTGGAGTGTCGCTGGTCATCGCGTGCCGCGCCTCGCGCCCGCGCCGCGCTATTCCGGGATGAAGTTGAGGAGGAACATCGCGGCGAGGAGCCCGGACGGCCGTCCGAACTGGCCGAGCCAGCGACGGAAGATGCCGTCGATCTCGCCGGATGTCGACACCTGCGACAGTGCATGGTTGACGGCGAGCCGCAACGCAGGATCGCCGCGCGCGAGCGCGAACGCGTAGGGCTCGAACGAAATGTCGTCCGGCAGGATGCGCAGCGTGTCGGGGTCGTGCGCGGCGGCGGCGAGGCCGACCAGCTTGATCTTGTCGCTGGCGAAAGCGTCGAGCGAGCCGGCCTCGAGCATCGCCGTGGCCTCGGGACCCTCGCGCACCGTCACCACCGTGGCGTTGACGAGGCGGGTCCTGAGCGCGTCGCGCAGGTGCGCCTCCGTGGTCGTGTCCTTGATGACGCCGATCCTGCGGTTGGCGAGGTCGGCGAGCCGATCGATGCGGCTCCCCGACTTGACGAGGAGGCCGCCGGCATCGATGAAGATCCGGTTGGAGAAGTCGACGCGCGCGAGGCGCGCCTGGGTCTCCGAAGTGTTCGCGCAATCGAGGTCGGCGCGACCCTTCTCGATCATCTGCAGCCGCTCCTCGACGGTGCCGACCAGCCACTCGGCCTTCAGGTCGGGCATGCCGAGCGCCGAGCCGATCGAGGCGATCACGCGGCGACAGAGATCGATCGAGTAGCCTGTGGGCTGGTTGCCTTCGCCGACCGACGAGAACGGCGGCGAATCGCCGGAGAACGCGATGTTGATCGCGTGCGCGGCGCGGATGCGCGCCAGCGTGTCGGGCGCGGCCTCATGCGCGAGCGCGGGAGCGACGGCGAGCGCCAGCGCGGCGGCGGCGATGAGCGGCGACATTCGGATCATTGGATCGTCTCCCGTCGGCGGAACGCGCCGTTTTGCGCGGCGCACGCACGCGGGAATCTTAACCCATGCATCGCGAATTCGCAGCGAGCGCGTGCTACACTCGCCGCACTTTCGGCACGCCGCGCGACGCGCGGCCACGGCATGCCCACCTGGTTGCGATCGCTCGGCGTCGTTGCGTTGCTCGCGCTGCATGGTGTGGCCCTCGCCGCCGCCGATCCCGGCAGCGCGCTCAAGCATGTCGACGGCGGGCGCATCTCCCTCGGCTACCGCACAGGCGCGCCGCCGTTCTCGTTTCGCGAGCGCGACAAGGTGCGCGGCTATTCGGTCGAGCTCTGCGAGCGCGCAGTCGCGGCGATCGCCAAGGCGCGCAACGTCGCCGCGCCCACGATCCAGTGGGTGGAGCTCGACGCGGCGACGCGCCTCGACGCCGTGCAGTCGGGACGCGTCGATGCCGAATGCGGCACCACGACCATCACGCTGTCGCGTCGCGCGCGCGTCGACTTCAGCGTCCCCATCTACGTCGACGGCGGCAGCCTTCTGGTGAGCGCCGCCGCCCCGTTGGCGCGGCTCGCCGATCTCGATGGCAAGCGCATCGCCGTGATCGGCGCCACCACCACGTATTCCGCGCTCGAGCACGCGCTGGGCGTGGCGGGCGCGCATGCGACGCTGGTGCGCGTCGCCGACGGCGCCGCGGGCGTCGCCGCCCTGCTTGCCGGCAAGGTCGACGGTTACGCCGGCGATCGCGTCGTGCTGACCGAATTGCGCCAGCGCAGCGACAAGCCGGCGAGCCTCGTGTTCCTCGGCCAGGACTTTTCGTTCGAGCCCTACGGCATCGTCGTGCGCCGCGACGACCCCGACTTCCGCCTCGCCCTCGATCGCGCGCTGGTCGCAATCTACAAGAGCGGTGAGATCGACGCGATCTTCGCGCGCTGGTTCGGCGACCTCGGGCGGCCCGGACCGCTGCTCAACGCGATGTTCTACCTCAACATGCTGCCCGAATGAGCGTGCCGCCACTCGCCGCATGCGCGTGGCTGGCGACCGCCTCGTGCATCGTCGCGGCGCTGCCCGCCGCCGCGCAGCCCGCATGCGCGAACTGCGGCACGGTGCTGTCCGTCACCAGCGTGCGCAGCGAGCAGCAGGTGACGTCGCTCGGCTCGCTGACGCCGGGTACCCTCGCCGGCGACGGATTCGGCAGCCAGCCGGGCGGCGTCACGACGCAGTTCGCCATCGGCCGCGGCCTGACCAACGACGGCATGGTGGTCCTCGGCGCCGCCGGCGGCGCGGCTTATGCGCGCAGGCCCCAGAACGCGCCGCAGCAGATGCGCTGGGAGGTCAGCGTGCGTATGGACGACGGCACGCGCCGCACGCTCACCCAGAGCTACGAGCCCGCGGTGGGCGAGGGCGACCGCGTGCGCGTCTACGGCACCCAACTCGAGCTGTTCGCGGGCTGAGGCCGCGCATGGCGTCGTTGGCAGTCAGCGACACGCCCGACGGGCACCGGCTGATCGCACTCGCCGGCCGCCTCGACGCGAGCACGGTGCCGTCGGTATGGGGGCCGGCGCATCGCGCCCTCGACGACGCGGCCACGAAGCCCGTCACCGTCGATACCGCCGCCGTCGATTCGTGCGACGGCGCCGGCATCGCGCTGCTGGTCGACCTCGCATCGCATCCGCGCGCGGCGCCGGTCGAGGTCGTGCACATGCGGCCCGACGTCGCCACGCTGTTCCGCCAGTTCGACCTGACGCGCCTCGAGCACGACCTCGACCCGCCGGCGAAGAAGCTGGGCGTGGTCCCCGAAATCGGCCGCGCGACGGTCGGCGTCGGCCACGACTTGCGCAACATGGTCTCGTTCGTGGGCTCGCTCACGGCCGCGCTCGGCTTCGCGATCACGCATCCGCGCAGCGTGCGCTGGAAGGACGTGCTGCGCATCTGCGAACGTACCGGTGCCGACGCGCTGCCGATCGTGGCGCTGATCTCGTTCCTGCTCGGGCTCATCCTCGCCTTCCAGTCGGCGGTGCCGATGAAGCGCTTCGGCGCCGAGATCTTCGTCGCCGACCTGCTCGGCCTTTCGATATTGCGCGAACTCGGGCCGCTGATGACGGCGATCCTGCTGGCAGGTCGCTCCGGCGCGGCGTTCGCCGCCGAGATCGGCACGATGACGGTCAACCAGGAGGTCGACGCGCTCTCGACGATGGGCCTCGATCCCGTGCGCTTCCTGGTCACGCCGCGCATCATCGCCGCGCTTCTGATGACGCCGCTGCTGACGCTGTTCGCCAACCTCGTGGCGCTCGCCGGCGGCGCGCTGACGATGCAGACGTTCTCGATCCCGCTGGTCACGTTCTTCCACGAGCTCGACAGCGCGGTCGATCTCACCGACTTCATGGCCGGCTGGGTGAAGTCGTTCGTGTTCGCTTTCCTGATCGCGGCGGTCGGCTGCATGCGCGGGCTGCAGACGTCCGCGGGCGCCTCGGCAGTGGGCGACAGCGCGACACGCGCGGTGGTTTCGGGCATCATCCTGCTCGTCATCGTCGACGGTATCTTCGCCTACCTGTACTTCGTGCTCGACATCTGAACCGATGCCCGCCGCCGAGCCCATCATCGTCGTCGACGACCTCGCGGTCGGCTACGACGATCGCGCGATCCTCGAGCACGTGTCGTTCACCGTGGCGCGCGGCGAGGTGTTCGTGATCCTCGGCGGTTCGGGCAGCGGCAAGAGCACGCTGCTGAAGCACATGATCGGCCTGTATCCGCCGATTGCGGGACGCGTGCTGATCGACGGTCGCGACCTCACTGCCGCCGATGGCGACGCGCGCCGCGAGATCCTCAAGGGGATCGGCGTGATGTACCAGTCGGGCGCGCTGTTCGGGTCGATGACGCTCGCGGAGAACGTGCGCCTGCCGATCGAGGAGTACACGTCGCTGCCGGCGGCGGCGATCGACCTCGTCGCGCGGATGAAGCTCGAGCTCGTCGGCCTCGACCAGTTCACCGGACATCTGCCCGCGGAGATCTCGGGGGGCATGCAGAAGCGCGCGGCGATCGCGCGCGCAATGGCCCTCGATCCGCCAATTCTGTTCCTCGACGAGCCGTCGGCCGGGCTCGACCCCATCACGTCGGCCGAGCTCGACGCGCTGATCCTGCGCCTGCGCCGGGCGCTCGGCATGACCTTCGTCATCGTCACCCACGAGCTTCCCAGCATCTACGCGGTCGCCGACCGCGTCATCATGCTCGACAAGCGCACCCGCGGCGTGAGCGCCGAAGGCGACCCGCGCACGCTGCGCGACACGAGCGACGATCCGTGGGTGCGCCAGTTCTTCCGCCGCGAAGCCGAGGCGCAGCCGGCATGACCGGCGCGCGCGACCGATGAGCCAGCAAGCCAACTATTACAAGCTCGGCCTGTTCGTGATCGGCGCGGTCGCGGCCGGCATCATCGTGCTGCTCATCATCGGCTCCGGCCGCTGGTTCGTGCACAAGATCACCGTCGAGACCTATTTCAACGAATCGGTGCAGGGGCTCGACGTCGGCTCGAAGATGAAATACCGCGGCGTGGTCATCGGCGAGGTCACGGCGATCGGCTTCACGTACAACATCTACCAGCAGGATCTGCCGATGACCAAGCGCGCGCGTTACGTGATGGTCGAAGCGCAGCTCGAGCCGCGCCTGGTGGGCGGCCGCGCAGCGGCCGGCGACCTCACGAGCGCCACCAACGCGGCGATGGAAGTGGAGCGCGGTCTGCGCGTGCGGCTCGCGCCGCAAGGCATCACCGGCACCAACTACCTCGAAGTGGACTACGTGGACCCGCCGCCGCCGGTGCTGCCGATCGAGTGGACGCCGCTCAACATCTATATCCCCAGCGCGCCGTCGACCGTGACGGCGTTCGTCAACGCCGCGCAGGAAATCATCGATCGCCTGCACCATCTCGACATCGAGGGCACGCTCGCCAACCTCAACCGCCTGATGGTCACGGCCAACGACCGCCTGGCAGCGATCGACACCGGCGAGCTCTCCAAGCGCGCCAACGCCACGCTCGGCCGCCTCGACAGCACGCTCGAGGGCCTGCAGACGAAGAAGCTGTCGGACGAGGCGCAGGCGCTGATGGCCGAGCTTCGCGAAAGCAACGCCGAGCTCAAGAAGACGCTGGCCAATCCGGCGCTGCAAAAGCTGCCCAACGACGCTGATGCGGCGCTCGTCAGCGTCAAGGCGCTGGTCGGCGATCCGAAGCTCGCGTCGAGCATCGCCCATCTGGATCGCACGCTGTCGCGCCTCGACCGCATCACTGGCGGGGGCGAGACCGACCTCGCGACGACGATCGACAACCTTCGCCGCATCACCGACAACCTGCGCGACCTGACCGAGGACGCCAAGCGCTATCCGTCGAACCTGCTGTTCGGTCAGCCGCCACCGCCGCTGGAGCGCGTCCGATGAAGACTTGCGTGTCCTTCGCCGCCGTCGCGCGTGCGGTCGCCGTGGCGCTGGCCGCGGCCGCAGTGCTCGCCATTGGCGCCTGCTCGTTCACGCGGCCGCCGCCCGTGAAGCAGCTCTATCTGCTGGCGCCGACAACGCCGCCGCGCGTGGCCACGCCGCAGCCGGGCGCGCTGCGCGTCGGCAGCGTCAGCATCGCCGGTCCGTTCCGCGATCGCAGCTTCGTCGTCAAGGTGGGTGACTTTCGCTACGAGACCGACTACTACGACGAGTTCGTCGTGCCGCCCTCGGCGCTGCTCGCGGAACAGACGTCGCGGGCGCTGTCGCGCTCGCGCGCGTTCGCCCACGTGGCTGCGCCCGGCACGCCGGCGCAGGCCGACTACGTGCTCGACGGCTTTGTCAGCGCGCTGTACGCGGACCATAGCGAACAGGGCCGGTGCAAGGCCGTGATCGCGGTCAATTACTACCTGTCGCAGCCCGACGCCGGCAGCGGGGTGCCGTTCTGGTCGGAGGATTACCGGCGCGAAGTCGATTGCGGGGACGGCGACGCCGACCACTACGTGGCCGCGCTCAACACCGCGCTGTCGGAGATCCTGGCGAAGCTCGTCACCGATCTGTCCGCGCTGAAGTTGCCGCCGGCCGGTTAGGCGCGGCGACGCGCCGCGCCGGTCACGACGCGAGCGCCGCCTCGAAGCGCCCGTCCATCGCCGTCCAGCCGGCATCGGCGAAGAGGGTCGTGCCGGGCGTAGCCGCTCGCCGCGATTCGCGCGGTTTCAGGCGGCGAGGCGCGCAGTCAGGTCGTGCGCATCGGCGGCGACGATGGTGACCTTCGCGAATTGCCCGGCCACGAGCGAGGCGCCATCCTCGATCGTCACGCGGCCGTCGATCTCGGGGGCATCGGCGATGCTGCGCGCGTGCGCCACGACCAGCTTGCGCCGCCCGCGGCGCGCCTCGGCACGACCGTCGACCAGCACGTGCTGCGACGTGCCGACCCTCGCGGCGAGCTTCGCCGCGCTGATGGCGGCCTGCCGCGCCATGAATCGCGCGCGTCGTTCTTCCTTGACGGCGTCGGGCACGGGATCGGGCAGCGCGTTGGCGGCGGCACCGTCGACCGGCGAATAGGCGAAGCATCCGACGCGGTCGAGTTGCGCCGCGTCGAGGAAAGCGAGCAATTCCGCGAACTCGGCCTCGGTTTCGCCCGGAAAGCCGACGATGAACGTGCTGCGGATCGTCATGTTCGGACGCACGCGGCGCCAAGCGCGCACGCGGTCGAGCACCTTCTCCGGCGCCGCCGGGCGCTTCATCAACCGCAATATCCGCGGGCTCGCGTGCTGGAACGGCACGTCGAGATAGGGCAGGAGGCCGCCGCCCGCGCCGTCCTCGCGCATCAGCGGCACGATGTCGTCGACGTGAGGGTACGGATAGACATAGTGCAGCCGCACCCACGCGCCGTGCGCGCGGCCGAGGGCGTCGAGCGACTGCGCGAGCTCGTGCATGCGCGTGCGCAGCGGCCGTCCTTGCCAGAAGCCGGTGCGATAGCGGACGTCGACGCCGTACGCGCTCGTGTCCTGCGAAATCACCAGCAGCTCGCGTACGCCGGCTTTCAGCAGGCGCTCGGCTTCGGCCAGCACGTCGCCGATCGGGCGGCTCACGAGATCGCCGCGCATCGACGGAATGATGCAGAACGTGCAGCGATGGTTGCAGCCTTCGGAGATCTTGAGATACGCGTAATGCTGTGGCGTGAGCTTGACGCCGATGCCGTCGGCCGGTGGCGGCACGAGGTCGACGAACGGATCGTGCGGCCTCGGCAGGTGGGCGTGCACGTTGCCGAGCACCTCGGCGGTGGCGTGCGGGCCGGTGACCGCGAGCACCTTCGGGTGCGCGGCGCGCACGAAATCGCCGCCGTCCTTGGCGCCGAGGCAGCCGGTGACGATGACCTTGCCGTTCTCGGCGAGCGCCTCGCCGATCGCGTCGAGCGATTCGGCGACGGCGTCGTCGATGAAGCCGCAGGTGTTGACCACGACGAGGTCGGCGCCCTCGTAGGATGGTGCGATCGCGTAGCCCTCGGCGCGCAGCTGCGTGAGGATCTGCTCGGAGTCGACGAGCGCCTTCGGGCAGCCCAGCGACACGAAGCCGACGCGCGGCGCGGCGGTAGCCAGCGGGCGGGTCAAGGCGGCGGGTGGCGGGGGCAAGGAGTCGACGCTGGCGGTGGCGGGGTTGGACGGCATTGCGACCTGCGCGGCAGCTTCAATGCAACGCAGCTAATGCAGCGCACAAGCGGATGTGCTGCATTGCATCGACGCGCGTCAGCGCTTCTTGTCGTCTTCGGGGCCGGTTTGCGGCGGCGCCGCAAAGGTCGGGAAGGGGAACGACGTGAACATGCCGCGCGTCTGGTCCTGCATCCGCTGCTGCATGTCCATGAAGAGCTTCGCGCTCTGCTCCAGGTAGTTGCCGAGCATGCCCTGCATCGCCGGCGCCTGCATCTGCATGAACTGCTTCCACAGGTCGGGCGTCAGCAGCATCTTGTCGCCGTAGACCTGCCGCGCCTGGTCCTGCAGCTTCTTCTGGATCGCCAGGAACGCCTTGACGTTCTGCTCCATGTACTGGCCCATGATGGTCTGCTGCGCGCTGCCGTAGAAGCGGATCATCTGCGCCAGCATCTCCGAGCTCCACATCGGCACGCCGCCCGATTCCTCGTCGAGGATGATCTGCAGCAGGATGCTGCGCGTCAGGTCATCGCCTGACTTCGCATCCACCACCTGGAAGTCGATGTTGTCGAGCACCATCTGCTTGACGTCGACGAGCGTGATGTAGCCGCTGTTGGCGGTGTCGTAGAGCCGGCGGTTCGGGTATTTCTTGATCGTGCGGGGGCTGGCGCTCATGGGCAGGTCCGGAAGCCGAAGGCCGGATTATAAACCACTGATTTATCGGCCGTTTGGGCTCCGGAACGGCGGCGCTCCCGATATATGCTGCACTGCACTAAAAAACCCTTGACGAGGGGGTGCGACGCCCCTATACTTGGTTTGTGCGGTGCAGCATAAACGCGATTCAGCGAGCACCGTGGACGGCAGGGTCGGCTTCGACCGCGCCGTCAAATGGACGCGGGAACATCGACGGCGCCAAGCAGTGCGACAGGCACGGCTGGCGTGATGTCCCCGGTTGAAGGCTCAATCGACCTCAGGACTTTGGAGTGATGACCATGTACAACGCAACCGAACAATTCGCCGAGCTCAACAAGGTCGGCGTGGCCAACGCCACCCGCCTCGCCGCGCTTTCGATCGAAAACGCGGAAAAGCTCTTCAAGCTCAACGTGACCGCCGCCAAGGCCGTGTTCGCCCACGGCGTCGAGAACGCGCAAGCGGTCGCCGGCGTCAAGGACGTGCAGGAACTGATGGCGCTGCGCGCCAAGGTCGCCGAGGAGAACGTGCAGGCTGCCGTCGGCTATGGGCGCACGCTGTACGCGCTGGCGTCGGAAGCCCAGGGCAGCTACACGGCGCTCGCCGAGGAAGCATGGAACGCGTACTCGAAGAACGTCGCGGCGATCGTCGACAAGGCGAGCAAGAACGCGCCGGCTGGCGCCGACGCGGCCGTCAACGCCTTCAAGTCGACGTTCGCAGCGTCGACCGCCGCGTTCGACCAGTTCCAGCGCGCGACGAAGCAAGTCGCCAGCCTCGCCGATGCCAGCATGCGTTCCGCCGCGGCGTCGACTACCAAGGCCGGCAAGGGTCGCAAGTAATACCGCAGGCGCGCTCCCGCGTCTCGCCGGGAACTCGCGGCCACGCCGCGGGTCCCATGAGCGTGGGTGGGATGACGCTGACGTAAGGCACGGCCGCGATGGCCGTGCAACAACGGGCATCAGACTTGAAGCCCCGCCTCTCTCCGAGGCGGGGCTTTTTTATGCCGCGAACGCCGCGGGTGGCCCCCAGGGATATCGTCAGCATATTGCAGGGCAATATATTTTTACTTCTTTAGATACAAAAGTCTATGAGTTGGTGCTAGCATTGAATTGTGCATTGCCGCATGTCCTCTCGGACGCGCCGCATGCGCAATCTGTATTCCTCTCCTCCTCCTGACGGAATGCAGACTTCCAAGGCCTCGCCCTCACCGGCGGGGCCTTTTTTTATTGCATGTGCTGGCCGCCGTTGATCGCGATGTTGGCCCCGGTGAGGAATGCGGCCTCGTCGCTGGTCAGATAGGCGACGAGCCCCGCGACCTCCTCGGGCTTGCCGAGCCGCCCCATCGGGATCTGCGGGATGATCTTGGAATCGAGCACGTCCTTCGGAATGGCCATCACCATCTTCGTGCCGATGTAGCCCGGCGAGATCGTGTTCACCGTGACGCCCTTGCGCGCGACTTCCAGCGCCAGCGCCTTGGTGAAGCCATGCATGCCGGCCTTGGCCGCCGAGTAGTTGGTCTGGCCGAAGGCGCCCTTCTGGCCGTTGACTGACGAGATGTTGACGATGCGCCCCCAGCCGCGGTCGACCATGCCGTCGCAGACCTGCTTCGCCATGTTGAAGCACGAGTCGAGGTTGGTCTTCATCACCGCGTCCCAGTTGGCCTTGTCCATCTTGCGAAACGTCATGTCGCGGGTGATCCCGGCGTTGTTGACGAGGATGTCGATGTGGCCGATCTCGGCTGCGACCTTGGCGACGCAGGCAGCGGCCGCACCGAAGTCGGCGACGTCGCAGGCGTACGCGTGAAACGGATAGCCCTGCGACTTCATGCTGTCGAGCCATTCCTGCGCCTTGGTATTGCCGGGCGAATACGTGGTGACCACCTCGTCGCCGAGCTTGGCGAGCTTGATGCAGATCGCCTCGCCGAGGCCGCCCATGCCGCCCGTTACCAGGGCCACGCGCCGTGTCTGTGACATTCGTTCCTCCTCGTTGCCGTCGTCATTGTCGTCGAACCGCCGCGCGCGCCTTGCCTGCGCGGACGGCTATCGTGCACCATGTCGGCGCCGCGCGCCGGCGGGAAGCGTTCAAGGGTTGATCTCGCGCACATATTCGCCGGGCGCCCGCGCGAGCGCCGGCAGCGCCGGGCTGCCGACGCTCGCGGGCGCCGCGCGCGTGCCACCCTTGTGCCTGGCGAGCCACGCCGACCAGTGCGGCCACCAGCTGCCCTTGACCGCACTCGCATGCGCGAGCCAATCGTCGGCATCGCTGCCATCCAGCGCATGGTTCCAGTAGCTGCGCTTCGGCGGGTCGGGCGGATTGACCACGCCCGCTATGTGGCCCGATGCGCCGAGCACGAACGTGACCTTGCCGCCGACCAGCGACGTGGTGCGCCATGCGCTCTTCCACGGCACGATGTGGTCGTCGCGACTCGCCATCACGTAGGTTGGACAGCGGATGCGCCCGAGGTCGACCGGCACGCCGAGCATCGTCAGCGCATTCGGCTCGCGCAACCGGTTGTAGAGGTACATCTCGCGCAGGTAGTACAGGTACATGGGTCCGGGCAGGCTCGTCGAATCGCCGTTCCAGTGAAGGAGGTCGAACGCGGGCGGCGTGCGTCCCTCGAGATAGTTGCCGACCACGTAACGCCAGACGAGGTCGTTGGCGCGCAGGCTGGCGAACGCCGCGGCCAGCGTGCTGCCGCGCATGCGCGCGCCTGCCATCATCGCGGCTTCGTTCATCGCCAGGAATTCGGGCGTGACGTACGCGCCGATCTCGCCGGGGTCGCTGAAATCGAGCATCGTCGCCAGCAGGGTGAGGCTCGCCACGCTGCGGTCGTCGCGCGCGGCGAGCACGGCCAGCGCGCTCGCGAGGAGCGTGCCGCCCACGCAGAAGCCGAGCGCGTTCACGGTGCTGCTGCCGCTCACCGCCTTGGCGACGTCGATCGCTGCGAGCACGCCGTCGGCGAGATAGTCGTCCCAGCCGAGCGCACCCAGCGCCGGCGGCACGTTGCGCCACGACACCATGAAGACGGTGTGGCCGCGGCTCACGGCGTAGCGCACGAAGGAGTCGTGCGCGGCAAGGTCGAGGATGTAGTACTTGTTGATGCACGGCGGCACGATCAGGAGCGGCCGGCGCCCGGCGCGCGGCGTGGTGGCGTCGTACTGCAGCACCTCGATCAGCGGGTTGCGGAACACCACGCTGCCGGGCGTCACCGCCAGGTTGCGTCCCACCTCGAACGCGTCGGGGTCGCTCATCGTGATGCGCCCGGCGCGCAGGTCGCTGACGAAGTTGGTCGCGCCGTGCACGAGGCTCGCGCCGCCGGAGGCGATCGCGCGCTTCATCACCGCCGGATTGGTGGCGACGAAATTGGCGGGCGAGATCGCGTCGAGGTACTGGCGCAGGAAGAACCCGAGGCGACGCGCGTCCGCCGCCGCGAGCGGCGCCGCCGCGGCGCGCTCGCGCAAGTACGCGGCATGGATCAGGTAGGTCTGGCGCAACCAGGAGAAATACGCGATCGAATGCCATTCCGGCGCGTCGAAGCGGCGGTCGTCGGCAGCCTCAGGCGCGATTTCGGGCAGCGTGCCGCCGCCGGCGTCGGCGACCGCCTGCCACAGGGCGGCCACGCGCTCGGCATGGCGACGTTCGATGGCGGCCACGGCGGGCGCATCGGCGGCTTGGTCACGCGCGTGCGCCGCGTCGGCCGGCGAACCGCCGAGCGCGCCGCCGGTGAGCGGCTGCGTCCAGAAATGGGTCCATTGCGCGCTCGCCTCGCGCCATTGCGAAGCGAGCGGTGCAAGGGCGGCAAGCGAAGGATTGTCGTGGTTCAGCACGGGACTGCGGGCATTGGGCGCCGTGAACGGATGGTATCGTGGGCGCATGCCCGAGTTCAATCGCGATCGATGCACATCGTCATTGCAGGCTGGATCTACGTGATCGCGATGATCGCGCTGGCGATGCGCAGCACGTTCGCCGCCATCGTCACCTTCGCCCTGGTGGGTTGCGCGCCGGTCGCGCTCTATGCATGGATCGTGGTCGCCCGTCACGCGCGCCGGCGCGACGCGGCGGCACGCGCGGCGGAGCAGCGTCGCGCCGGCGCCACGTCAGGGCTCGAGCGCGAAGTGCACGCCGGCGATGATCGCGATGCCTGACAGGATCAGCAGCATCTGCTTCAGTGTCTCGAGCGGCTCGGGGCGCCGGTGCAGGCTCGGGATCAGATCGGCGACGGCGACGTAGAGCAGGCTCGCCGACGCAATGGCCAGCACCGTCGGCAGGATGCCCTGGAGTGCCGCCAGCGCGAAATAGCCGGCGGTGGCGCCCGCCAGCGTGGCGACTCCCGTCGCGACGTTGACGCCGAATGCGCGCTGCCGCGTGTAGCCCGAGTGCAGCAGCACGGCGAAGTCGCCGATCTGCTGCGGCACCGCGTGGGCGACGATCGCCAGCGTCGTCACGAGGCCGAGGCGCGCGTCGGCGACGAACGCCGCGGCGATGACGATGCCGTCGCAGAAGTTGTGCACGCTGTTGCCGATCAGGATCATCAGCCCGGAGCGGCCATGGTCGTGGGCGTGCAGGTCGGCGCCGTGCATCGCATGCGCGTGCTCGGTCTCGTCGCGCGCGACGTCGTGCGGCATGTCGCCGTGGCTGTGCCGCCACAGCACCAGCTTTTCGAGCAGGAAGAACACCAGCAGGCCGGCGAGCACGGTCACCATCACGTGCTCGTTGCCGCCGCGCTCGAGCGCGTCGGGCAGGAGCTCGATGAACACCGCGCCGAGGAGCGCGCCGACGGCGAACGACACGAGCCTTGGAATGAAGCTCGCGGGCAGCGTGAGCGACGCACCCGCGGCGATCGTCGCGAGCACGCCAGCGGCGAGCGCGGCGAGGAAGACCTCGTAGTACATGGGCCGACGATCTTACCGCACGCGATCCGCGGCCGCCGCGCCTGCGGGCCGTCAGCCGCGATCCTGCCAGATACAGGCCGCCATGCGCCCGGTCGTGCCATCGCGGCGATAGGAGAAGAAGCGCGTGCTTGCGGCGTGCGTGCAGGCGTCGTCGCCGGCGATGTCGACGACTCCCGCCGCCGCCAGTCGCCGCCGCGCGAGCGCGCGCAAGTCGCACTGCCACCGGCCGTCGCGTCCGGCGACGAAGTGCGCGTCGGCGCCGGCATCGTCGCGGGTGAACGCGTCGCGCACGTCGTCGCCGACCTCGAATGCGGCCGCGCCGATCGCGGGGCCGAGCCACGCCGCGACCGACGCCGGCGCTGCGCGCATCGCGGCCAGCGTGGCCTCGATGACGCCGCCGGCGAGGCCGCGCCAGCCGGCGTGCGCGGCGGCGACGACGCACTCGTCGCGTGCGGCGAACAGCACGGGAATGCAGTCGGCGACGCGGATCGCAAGCGGCGCATCGGCGAGCCGCGTGACCAGCGCGTCGCCTCGTGCCGCGGCCGCGCGAAGCGCCGCGATGTTGGCGGCGTCGACATTCGCGACGGTGCGGCCGTGGACCTGCTCGAGCCATATCGGCGGTGCCGGCAGGAACGCGGCGAGCCGCCGCCGATTCTCGACGATCGCCGGATCATCGCCGTCCCGCGCGCCGCCGATGTCGAGCGCGGTTCGCGCACCGTCACTGACGCCGCCGTTGCGCGTGGTCATGAACGCGTGCACGCGCGGCGGCGCCGGCCACGACGGCACGATCCAGTCGAGGCCTCGCGCGGCGAAGGCGTGCGCGAGTTCAGGCCCAGGCATCGCGCGCACGCAGCGCTTCACGCAATGCGGCGAAATCCGCCGGCGGCTCGGACTGCCAGCGCATCGGCTTGCCGCTCTCCGGATGCAGGAGCGCGAGACGCCACGCGTGGAGCGCCTGGCGGCCCATCGGCGGCAGGCCGGGAATGCGCCGCGGCGTGCCGTACACCGTGTCGCCGACCAGCGGATGGCGCACCGCCGACATGTGCACGCGGATCTGGTGGGTGCGGCCGGTGTCGAGCGTGCACTTGACGAGCGTGGCGATCGTGTAGCGCTCGCGCGGCTCGACGTGCGTGCGCGCGACGCGGCCGCTGGCGACCACCGCCATCGTCGTGCGCGCCGACGGATGGCGCGCGATCGGCGCGTCGATCGTCATCGCGCGCTCGATGTCGCCGTAGGCGATCGCCAGGTACTCGCGCTTGACGCTGCGCGCCGCCAGCGCGCGCTGCAGCGCCGTCTGCGCTTCCATGGTGCGGGCGACGACGAGCAGCCCGCTGGTGTCCTTGTCGAGGCGGTGCACGATGCCCGCGCGCGGCACCGCGGCGAGCGCCGGCGCGTGATGCAGCAGCGCGTTGAGGAGGGTGCCGGCGCGGTTGCCCGCACCCGGGTGCACGACGAGGCCCGCCGGCTTGTCGACGACGATCAGCGCGTCGTCCTCGTAGACGATCGTGAGCGCGATCGATTCGGCGGCGTGCGCGTCGTCGGCGACGGCCGGCGGCGCGACGATCGCCAGCGTCTCGCCGCCGGCGAGGCGGTGCCGCGGTGCGCGCGGCGCGCCATCGACGGTGACTTCGCCGGCGTCGATCCACGCCTTGAGCCGATTGCGCGAATGCTGCGGCAGCAGCTGCGCCAGCGCCTGGTCGAGGCGCATGCCGGCGAGTCCCGCGGGCACCACGAGCGCCAGCGGCGGCGGCGTATAATTCGCGGCTGTCACGACGCCGGATCGATGCCCACGATGTCTCTTGCCCACCTCATGCTGATGCGCGTGCGCGCATTCGCGCTCGTCGCGCTCTGTGTCGTGTTCGCGGCAGGTTGCAGTCTGCTGCCGGACATGGGCAAGGACGAGACGGCGGGATGGTCGGCGGACAAGCTGTACACGGAAGCGCACGGCGCGCTGGGCGACGGCAATTATACGCGGGCGGCCAAGCTGTTCGAGACGCTGGAAGGGCGCTTCCCCTATGGCCGCTACGCGCAGCAGGCGATGCTCGAAGGCGCGTACGCGAATTACCGGCTGGGCGAGATCGAGACCGCGATTTCGGCGTGCGACCGCTTCATACGCACGTATCCCAACCACCCCAACGTCGACTACGCGCTGTACCTCAAGGGACTCGTCTATTTCCGCGAGGACCAGGGCATCCTCGGTTACGTCTACGAGCTCGACCCCGCCGAGCGCGATCCCAAGGCGATGCGCGATTCCTTCGCCGCGTTCAAGGAGCTCGTCGCGCGCTTTCCCGAAAGCAAGTACGCCGAGGACGGCCGCGACCGGCTGCGCTTCCTCGCCAATGCGATGGCCCGTCACGACGTGCTGGTCGCGCGCTATTACTTCAACCGCGGCGCGTACATCGCCGCCGCCAATCGCGCGCAGGATTCGCTGCTGACCTATCCGCGCCAGCCGGCGAACGAGGAGGCGCTCGACATCATGATCCAGTCGTACGACCGGATGGGGCTGACGGGGTTGCGCGACGACACGCGGCGCGTGCTCGAAAAGACCTATCCGAACAGTCGATTCCTGGTGGCCGCGGTGCCCAAGCCGTGGTGGAAGATCTGGTAGCGGCGGGTTTCAGGGATCAGGGATCAGCAGCGTGACCCGCGCGGCGCATCGGGCGCCGATGGCACGACGATTCACCGGCCTTCGTGAACAACCGCGAACGGCGCTCGATGCGCCGGCGGACGGATCGAGACGTCACTGATCCCTGATCCCTGATTCCTGACCTCCGGCCGCGAAGAACGCCTCGACCTCGGCAAGCTCGCGCGTACGACGCATCGGCGGCAGACTGCGCCACAGCACCTTGCCGTAGGATTTCTCGACGAGCCTCGGGTCGCCGATCATCAGCACGCCGCGATCGGTCTCGGTGCGGATCAGGCGGCCCGCGCCCTGCTTGAGGTTGATCGCCGCCTGCGGCAGCTGCCAGTCGCGAAACGCGTTGCCGCCGTCGTCCTCGAGCTTTTTGAGGCGCGCGGCGAGGAGCGGATCGTCGGGCGGCGCGAACGGAAGCTTGTCGATGACGACGACCGACAGCGCGTCGCCGGCCACGTCGACGCCCTCCCAGAAGCTCGCCGAGCCGAGCAGCACGGCGTTGCCGAGCCGGCGGAAGCGCTCGAGGAGCTCGGTCTTCGAGCCCTCGCCCTGCACCAGCAGCGGAAAATCGAGTCCCTCGCGCGCAAGGCCCTGCGCCACGCGCTCCTTCGCGCGCGCCAGTGCGCGCAGCGTCGTGAACAGCAGGAACGCGCGCCCCCCGCTGGCACGCAGCACGGGCAGCACGGCATCGACCACGGCATCGGTGTGCTCGGCCGCGCCCGGCTGCGGCAGATCGCGCGGCAGGTAGAGCAGCGCCTGGCGCGCATAGTCGAAAGGGCTCTGCCAGCAGCCGGTGCTGGCGTCGGCGAGACCGAGCGTGGACGTGTACAGATCGAAGTCGCCGGCAACGGCGAGCGTCGCCGACGTGAATATCCAGCTGCGGCCGGACGACTCGATCTGGCGACGGAAGATGCGCGCCACCGACAGCGGCGACGCGTGCAGCTGGAAGCCATGCGGCGTGACATCGGCCCAGCGGATGTACGCCTCGCCGTCGTCCTCCGGCGCGCTCTCTGCGTGCCGCCAGCGCGCGAGCCGGCGCGCCACGTCGTCGGCGCGCGCAGCGAGCGACGCCAGGTCCTCGCTGCGCTCGGCAACCGCGGCGAGGCCCGCGCCCAGGCGATCGGCCGCGACCACCAGCGCGTCGAGCGC
>DATBOK010000045.1:0-17818 GCA_036553845.1 Casimicrobiaceae bacterium
GTCGGGGCAGGGGCGGGATGGGCAGCCGGGCGTCGCAGCCATCGCTCAGGCGTCGACGTCGTAGCTCACGGGCTCACCGCGTCGCAGCTCCAGCACGTGGCCGCGATCATGCCAGTCGGCGAGCACGATGCGCTCGCGGGCGACGTCGTCGACGCGCGAGTGATGGCGCGCCGGGCGATGCGTGTGGCCGTGGATCAGCCGCCGCACGTCATGCGCGCGAAACGCGTCGGCGACCGCCGAGGCGGCGACATCGGTAATCGATTCGGACTTCAGTGCCGTGGCGTTGCGGCTGCGCCGCCGCAGCCACCACGCGATGCCGCGGCGTGCGAGGGGCGGCAGCGCCAGCAGGCGCGCGACCGAGCGCGGGCTGCGGATGCGGGCGCGATACGCCTGGTACTCGACGTCGTCGACGCACAGCTCGTCGCCATGCGTGACGAGGACGCGCTCGCCGTCGACGTCGATGACCTGCTGCTCGGGCAGCATCTGCGCGCCCGTCTCGCGCGCGAAGCGCTCGCCGAGCAGGAAGTCGCGGTTGCCGCGGGCGACGTACAGCGGCACGCCGGCGTCGGCGACGGCGCGCAGCGACCGCGCGACATCGCGCGCGAACGGCTCGCGCAGCTGCTCGTCGCCGATCCACCAGTCGAACAGGTCGCCCAGCACGTAGAGCGCCGCCGCGCCGCGCGCGGGGCCGGCGGCGAACCGGTGGAACGCCGCCAGAGGCGCCGGGCGCGCCGGCGCCAGGTGCAGGTCCGACACGAACAGCGTGGGCGCGTCGGCGGCCGGCATCGCGGGCTCAGCGGTGAGCGTGCATGTCGCGCCGCTGCGCGCGCAATCGGGTCAAGCGGCCACCACTTCCGCGCGCTCGACGATCACATCGTCGGTCGGCACGTTCTCGTGCATGCCGCTGCGACCGGTGGCGACGCCGCGGATCTCGTCGACGACGTCGGCGCCCTCGACCACCTTGCCGAACACGCAATAGCCCCAGCCCTGGCCGCCGGGCGACTTGAAGTCGAGGAAGTCGTTGTCGGCGACGTTGATGAAGAACTGGCTCGACGCCGAATGCGGGTCGGAGGTGCGCGCCATCGCCAGCGTGTACTTGCGGTTCTTGAGGCCGTTGGCGCCCTCGTGCGCGATCGGTGCGCGGGTGGGCTTCTGGCGCATGCCGGGCTCCATGCCGCCGCCCTGGACCATGAAGCCGTCGATCACGCGATGGAACAGCGTGTTGTCGTAGTGGCCGTCCTTCACGTATTGCAGGAAGTTGGCGACGGTGACCGGCGCCTTGTCATGTTCGAGCTCGATCACGATGTCGCCGTGGTTCGTGGTGAGCTTGACCCGGTCCTTTTGTCCTTCACTCATGGTTCCCCCCGTAGCGAGCTCCGCTCGCCTCCCCCAAGGGGGCAGCGCCTTGGGACGGCCCTGCGGCGCTCATGGCGTGACCACCTTCGCCGCGTTGATGACGACCCGCTGCTGCGGCACGTCGCGCGGGAACGGGCCACCGGGGCCGGTCGGTGCGGCCGCGATCTTGTTGACGACGTCCATGCCTTCGACCACCTTGCCGAACACCGTGTAGCCATAGCCGCGGGCGTCGGCCGACTGGAAGTCCAGGCGCTTGTTGTCGGCGACGTTGATGAAGAACTGCGCGGTCGCCGAATTGGGATCGCCGGTGCGCGCCATCGACACGCTGCCGACGACGTTGGACAGCCCGGCCTTGACCGATTGCTCGGATTCGATCGGCACCGGTGCACGCGTCGGCTTTTCCTTGAAATCGGCGGACAGGCCGCCGCCCTGCACCATGAAGCCGGGAATCACGCGATGGAACTGCGTGCCGCTGTAGAAGCCGTCCTTCACGTACTGCAGGAAATTGGCGACGGTCTTCGGCGCGGCATCCGGAAAGAGCTCGATGCGGATCTTGCCCTGGGTGGTGTCGAGCTCGACCTGCGGATTGGCCGCCGCGGCGATGCCAGCGGCGGCGAACGACGCGATCGCGGCGAACGCGAGCGTGGCAATGCGATGACTCATGGGGACTTCTCCTTCGTGGCGGCGTGGGTGGTCGTGTCGGCGGGCGCCCCGGAGCCGGGCGTGGCTGAGGTTGGATGCGGGGCCGTGCCCGGCTTGGTCTCGGCGCCCGCTTTCAACTCCGTGCCGGCCGCACCCGCCGCGGGTGGCGTCGCGGAAGCGGCGTCTGCCGGCGTTGCGGTGAGCACGTCGCGCACGAGCTTCAGCT
Organism: Casimicrobiaceae bacterium; assembly: GCA_036553845.1. GTDB lineage: Bacteria > Pseudomonadota > Gammaproteobacteria > Burkholderiales > Casimicrobiaceae > VBCG01. The sequence continues at coordinate 2,225 of DATBOK010000045.1, forward strand.
TCAGCGGCAGCGTCTTGCTGTTCTTGGCAAGCGCGCCAGCGCGCTCGTATTGCTGCGCGGCGAGCCTCACGTAGACGTCGCCCAGGTTCTCGTTGGCGATGCCGTAGTCCGGATCGGCGGCAATCGCGAGCTCGAGCTCGCGGCGTGCGAGCGCGAGGTCGCCCTTCTTCGCGTACAGCGCCGCCAGGTTGTTGTGCGGCTCGGGCAGCTCGGGGAAGTCGGTGGTCAGCGCCTCGAACTGCTTGGTGGCCTCGTCGTCGCGGCCGAGTGCGGTGAGCGCGACGCCCTTGAGGAAGCGCGCCTGCGGCTCGCGCGGGCGATCGCGCGTGAGCGAATCGAGGCGCGCGATCGCCGCCTCGTACTGCTTCTGCGCGAGCAGCGTGCGCGCCTCCTTCATGCCGGCGGCGAAGGCATTGCGCGATGCCTGCGAATATTCGGGCGGCAGCGGCGGCGGCGGCTCGTTGGCCTGCGCGAGCGCGTGCCGGGGCAGCATCACCGCGAGGGTGATCGCCAGCAACAGGGCACGCGGCATGAGCATCGACGGGCGTCGCATCGTTCGACGTGACGAAACGGGAACCCTGATTCTAGCAAGCCGCGCGCGGCGTGCCCCGCGCGCGCGTTCAGTGGGCGGCGAGGCGCGCCGCCGTGGCGTCGATCAGCCGGCGCGCGATGGAGACGCCGGCGGGGATCGTCGGCAGGGCGTCGGCGGCAAACCAGCGCGCCTCGACGATCTCGTCGTCGTCGAGGCGGATGTCGCCGCCGGCGTAGCGCGCGGTGAACGCGATCATCAGCGAATGCGGAAACGGCCACGACTGGCTGCCGAAGTAGCGCAGGTCGGCGACCTCGACGCCCACTTCCTCGCGCACCTCGCGCGCGACGCAGTCCTCGACCGTCTCGCCGGCCTCGACGAACCCCGCCAGCGCGCTCCACATCGACGTCGCGGCGAAACGCCGCGAACGCGCAAGCAGGAGCTCGCGACCGCGGGTGACGAGCGCCATCATCGCCGGCGACACGCGCGGCCATGCGGTCAGGCCGCAATTCGGGCACTCCTTGGCGTATTCGCCGGGCTTGTCGCGCGTCGGCGTCGCGCAGCGGCCGCAGAAGCGGTGCGTGCGGTCCCATTCGACGATCTGCGATGCGCGCCCGGCCAGTGCGAGCATCGTCTCGGGGATGCGGAAGAACAGCGAGCGCAGGCCACTTCCGGTGTAGCCATCGGGAACGGCAATGCCATCGGCGAGGGTCATCGCGACGCAGGCGCGGCCGCCGAGCGCGCCCATGTAGTGCCACGCGCCGTCGACGCCGGCGTGGCGCAGGTCGACAAGCGTGGGTATGGCCGGCGCATCGTCGGCGCCCCGCCACCAGAGGCGCGTGCCGCTATAGGCGAAGACCAGCGTGTCGTCGGGCAGCGCGCCGTCGTGGCGACGAGCCGGGGCGAAATCCTGCGGGGTGTGCATCGATGCGCATGTTAGCGCACGAACACGCCGTCCTTGCCGATGGCGGTCAGCTCGACGAAGCGCGAGCCCGTGTGATCGGACGGCGAATAGGTGACGGAGAAGCCGCCGACGTCGTAGTCGTTCATGCTCTCGAGCGCGGTAACGAGCCGCTCGCGGGTGAGGTCGCGCCCGGCGCGGCGCAGGCCCTCGACCATCACCTTGGCGGCGATGAAGCCCTCGAGGCTCGTGAACGAGTACGCCTCCTTGCCGTTCTTGGCGAGGAACAGCTTCTGGTAATCGCGCACCACCGGCATGCCGGCATTCCACGGGAACGGCACCACCTGCGATATGCCGACGCCCCGGCCATCCTTGCCGAGCTCCTGAGCCAGCGCCCTGGCGCCGACGAACGAGACGTTCATGTATTGCGGGAACACGCCGGCGCTCTTCATCGCCTTGATGAAGGCCGCGCACGACTTGTACGCGCTGATCTGGATCACCGCCTGCGGATTGGACTTGCCGATCGCGGCGACCGCGGCCGCGACGTCGCTCGAGTTGCGCTCGACGGTGCCGGTGGCGGCGATCTCCAGCTTGCGCTTCTTCATCGCGCGGTCGACGCCTTCGAGGCCGGCCTTGCCATAGGCGTCGTTCTGGTAGAACACCGCGATGCGCGTGAGGTTGAGCTTGGTCAACAGCTCGACCAGATCCTCGGTTTCCTGGAAATAGCTGGCGCGCACGTTGAAGATGTAGCGGTTCAACGGCTTGCGGAACGCCTCGGCACCGGTGAACGGGCCGAGCAGCGGCACGCGCCCCTGCGTGAAGACGGGCATCGACGCCAGCGTGGTCGGCGTGCCGACGTAGCCGAACAGCGCGAACGCCTCGTCCTTGTCGACGAAGCGCTTGGTGTTGGCGACCGCGCGATCGGGCTCGTAGCCATCGTCGAGCGTGTGCAGCTCGATCGTGCGGCCATTGATGCCGCCGCGCTGGTTGACGAAGTCGAAGTAGAGCAGTGCGCCGGCGCGCATCTCGGTGCCGAGCTCCATCGCCGGCCCGGTGAGCGCGGCGGACTGGCCGAGCACGATCGTGGTGGCGGTGACGCCCGATTCGGCATGTGCCGACGAAGCGATGAGCGCGACAGCCGCGCCCAGCGCGGCAATGAACTTGCGCATCTTGGGTTCCCTCCGGCGTCCTCAAAAGTGACGGCCCGCGACAGCGTGCACGGGCAGGCAGTCGCCGCCCCGCACTCTACCCGCGCAATGGCGGATCGAGCCTGCACTTAAGCAAGTCACGGGCCAGCGCCGGCCCGGGGGAGGAGTGCGTGCCGGCGATCGGGGAGGGGCGGCGCCGCGGCGGGCGGGCGCGGGAACCGCAGTCTCGCGGTTCCCGGTGCGGGCAACGGCTCAGGCGAGCCGGAACGGCAGCGTGCGCAGGCGCTTGCCGGTGGCCGCTGCAATGGCGTTGGCCACGGCCGGGGCGAGCGGCGGCACGCCCGGCTCGCCGACCCCCGAAGGCGCGTCCGTCGACGCCACGATGTGCACGTCCACTTTCGGCATCTCGTTGATCCGCAGCACCTGGTACTGGTGGAAGTTGGTCTGCTCGACGACGCCGTCCTTGAGCGTGATCTCGCCGTGCAGCGCCGCGGCCAGCGCAAAGCCGATGCCACCTTCCATCTGTGCGCGGATCACGTCGGGATTGACCGCAACGCCGCAATCGACCGCACAGACGACGCGATCGACCTTGACGTTGTTGCCGGCGTCGATGGTGACTTCGGCCACTTCCGCGACATACGTGTTGAACGACTCGTGCACCGCGACGCCTCGGCCGCGCTTCTCGCCGGGCTTGCCGGGCGCGAGCGGCTGGCCCCATCCCGCCTGTTGCGCAGCAAGCGCGAGCACGCCCAGGTGCCGCGGCTTGCCGGCGAGCAGCGCCTTGCGGAACTCGACGGGATCCTTGCCCGCTGCCACCGCGAGCTCGTCGATCATCGTCTCGGTGGAGTACGCGGTGTGCGTCGAGCCGACCGAGCGCCACCACAGGACGGGGACGCCGATGGACGGTGTGTGCAGGTCCACCGCCAGATTGGCGATCGCGTACGGCAGGTTCGACGCGCCTTCGACGCTCGTCTGGTCGATGCCGTCCTTGGTGGTCATCGCCGCCATCGACGTGCCTTCGGTGATCGACTGGCCGACGATCCGGTGCTGCCACGCGACGACGTCGCCCTTGGCGTCGAGCGCGGCGCTCATCGTGTGCAGGTACGCCGGACGGTAATAGCCGCCCGTCATGTCGTCCTCGCGGGCCCACACGAGCTTGATCGGGATGTCGCGCTTGCCCGCCTTGGCGATGCCCTTCGCGATCGACGCGGCCTCGAGCACGTAGTCCGACACGGAGCTCGCGCGCCGGCCGAAGCTGCCGCCGGCGAACACCTGGTGGATGATCACCTGCTCGGGTTTCAGGCCGAGCAACTGCGCGACCGCGAACTGGTCGCCGGTGTGGAACTGCTCGCCGTTCCAGATCTCGCAATGGTCGGCGGACAGCTTGACCACGCAATTGAGCGGCTCCATCGGCGCGTGCGCGAGGTAGGGGAACACGTATTCGGCATCGATGCGCTTGGCGCCCGCGGCGAGCGCCTTGGCGGCGTCGCCGTCGCTGCGCACCGGCTTGCCGGGCGTCTTGGCGAGGCGCCGATACTCGTCGAAGACATCGGAGGTCGAGCCCTTGAAGCCCGACGCCGCGTCCCATTCCACCTTGAGCGCGTCGCGCCCCTTCTTCGCCGCCCAGAAGCTCGTGGCCACCACCGCGACGCCATTGGGCACCTCGATTACGTAGCGCACCCCCGGCACGCCGGAAACATCGTCCGAATCGAAGCTCTTCACGCGCGCGCCGAAGCGCGGCGGATGCTGGACCACCGCCGTGAGCATGCCCGGCAGCTTGACGTCCTGCGTGAACATCGCGGTGCCGTTGGACTTCGCCGCGCTGTCCGTGCGCGGGACGGCTTTGCCGATGTAGACGAAATCGGCGGGATCCTTGAGCCGGACGTCCGCCGGCACCGGCTGCCGGGCCGCCGCGCTGGCGAGCTCGCCGAACGTCGCATGCTTGCCGCCGGGGCCGGTGACGACGCCGTTCTTCACGGTCACCGACTTGGCATCCACGTTCCAGCGCTGCGCCGCGGCCGCGACCAGCATCGCCCGCGCCGCGGCGCCGGCCTGGCGATATTGGATGAACGAGTTGGCGAGCGACGACGAGCCGCCGGTGCCCTGCGCGGCGCCCCACGCGAGATTGTTGTAGCGGCTCGCGTCCGCAGGCGCCGCTTCGGCGCGGATCTGCGACCACGCGGCGTCGAGCTCCTCGGCGACCAGCGTCGGCAGGCCGGTGAACGTGCCCTGGCCCATCTCCAGGTGCTTGACCACGACGGTGACGGTGTCGTCGTTGCCGATGCGCACGAAGGCGCCCGGTTCCGCGCCCTTGCCCGCCGCCGCTTGCGCGGCAGCGCGGCCGGTGTACACGGCGAGCGTGAGGCCGGCGCTCGCGGCCACCTTGAGGAACACGCGGCGCGTCATGCCGGCGTCGGCATGCGCACCCCGGGAGTCGCCATCGCGCGGAGCGTCGGCGAGGGCGGTGGGCAGCGGATCGAACAGTCGCGTCGGATTCATGGCCGCTCCTTCAGGCGAGGCTCTTCGCCGCTTCGTGGATGGCGGCGCGGATGCGCACGTAGGTCGCGCAGCGACAGATGTTGCCCCCCATCGCGGCATCGATGTCGGCGTCCGTGGGATGCTTGTTCTTCGCGAGGAGCGCGGTGGCGGACATCACCTGGCCCGACTGGCAGTAACCGCATTGCGGCACGTCGAGCCGGGTCCACGCCGCCTGCACGGCCTGCGATTCGCGCGTCTTGAGGCCTTCGATCGTGGTGATGTCGGCACCCTGCTTGAGCGACGACAGCGGTGTCTGGCAGGAACGCACGGGCTTGCCCTCGACGTACACCGTGCATGCGCCGCACAGCGCGAGGCCGCAGCCGTACTTGGTGCCGGTGAGGTTGAGCTGGTCGCGCAGGATCCACAAAAGCGGCGTGTCGGAATGCACGTCCTTGCTGATGTCGACGCGGTTCTTGTTGATGAAGAACGTGGGCATGTTCGCTCCGTGCGGAAAGGGCAGCCGATGCGCGGAATTCTACGCCGGCGCAGGGCATGGCCGGTGCGGCACGCGACCGTTGCGACCCTGACGAATGATGGCGACACGCCGTATAATCGAGGGTCGACCACCGACTGAACCGCGACTGCTCATGGAAGCCGAAAGCATCAACCGCATCGCCGCCACGCTCGCCGACCTCAGGACCCGCACGGCAGAGCTGCGGAGGTACCTTTGACTTCGATGTGAAGGCGGCACGGCGCGAGGAGGTGGCGCGCGAGCTCGAGGATCCGCGCATCTGGGACAACCCGGAGCGCGCGCAGGCACTGGGCAGGGAGAAGAAGACGCTCGACGACGTGGTCGTGACGCTGAGCGGCCTCGCGCGCCAGATCGACGACAGCGGCGAGCTCTTCGAGCTCGCGCGGGACGACGCCGACGACGCCACGATGACGGCCGTCGCCGCCGATCTCGAGCCGGTGGCGCGCACCGTCGACGGGCTGGAATTCCGGCGCATGTTCGCCAACCCGCTCGATGCCAACAACTGCTTCCTCGACATCCAGGCCGGCAGCGGCGGCACCGAGGCGCAGGACTGGGCATCGATGCTGCTGCGCATGTACCTGCGCTATTGCGAGCGCAAGGGGTTCGGCGTGGAGGTGCTCGAGGAGTCGCCGGGGGAAGTCGCCGGCATCAAGAGCGCATCGATCAAGGCGACCGGCGACTACGCCTTCGGATACCTGCGCACCGAGACCGGCGTGCACCGCCTCGTGCGCAAGAGCCCGTACGACTCCAACGCACGGCGCCACACGTCGTTCGCCAGCGTGTTCGTGTACCCGGAGATCGACGACTCGGTGGAGGTCGACATCAACCCGGCCGACATCCGCGTCGACACGTTCCGCGCATCGGGCGCCGGCGGCCAGCACATCAACAAGACCGATTCCGCCGTGCGCATCACGCACCTGCCGACCAACATCGTCGTGCAATGCCAGAACGACCGCTCGCAGCATCGCAACCGCGCCGAGGCGATGGCGATGCTCAAGGCCAAGCTCTACGAGTTCGAGGTGCGCAAGCGCCAGGAGGAGCAGCAGAAGCTCGAGGACGCCAAGACGGATATCGGCTGGGGCCACCAGATCCGCAGCTACGTGCTCGACCAGTCGCGCATCAAGGACCTGCGCACCAATTACGAAGTCGGCAACACGCAGGCCGTGCTCGACGGCGAGCTCGACGACTTCATCGCCGCCAGCCTGAAGCAGGGCGTGCAATGACCGCCTTCATTTTCGACATCGACGGCACGATCATCGATTCGATGCCCGCGCACCACGCGTCCTGGCAGGACTTCTTCGCGCGTCACGCGCTGGACGTCGATTTCGACGGCTTCTTCGCGCGCACGGCCGGCCGCACCGGTGCCGAGGCGATGCGCGAGCTGATGGGGCCGCTGGGCGACGAACGCGCGCGTGCGCTCGTCGACGAAAAGGAAGCGCTGTATCGCGCGCGCTTCGGCGCTGAGTTCCGCGAAGTGCCTGGATTCGCGGAGTTCGCGCGGGCGGCGCGGGCCGATGGCCTTGCGCTCGCCTGCGGCACTGCCGGCGACGCCGCCAATATCGCGTTCGCGATGTCGCACCTCGGAATGGAAGGCTTTTTCGGCGCGATCGTCGGCGGCCACGAGGTGGCGCACGGCAAGCCCGCCCCCGACATCTTCATCGCCGCCGCCGAGCGGCTCGGCGTGGCGCCGGGCGATTGCGTCGTATTCGAGGATGCGCCGCTCGGCATCGAGGCGGCCCGCCGCGCGGGCATGCTGGCCGTGGCAGTGACCACTGGCGCGAGCGCCGAGGCGCTGGCCGGTCCGCACGTAATTGCCGCGATCGCCGATTTTCGCGACTTGACGCCCGCGGCCTTCGTTGCCGCGGCGCTCGCGCGGCAGCGGTGGCCGCGCACGGGCACCGGCGCATGAATCACCGTTCGCGGCAGCGACGCCAGGCACGCCGGGGAGGCGAGCGATGAACGACCATGACAAGCCCGCGCCGACGGTGGCGGACGACAGTCCCGTGTTCGCCGAGCGGCGTGCCAAGCTCGCGGAGCTGCGCCGGCAGGGGCACGCCTATCCGAACGATTTCCGCCGCGATGCGCTCGCCGGCGAGCTGCACGCGACGTTCGATGCGCTCGACAACGAGACGCTGGAACCGCGTGCGCACAAGGTGGCGGTGGCCGGACGCATGATGCTGAAACGCGTCATGGGCAAGGCCTGCTTCGCCACGCTGCAGGACATGTCCGGACGCATCCAGCTCTACGTCACGCTCGACGGCGTCGGCGCGCAGACCCTCGAGGCTTTCAAGCATTGGGACCTGGGCGACATCGTCGCCGCCACGGGCACGCTGTTCAAGACCAAGGCAGGCGAGCTTTCCGTGCGCTGCGATGGCGTGCGCCTGCTCGCCAAGGCGCTGCGGCCGCTGCCGGAGAAGTTCCACGGCCTCGCCGACCAGGAGCAGAAGTACCGGCAGCGCTACCTCGACCTCGTCACCAACCCGGCGTCGCGCGAGGTGTTCGTGCGGCGCTCGCAGATCGTGCAGGCGATCCGCGAATTCTTCGTCGCTCGCGGCTACCTCGAGGTCGAGACGCCGATGATGCACCCGATTCCCGGCGGCGCCGCGGCGCGGCCGTTCGTCACGCACCACAATGCGCTCGACACCGAGCTGTACCTGCGGATCGCGCCGGAGCTGTACCTCAAGCGGCTGGTCGTCGGCGGCCTCGAGCGCGTGTTCGAGATCAACCGCAACTTCCGCAACGAGGGCATCTCGACGCGCCACAATCCCGAGTTCACGATGCTCGAGTTCTACGAGGCCTATCGCGACTATCGCTACCTGATGGACCTCACCGAGGAGCTGATCCGCGGCGTCGCGCAGAAGGTGCTCGGCTCGACGACGGTGACCTACCAGGGCGAGACCATCGAGCTCGGCCGCCCGTTCGACCGCCTGACCATGGCCGAGGCGATTCACCGCTACAACGACGGCTACGCGCTGGCGGACCTCGCCCGCCCCGAATTCCTGCGCGAGTCCCTGCGGCGGATCGGCGTCGACGTGCTGGCGAGCGACGGTCTCGGCGTGCTGCAGCTCAAGCTTTTCGAGGCGACCACCGAAGAGAAGCTGGTGCAGCCGACCTACATCGTCGCGCATCCCACCGACGTGTCGCCGCTCGCTCGCGCGAGCGATGCCGATCCCGCGGTCACCGACCGCTTCGAGCTCTTCATCACGCGACGCGAGATCGCCAACGGCTTTTCCGAGCTCAACGATCCGGAGGACCAGGCGGCGCGCTTCGCCGCGCAGGCATCGGCCAAGGATGCCGGCGACGAGGAAGCGATGCACTACGACGCCGATTACGTGCGTGCGCTCGAATACGGCCTGCCGCCGACCGCGGGCGAGGGCATCGGCATCGACCGCCTGGTGATGCTGCTGACGGACGCCGCGTCGATCCGCGACGTGATCCTGTTCCCGCAGCTGAAGCGCGAGTGAGTGGCGGTGCGGCGATTCGCGACGTTCGCCGAGTTCTATCCGTTCTATCTTGCGGAGCATGCAAGCCGTGCCTGCCGGCGGCTGCACATCGCCGGCACGCTGTGCGTGATCGCCGCCGTCGCGGCCGCCCTTCTGGCACGCGACGTGCGCTGGCTGATCGCGGCGCCGCTCGGCGGCTACGGCCTCGCGTGGATCGGACACTTCTTCTTCGAGCACAACCGTCCGGCGACCTTTCATCACCCGTTCTACAGCCTCGCCGGCGACTTCGCGATGTTCGGCGACGTGCTGCGCGGGCGCGTCAAGCTGTAGCTGTAGCCGTCGCCGTCCCGGGCGCTTGATATATACCCGGCCAGGGTATATATGGCAGGCATGGACAGCACATTGCCGGTCGCCGGGAATGCGGCGACGGCAGCCGCTGCGCGTCTCGAATTCACCGTCACCGGCATGACCTGCGCTGCGTGCGCGCAGCGCATCGAGCGCGTGGTCGGACGCTTACCGGGGCTGCACGCGCACGTCAACCTCGCCACCGAGACCGCCAGCGTCGCCTTCGACGGCGCGCCGGACGTGGCTGCGGTGATCACGGCCATCGGCCGTGCCGGCTATGGCGCGGCGCTGCGCGCCGATCCCGTTGCCGACCGCGCACGCGATGCCGCGCGCAAGGCCGGCGAACGGCGGCAACTGCTGCGCGATTTCGCGGTCGCGGCGCTGCTCACGGCGCCGATGCTCGCGCTCATGCTGCCGTGGCCGGGCACGATGCACGGCGACGCCGTTCCGCGCGAGTGGCAGTGGCTGCTGGCGACGCCGGTGCAATTCTGGGCCGGCCGCCGCTTCTATGTCGGTGCGTGGCATGCGCTGCGCGGCGGCGCGGCCAACATGGACGTGCTGATCGCGCTTGGCACGACCATCGCCTACCTGCACAGCGCTGCGGTCACCGCGCTCGGTCTCGACTATCTGCACGTGTATTTCGAGAGCGGAGCGACGGTGATCGCGCTGGTGCTGCTCGGCAAGCTCGTCGAGGCACGCTCGAAGTCGCGCACGTCGGCGGCGCTGGAGGCGCTGGTGCGCCTCGTGCCGAAGACCGCGCGCGTCGTGCGCGACGGCGTCGCCCACGACGTCCCGGTCGAGAAGGTGGTACCGGGCGACACGTTCGTCGTGCGTGCCGGCGACGCGATTGCGGTCGACGGCATCGTGCGCGACGGCACGTCCGGCGTCGACGAGAGCATGCTCACCGGCGAGAGCATGCCGGTGGACAAGCAAGCCGGCGCTCGCGTATTCGCCGGCACGCAGAACGGGCAGGGCCTGCTGACCTGCGAGGCGACGGGTGTCGGCGCGGCGACGCGCCTCGCCGCGATCATCCGCCTCGTTGCCACCGCCCAGGGTTCGCGTGCGCCGGTGCAGGCGCTGGCCGACCGCGTGTCCGCGATCTTCGTGCCGGCGGTGCTCGCCATCGCGCTGGTGACGTTTGCCGCAACATGGCTCGTCGCCGGCGACCTGCCGCGCGCGCTCGTCGCGAGCGTCTCCGTGCTGGTGATCGCCTGCCCCTGCGCACTCGGCCTCGCCACGCCGACCGCCATCGTCGTCGGCACCGGCCGTGCCGCGCAGCTCGGCATCCTCGTGCGCGACGCGGCCGCGTTGCAGGTCGCCGCAGGGGTCACTCGCGTCGCCGTCGACAAGACCGGCACCTTGACTGCGGGCCGTCCCGAAGTGGTCGACCTGCGCGTCGGTTCCGGGGCCGACGCGGCCGTCGCGCTGCCGATCGCCGCCGCGCTCGCGGCCGCGTCGACGCATCCGCTGTCGAAGGCCATCGCGACGCGCCTCGCGGCACTGCAGGTGGAACCGGCACGAATCACCGGCGCGCAGGACGTGCCCGGGCAGGGCGTGCATGCGATGCTCGGCGATGGCCGCGTCGTCACGCTCGGCGCGCCGGGCGCGACCATCGCGCTGGACGGCGAGGATCGCGCGGCGCTCGCGCGGTGGCAGGGCGACGGCCGCACGACGGTCGTCGCGGCCGTCGGTGGTGTTCCGCTCGTCGCCTTTGCGCTCGCCGATCCGCTGCGGCCATCGGCGCCGTCGGCCGTCGCGCGTCTGCGGGCCGCGGGCATCGGCGTGACGATGCTCACCGGCGACCATGCAACCACCGCGCGCGCCGTGGCGGCCGCGGCCGGCATCGACGACGTGCGCGCGGCACTGTCACCGTCGCAGAAGGTGGAGGCCGTGGCCGCGATGAAAGCGTCCGGGGACGTGGTGGCGATGGTCGGCGACGGCATCAACGACGCCGCAGCGCTTGCCGCGGCCGATGTTGGCTTCGCGATGGCGTCGGGCTCCGACATCGCCGGCGCGGCGGCCGACGTCACGATCGTGCGCGACGACATGGATGCGGTCGTCGACGCGATCGAGCTCGCCCACGCGACGCTCGCCAAGGTCAGGCAGAACCTTGCTTTCGCCTTCGGCTACAACGCGCTGGGCATCCCGCTCGCGGCGCTCGGCCTGCTCGATCCGATGATCGCCGGCGCGGCGATGGCGGCAAGCTCGCTGTCGGTCGTCGGCAATGCCTTGCTGCTGCGCCGGTTCGCGCCGAGCCGGATGCACCCCCCAGACTGAACGAGGAGACGTGATGCAAACCATCGACCTTGCGATCGAAGGCATGAGCTGCAACGGTTGCGTCGGCAGCGTGACACGCGTGCTGACTGCGGTGCCCGGCGTCGCCGACGCCACCGTGACGCTCGTGCCGCCGCGCGCGCATGTGACGTTCGACGCCGCCATTGCCGATCGTGCGGCGCTCGCCGCGGCGGTGGAGGACGCGGGCTATGCCATCGGCGCCTAGGGCGAAGGCGCGTGTGACTTCGCGCGCCGCGGCGCCGACGCGTTCCGCCGCCGCGCGTCCGCTCGCGCGCGACGAAAAGATGCCGGCGCATCCGCTTGTCGCACGCGACGACCCGGTGGCGCTTGCGCGCCGCATCCATCGCATCGAAGGCCAGGTGCGCGGCATCGGCCGCATGATCGACGAGGACCGCTACTGCATCGACATCCTGACGCAGGTTTCCGCCGTGCAATCGGCGCTGGATGCGCTCGCGCTGCAGCTCCTCGAGCACCACCTGCACGGCTGCGTGCAGCACGCGGTGAAGTCTGGCGATGGCGAGCGCGCGATCGACGAGGCGCTCGCGGTGATTCGCAAGTTCGCGCGCTGACTATTTCCGGCAGCGCTCGATCCAGGCCGCGAACGCGTTGAGGAATTTGGTGGCGAATTCGCGGGTCTGCTCGGTGGCGAATTTGCCGCCGGCATCGAACAGCGTCGCCGCCTGCCCGATGTAGGCCTCCGGCTGCTGCAGCGTCGGCATGTTGAGGAACACCAGCGACTGTCGCAGGTGGTGATTGGCGCCGAATGCGCCGATGGCGCCGGGCGAGATGCTCACCACCGCGGCCGGCTTGCCGTCCCAGGCGCTCTTGCCATAGGGGCGCGACGCGACGTCGATCGCGTTCTTCAGCACGCCCGGCACCGAGCGGTTGTACTCGGGCGTGACGAACAGCACGGCATCGGCCTTCTGGATGCGTGCCTTGAATGCGGCCGACGGCGCAGGTGGATTCGCCTCGTCGTCCTGGTTGAACAGCGGCAGGCCGCCGATCTCCACGATCTCGAGCTTGAGCGACGGCGGCGCGATCGCGGCGAGCGCGTGCGCCATCTTGCGGCTGAACGATTCCTTGCGCAGGCTGCCGACCACGACGGCGACATCCACGGGCGAATTCATCTCGATCCTTTCGACGGGGGCCACGCGACCGCGATTGCGGACGGGTCACGCCGATTATAGGATTCGCCCGCCGCGATGGCATTGCACCCGACACGAACGCCGCGCGGCGTTGCGCGGCTGCGACGCGCGGCGGCGATCCGTGTGCGCACTGGCATAATCCGACGCTTCGGGGTGTGGCGCAGCCCGGTAGCGCGCTTGCTTTGGGAGCAAGATGTCGGAGGTTCAAATCCTCTCACCCCGATCCTCTGCCCGAACGCCGCCGTTGCATGCCCGCCATCGGCCGTTGCGATGTCTTGGTCGCATGACGACATGACCCATCCGATCGGCCTCGCCGCCCTCAGCGTGCTCGAGCTCGAGCCACCGGACATGGTCACGTGCGCCGTCGATGCCGGTTACGATCGCATCGGGCTGCGGCTCATCCCGGCGACGCCGACGGAGGTCCAGCATGCAATGGTCGGCGACACGCCGCTCGTGCGCGAGACGGCACGGCGGCTGCGCGACACCGGCATGCGCTGCCTCGACATCGAGATCTTCCGCCTGCGCCCGGATACGAAGGTCGCCGATTACGAAGCGGCCATCGCGACGGGTGCGCGCCTGGGCGCGCGCGAGGCGCTTGTCGCCGGCAACGATCCCGACGAATCTCGACTGACCGCGTCCTTCGCCGCGTTCTGCGACCTCGCGCATCGATATGGCATCGGCGCCAACCTCGAGCCGATGCCCTGGACCGATTGCAGGAATTTCGCGCAGGGCGCGCGGATCGTGGCCAGCGCCGGGCGAGACAACGGCGGCGTGCTGATCGACCCGATCCACTTCGATCGGGGCGGCAGCGACGCGCACGAGATCGCCGGCGTGCCGCGCGCGCGGCTGCGCTACATGCAGCTTTGCGACGCGCCCGCGCGGCGCCCTGCCGATGTCGAGGCGCTGCTGCACCAGGCTCGCGCCGAGCGGCTGATGCCTGGCGACGGCGGGCTGGACCTCGCCGGCATCCTGCGCGCGGTGCCGCAGGACCTGGCGTTGAGCCTGGAGATCCCGATGCAGGACCTTGCACGAACGACGCCGGCGGTGGAGCGCGCGCGGCGGATGCTCGCCAAGACGCGAAAGCTGCTGGCGACGCTCGCAATCGCCCCCCATCCACAAGGATCGCCATCCCAGCGTTGAAAGCTGCCGGTGACCGTCCGAGTGCGCGAAGTGCACGGACTCTCGCCGCGATGCGACGCGCGCCGGCGACGCGCAACGTGCATGCTAAGATGCCCCGCACCATCGGGCGCGTGACGCAATCGCTGCGAACAGGGCGCTGCGCCGGCGCGATCCTCCGCGCGATCGTGTCCGGGCCCCGGCCGCTAGGCGCCCGTAGCTCATCCGGATAGAGCACCGGCCTTCTAAGCCGGGGGTAACAGGTTCGAGTCCTGTCGGGCGCGCCACTTTCATGATGTCGACGCGAGGCGGCACGACCGGCCGGACGCTCGAGTCGGCTAGAATAAGCGTTTGTCCGGCGCGGCAACGAACCATGCCCGCCGCGATCAATGGTGGCTGTAGCTCAGTTGGTAGAGTCCCGGATTGTGATTCCGGTTGTCGTGGGTTCGAGTCCCATCAGCCACCCCACTTCCCGTACGGGTCGCGCGCACGCCGCGCGCCTGAGGTCGGCGCGGCGCGCGCCGGCAGATTTGTCGGCGACATTCGGTGTCCGACACGTCAACAAGTGCTTGCCCGCCAGCCTCGCCATCGGCAGGTTTTGTCCGATCGTCCGGCAATGGCGTCCGGGCCCGTCGCGAATATTCACAACCTATTGAAACAATGCAGGATTAGTCTGTCCGTAAAGGGCGGCAGCCGCGTTTCATCGCGCCGTCATGAATCGACCCTTTTCGGGGCGTTCGGGCGAAATGGTTACGCAATGGCCAAGATCTTGCAATTTGCAGACCACAATGCGAGCGCGCCGAACGCGAGCGACCGCTCGCGCGCCTTTCGCGCGCGTTCCTCTGGCGGACATTGCAGTTTGGGCATTTTCCGCTATGCTTCCAGCGGCGGTCCAGCCGTCCCCGGTCGTCAACGTTTGCCCGAGAGAATCATCATGCTCATCGATCCCCGCCATTTCGTGTCCGCGTTGCAAAAAGTGATCTGGGTCGCGGCCGCCGCGCTCCTTGTCGCCGGGTGCGCCACCGATATGCCCGCTGCACCGGCAACGGCGTCGTCGTCTGACTACACGTACAAGATCGGGCCCGGCGACATGCTCAACATCATCGTCTGGCGAAATACCGAGCTTTCAGGGACCGTGCCGGTGCGCCCGGACGGCAAGATCTCGACGGCGCTGGTCGAGGATCTGCCCGCCCAAGGCAAGGATCCCTCGACGCTGGCGCGCGACATCGAGAAGGCGCTCGGCAAGTTCATCCGCGATCCGGTCGTCACCGTGGTGGTCACCAACTTCGTCGGCCCGTACGACCAGCAGATCCGTGTCGTTGGCGAGGTGCGCACGCCGCAGACACTACCCTACCGACAGGCGATGACGCTGCTCGACGTGATGATCGCGGTAGGCGGGGTTACGGATTTCGCGGACGGAAATTCGGCGACGATTCTGCGTGCGGCGGACGGGAACAAGCAGTACCACGTGCGGGTCAAGGACCTGATCAAGCGCGGCGACGTGACGGCCAACGTGCAGATGCAGCCGGGCGACGTGCTCTTCATTCCGCAAAGCTGGTTCTGACCACCGGCGCGGCGCCACGCGCGTGGTGCGCGGCGTCGACACACACGGGGGAGCGAAGCTCCGATGGATGAATTACTGCGAGAGGCCAAGTATCTGCT
>DATBOK010000057.1:0-12792 GCA_036553845.1 Casimicrobiaceae bacterium
AAGAACTCGTGCGCGAGGTCGACGTCGAACGTGCCGATCATCGCGCGCGTGAACGGCACGTGGAATTCGAGGCCCGGTCGGCCCGAGAGGTCGATCACCGCGCGCGACAGCGCTTCGTCGAGCGGCACGTAGGCGTGCCCGTAGCGGCGGATGCCCGCCTTGTCGCCGAGCGCCTTGGCGAGCGCCTGGCCGATCGTGATGCCGATGTCCTCGACCGTGTGGTGGGCGTCGATGTGCAGGTCGCCCTGGGCGCGCACCGCGAGGTCGACGACGCCATGGCGCGCGATCTGCTCCAGCATGTGGTCGAGGAACGGCACGCCGCTGGCGAGGTCGGCGCGGCCGGTGCCGTCGACGTCGATGACCACCGTGATCGCGGTCTCGCGCGTGTTGCGGGTCACCTCGGCGCGGCGCGCGGCGGGGACTGCGGGAGT
Organism: Casimicrobiaceae bacterium; assembly: GCA_036553845.1. Lineage (GTDB taxonomy): Bacteria > Pseudomonadota > Gammaproteobacteria > Burkholderiales > Casimicrobiaceae > VBCG01. The sequence continues at coordinate 432 of DATBOK010000057.1, forward strand.
GAGGGGAGCGTTCATGGCGTGGTGGCAAGCGCGCGCAGCAGCGCGTCGTTCTCGTCCGGCGTGCCCACGGTAAACCGCAGGCACTGCGCAAGCGCCGGGTGCGTGCCGTGCATATTCTTGACCAGGATGCCTTCGCGGCGCAAATGCTCGAACGTGGCGTTGGCGTCGGTCATCCGCGCCAGCACGAAATTGGCGTGCGAGGGGAACGCCCGCACGCCCGGCAGCGTGGCGAGCGCGGCGTGCAGGCGTTCACGCTCGGCGCACACCGCCTCCGCCTGCGCGGCGAGGAGTGCCGTCTCGGCGAGCAGCAGCGGCGCCACCGCCTGCGTCAGCGCGTTGACGTTGTAGGGCGGCCGCAGCTTGTCGAGCTCGTGCATCCACCCGGGATCGCCGACTGCGTAGCCGAGGCGAAGCGCGGCCATGCCGATCTTCGACACCGTGCGCACCACGACGACGTTGGCGAACTCGCGCGCGCGCAGGATGAACGAGCGGTTGGCGAACGCGTAGTACGCCTCGTCGATCGCGACCAGGCCGGGCGCCGCGCGTATCACCGCCTCGATCGCCGCCGTGTCGAACAGGTTGCCGGTGGGATTGTTGGGAAACGCGAGCCAGACCAGCGCCGGACGCTCGCGCGCGATCGCCGCCAGCATGGCGCCGGCGTCGAGCGCGAAGTCGGCGCCGAGCGGCACGCCGACGTAGCGCACGTTGGCGATCGCCGCACTGACGCGGTACATCACGAACGACGGCTCCGGCGCGACGATCGTCGCCCCCGGGCGCGCCACCAGCGCGGTCAGCATCGCGATCAGCTCGTCGGAGCCGTTGCCGAGCACGAGGTCGACGCCGTCGCCCAGCGCGAACGCCTCGCGCAGCGCGTGCTTCAGCGCCTCGGCGCCCGCGTCGGGATAACGGTTGATCGCGACGTCGGCCACCGCGGCCGCCACCCGCGCACGCACGTCTTCCGGCAGCGGGTACGGATTCTCCATCGCGTCGAGCTTGATCATGCCGTCGCCGCGCGGGGCGTGATACCCGCGCATCGCCAGCACGTCGTCGCGCACGATCGCGTGCACCCGCGCCGCGATGCCGTCCTTGCGCGCGTCGTCGTCCGGTGCGGCGCTCATCGACCCGCCTTAGGCCCGTGGCGAGGCGCCGGGCGCGCGCTCACGGCGTCCTCCGCGATTCCGCCGACAGCGCGTGCGCCGCCAGGCCTTCGCCGCGCGCGAGCGTCGCGGCGATCGCGCCGAGCGCCTGCGCGCCGGCCGCCGTGACCCGGATCAGGCTCGAGCGCTTCTGGAAGTCGTACACGCCGAGCGGCGACGAAAACCGCGACGTGCGGCCGGTCGGCAGCACATGATTGGGGCCCGCGCAGTAGTCGCCGAGCGCCTCCGACGCGTAATACCCCATGAAGATCGCCCCGGCATGGCGGATCTGCGGCAGCAGCGCATCGGGGTCGCCGACGGCAAGCTCGAGGTGCTCGGGCGCGATGCGGTTGGCGATCGTGCAGGCTTCGGCCAGGTCGCGCGTGCGGATCAGCGCGCCGCGTCGCGCCAGCGACGCCGCGATGATCCTGGCGCGCGGCATCTCCTTCAACCGCCGGTGGATCGTCGACTCGACCGCGTCGAGCAGCGCCGCATCGGGCGACAGCAGGATCGCCTGCGCGAGCTCGTCGTGCTCCGCCTGCGAGAAGAGATCGAGCGTCACCCACTCGGGATTGGCGCCCGCATCGGCGATGATGAGGATCTCGGAGGCGCCGGCGACCATGTCGATGCCGACGGTGCCGAACACGCGGCGCTTCGCGGCCGCGACGTAGGCATTGCCCGGCCCGCAGATCTTGTCCACGGCGGGAATCGTCGCCGTGCCGTAAGCGAGCGCGGCGATCGCCTGCGCGCCGCCGATGGTGAACACGCGCGACACGCCGGCGAGGTGCGCGGCCGCGAGCACCAGCGGATTGCGCGCGCCCGAGGGCGCCGGCGACATCATCACGATCTCGCCCACCCCGGCGACCTTCGCCGGCAGCGCGTTCATCAGCACCGACGACGGGTACGCCGCCTTGCCGCCCGGCACGTAGATGCCCACCGAATCGAGCGGCGTCACGCGCTGGCCGAGCTCGGTGCCGTCCGCGCCCGCGATCGTCCAGCTCTCGCCACGCTGGTGCTCGTGGAATGCGCGGATGCGCGCCGCGGCCTCGGCGAGCGCGTCGCGTTGCGCGGGATCGATCGCCGCATGGGCCGCGGCGAGCTCGGCCGGCGGGATCTCGAGCTCGGCGACGTTTTTCGCGGCGAGCTTGTCGAAGCGCTTGGTGTAGTCGAGCACCGCCTTGTCGCCGCGCGCGCGAACCGCGGCGACGATCGTCGCCACCGCGGCGTCCACCCCCGCATCCTGCGCAGCCTCGAACGCGACGAGCTCGGCGAGCGCCTGGTCGTAACCGGGAAACGCCGTGTCGAGGCGGCGCAACGCGAGGCGCGGCGGCGTCATGTCGTCACCGCCGCCGCTGCCGCGAGGGCGTCGATCAGCGGCTTCAGCGCGTCGCGCTTGAGCTTCAGCGCCGCCGGGTTGGCGATCAGGCGCGAGCTGATCGGCATGATCGTCTCGACCTCGACGAGATCGTTGGCCTTGAGCGTGCTGCCGGTGGAGATCAGGTCGACGATCGCGTCGGCGAGTCCGACCAGCGGCGCCAGCTCCATCGAGCCGTACAGGCGGATCAGGTCGACATGCATGCCCTTGATCGCGAAGTGCTCGCGGGCGGTGGCGATGAACTTGGTGGCGACGCGGATGCGCGCGCCGCGCTGCACGGTGCCCTTCCAGTCGTAGCCGCGGCGCGTGGCGACGCTCATCCGGCAGCGGCCGATGCCGAGGTCAAGCGGCTGGTACAGGCCCTCGCTGCCGTACTCGAGCAGCACGTCCTTGCCGGCGACGCCCAGGTCCGCGGCGCCGTGGCGGACGTAAGTCGGCACGTCGGCGGCGCGCAGCAGCAGGAGCTCGACGCCTGCACGCGACGTGCCCACCACCAGCTTGCGCGTGATCGCGAGGTCTTCTGCGGGCGCGATGCCGGCCGCTGCCAGCAGCGGCAGCGTTTCGCCGAGCGTGCGGCCTTTCGACAGCGCGATGGTGATGCGCGACATCCAGGAATCCCGTTAGCGAGCCGTCGATTCTACCGCAGCGCAACAAGCGGATCCGCTATTGCACGAGCGTGGGAACCTCCAGGATCGCGGCGTCGCCGCGGCGCCGCCATGGGCTGATGTCGATGCCGCCGCGTCGCGTGAAGCGTGCCGACACGGCCAGCGCATCCGGCGCGCAGGCGCTCGTCACGTCGGCGAAGATGCGCTCGACGCAGTGCTCGTGGAAGCCTGGATGGCGACGGAACGCGACGAGGTAGGCATGGAGCGCGGCATGGTCGATCGCGGCACCGCGATAGGCGACGGCGAGCGCCGCGTAATCGGGCTGCCCGGTCACCGGGCACACCGAGCGGAAACGCTGGGTCACGAGCGTTTCGGCCACGCGCACGTCGCCGACCGCGAGCTGCGCCGCATCCGGCGCGGCGTGCAGCGCCTGCAACGGCAGCGCGTCGAGGCAAAGGCCGGCGGGCGTCGCGCGCGCGAGGCGACGCGCGTCGTCCGGCGCGATGAGCTCCACGCGCACGTCCGCGCCGGTCGCGGCCGACAGGTCGCGCACGATCGTCGCGCGGTAATCGTCGCCGCCGTCGAAGCGCGTGTCGTTGAGCGCGGTGAAGTAGAGCTTGGCGGATTTCGACTCGACGATCGCGGGGCTCGTCGCCGGCACCTCGAAGCGCACTACTGCCGCCTGCGGCCGGCCGGTGGCGTCAAGCCACTGCGCCTCCCACACGGTCCACGCGTCACCGCCGGCGAACGGCAGCGTCCCGCCCAGGCCCAGCAGCGCGCGCTGCGGCGCGCGCTCGACGGCGTAGAGCAGCGCCGGATCGTAGCGATCGGCATACACGGTCGCCTTGCCCAGCGGCGAATCGCGCGGCGTGCCCATCGCGATCCCTCGGGTCAGGCGACGCGCGCGATGCGCGCGCCGAGCGCCTCGAGCTTGCGCTCGATGTTCTCGTAGCCGCGGTCGAGATGGTAGATGCGCGCGATCGTCGTGCGCCCGTCGGCGACGAGGCCGGCGATCACGAGGCACGCCGACGCGCGCAGGTCGGTCGCCATCACGTCGGCGCCGGCGAGGCGCGACGCGCCCTTGACGATCGCGGTGTTGCCCTCGACCTCGATCGCGGCACCCAGGCGCACCAGCTCCTGCACGTGCATCATGCGATTCTCGAAGATCGTCTCGGTGATCACCGACGCGCCCTCGGCGCGCGTGGCGAGCACCATGAATTGCGCCTGCATGTCGGTGGGGAAGCCCGGGTACGGCGTGGTGCGCAGGTTGAAGGCCTTGAGCGGTCCCTGGCGCGTGACGCGCATCGTGTCGCCGTCGACGTCGATCGTGGCGCCCGCCTCGCGCAGCTTCTCGACCACGGCTTCGAGCGTCTCGGCGCGCGTGCCGGTGAGCACGGCGCTGCCGCCTGCCGCGGCCACGGCGGCGAGGTAGGTGCCGGTTTCGATGCGGTCCGGCATCACGCGGTGGGTGGCGCCATGCAGCCGCTCGACGCCTTCGATGACGATGCGATCGGTGCCTGCGCCGCGGATGCGCGCGCCCATCGCGCAAAGGCATGCGGCGAGGTCGACGATCTCCGGCTCGCGCGCCGCGTTCTCCAGCACGGTCGTGCCGGCGGCGAGCGTCGCCGCCATCATCAGGTTCTCGGTGCCGGTGACGGTGACGAGGTCGAACACGAAGCGCGTGCCGGCGAGCCGCGTCGCGCGCGCGCTGATGTAGCCGCTGTCGAGATCGATCTCGGCGCCCATTGCGACGAGCCCCTTGATGTGCAGGTCGACCGGACGCAGGCCGATGCCGCATCCGCCCGGCAGCGACACGCGCGCCTCGCCGCAGCGCGCGACAAGCGGGCCCAGCGCGAGGATCGACGCGCGCATCGTCTTCACCAGCTCGTAGGGCGCGAGTGGCCAGTCGATCGTGCCGGCGTCGAGCGTCACCTCGCCCGGCGCGCCGGCGCTGCGCCGCACGCCCATCTGCGTCAGGAGCTTTTCCATCGTGCGCGTGTCGTTGAGTTGCGGCACGTGGGTGACCGTCAGCGGCTCGGCGGTCAGCAGCGACGCGCAAAGAATCGGCAGCGCGGCGTTCTTGGCGCCGGAAACCTGCACTTCGCCATGCAGCGGTTGCCCGCCCTCGATCAAAAGCTTGTCCATGCGCTCCTGGGTAGCCGGGACCTGCCCGGTTGCGTCGGTTCCTGCGCCGCGCGGTGCGTGCGGAGGAAGCCTCCACGGGCGATGCGCGCGTGCAACGGGCACGCATTGTAGCGCCCGCGGCCGTCGGCGTTGCGGGTGTCCGGCGTGCTTGCAAGGCGCGCAAGCGCCGCGGGTGGCGCGGCTACGCGCTGGCGAAGCGTGGTGCTACCAGTGGAAGGCGACGCCGATCATCGGGCCGTTGAACGTGACGCTGTTGATCTTCGATCCCGACTTGAGGTCGTAGTCGAGATATCGCCACGCGCCGACGATCTCCCAGTTCTGGAATGCATAGCCGATCCCGGCCAGCGCCTGCCAGGTGAGATCGGAATCGCCGGTGCCGACGTCGGCGTAGTACGGCACGTACCACGGGCTGCCGGCACCGAGCGCAACACGGCCCTTGACGCCGACAATGCCGTCCCAGTTGTCGACCTTCTGCTCGTTCGAGCCCTCGCGGCCGGGACCGACGAACGGACCGACGTCGCCGCTGAATTTCCAGTTGAGCCTTTCCTTGATCGAGAACAGGCGTGCGCCGGCGAACACGTCGGCCGACGCGTCCGGCGTGGCCATGAACCTGTAGCTGCCGGCCAGCGTCCACACGGATCCCTTGATGTCGAGGTCCAGGTCCGAGGTCACGCCGGCCGGCAGACCCCCGCCGCCGATGCTGACGTCGCGCGTCTGCGACTTGGATCCGCCGACGTCGAGATACAGCACGTCGGTGAACATGCCCCAGCGGCCTTTTTGCGCCTCAAGCGTTCCCATGAATGCAAACTTGAGATTGCTGATGATCTTGTCGGCCGAGATGTTGACGCTCGAGCCCGTGCCGGCCGGGAAATCCGAGCTGCCGCCGATCTCCGGCAAATAGGCATAGATGACGCCGTGGAATTGCCAGTCGTTGCTGAGCGCTTGCGCGCGCGCGTCGGACGACGCGTAGGACGTCGCAGCCAGCGCCAGCATCGTGCCGGCGGTGAACGACCATTTCGATCGATTACATGAACGCATGGGATGGCTCCTGGAAGGCATTGAAATGTCGTCGACCGCGGCCAGCTTGGACTTTCCGTGGGGTTTTGTCGACCCCTTCATGCAGTCGCCGACCGCGGCCGGATTCACACCAAAACGGTGCCGCGACACACCGCAACGGTTCGCCGCAGCTAGCGTCGCGCGGCCGACTCCTCGGGCGTGAGGGTCGTCATCGACAGCGCGTGCACCTCTTCGCGCATGCGCTCGCCGAGCGCTGCGTAGACGAGCTGGTGACGCGCCACGCGGCTCTTGCCCGCGAATGCCGCCGCCACCACCAGCGCCTCGAAATGGGCGCCGTCGCCCTTGACTTCGAGCACTTCGCAGTCGATCGCGGCGGCGATCGACGCCTTGATGGATTCGGGAGTGACCATGGGATCGTCAGTGTCGCAGCTTCCAGCCGCGCGCGAACAGGTTGAGGGTGATCGCGACCAGCACCACCGCGAACGTGACCACCACTCCCAGGCTGACGAGGGGCGTGATGTCGGACAAGCCGAAGAAGCCGTAGCGGAAGCCGTCGATCATGTAGAAGAACGGGTTGACATGCGACGCCGCGAGCCAGAATGGCGGCAGCGAATGGATGGAGTAGAACACGCCCGACAGAAACGTCAGGGGCACGATGATGAAATTCTGGAACGCGGCGAGCTGGTCGAACTTGTCGGCCCAGATGCCCGCGATAACGCCCAGCGTGGCGAGGATCAGGCTGCCGAGCAGCACGAAGGCGAGCGCCCACGCCGGGTGCGCGAGATGCGCCACGTCGGGCGCGAACCACAGCGTGACGACGAACACGCCGAGCCCCACGACGAGCCCGCGCACCATCGCCGCCAGCACGTAGGCGGCATACAGCTCCTGCGGCGTCAGCGGCGGCAGCAGCACGAAGATCAGGTTGCCCGTGATCTTGGACTGGATCAGCGACGACGACGTGTTGGCGAAGCTGTTCTGCAGCACCGACATCATCACCAGTCCCGGGATCAGGAACGCGGCATACGACACGCGGCCGTCGAACACCGACACGCGCGTCGACAGCACGTGCGCGAAGATCAGGAGATAGAGCACGGCGGTCAGGATCGGCGCGGCGATCGTCTGAAAGCTGACCTTCCAGAAGCGCAGCAGCTCCTTGTACAGGAGCGTCGTCCAGCCGCGCCCCGACAGCGCACGGGCGATGACGTGCCTGCCGCTCATCGCGCATCTCCGCTCATGATCTGGAGGAACGCGTGCTCGAGGTCGGTTTCGGTGAGCGCGAGATCGGCGATGACGATGCCGTCGCGGCGCAGCGCGGCCAGCAGGGACTCGAGTTCGGCGTAATCGGCGAGGCCGAGCCAGCGCAGCGACCCCGACTCGCGCACGAGACGCTCGCGCCAGTCGTCGGGCACGCGCGCCACGTCGAGGCGCACCGTCAGCGCGGCGGCGAAGCGCGCCAGCAGGTTGCGCGTGGTGTCGAGCGCGACCACGCGCCCGGCCTTCAGCATCGCGATGCGCCCGCACAGCGCCTCCGCCTCCTCGAGGTAGTGCGTGGTGAGGATGATCGTGTGGCCATCGGTGTTGAGCTTGCGGATGAAACTCCACAGGCTCTGCCGCAGCTCGACGTCGACCCCCGCGGTGGGCTCGTCGAGCACGATCAGCGGCGGCTTGTGCACCAGCGCCTGGCCGACCAGCACGCGCCGCTTCATGCCGCCCGACAGCGAGCGCATGTTGGCGTCCGCCTTGCCCGTTAGGTCGAGGTTGTGGAGGATCTCGTCGATCCAGTCGTCGTTGTCGCGGATGCCGAAGTAGCCGCTCTGGATGCGCAGCGTCTCGCGCACCGAGAAGAACGGATCGAACACGAGCTCCTGCGGCACCACGCCGAGGAGGCGGCGCGCCACCCGGTAATCGGCGACGACGTCATGGCCGAGAATCCGCACGCGGCCGCGATCGGCGCGCGTGAGCCCGGCGAGGATCGAGATCAGCGTCGTCTTGCCGGCGCCGTTGGGACCAAGCAGGCCGAAGAACTCGCCCGGCTGCACCGCGAGGTCGACGCCGGCGAGCGCCTCGACGTCGCCAAAGCGACGCGCGAGCCCGTCGATCTCGACCGCCAGCGTCACGTCGGCCCTTGTGCCGTGCGTCGCGGGTGCTGCGCGGCCGCCGCTAGCTGGCGGCGTGCGCGTCCGCGGCCGGCGCGAGGAGCTCGTCGATGCCGTACACGCGCGCCAACGCGGCGAGCGCCTCGGGCACGGCGACGAGCGCAATGGGCGCATGCTCGCGAGAGCCGCGCCGGATGAGCGCGAGCAGGAGCGCCAGCGCCGACGAGTCGGCGTGCGCGAGGCCGCGCAAGTCGACCGTGGCACGCGACGGCAGAGGCTGCGTCTGCGACGCCGCGTACACGGCGCTCACGTTGTCGAACGTGAGGTGGCCGCGAAAATGCCACGCCGTGCCGTCCGCGGATGGCACGAATCCCGATTCCGCGGCGTCGCCCGCGGGGCAGTGTTGCATCAGCATGTGTCCTTCACGTCGCGCGCCGGCGGCGCCGCGTACCCGCGCATCATCCGCCGTTCTTCGCCTTCAGTGTCTTGATGAGGCCATCGACGCCGCCGGCCTTGATCTGCTCGTTGAACTCGTCGCGGTAATTGGTGACGAGCGATACGCCGCCGACGATGATGTCGTAGGCCTTCCACCCCTCCGGCGTCTTGGCGAGGCTGTAGTCGATCGGCACTGGCGCGCCGCCGCCGCTGCGCACGACCAGCGTCTTCACCGTGACGTCGGTGGCACCCGGGTCGGCGGCAAGCGGCTTGTATTCGAGCTTCTCGTCGCGATAGCGCGAAAGCGCGCCGGAATACGTGCGCACCAGCAACTGCTTGAACTGCTCGGTGAGCTCCTGCTGCTGCGCAGGCGTCGCCGTGCGCCAGTTGCGGCCCATCGCCAGCGCCGTCATGTGCGTGAAGTCGAAATGCGGCGCCAGCTTGGCGTCGACCACCTCGTGGATGCGCGCCTGGTCGCCCGCCTGCACCTTGGGATCGCTGCGCGCGATCTCCAGCACGTCCTGCGACACGCGCTTCACCAGCGCATCGGGACCCTCCTGGGCGAACGCGAGCGCGGCCGCGAACATCGCCGCCAGCGGCAGCGCGCGCAACACGATTTTCGTCACCGGCATCATGGTTCCTCTTTCTGCGGCGGCACCTTGCCGTCGTACAGCAGGTAAAGCCGCCGCTGCAGGTACGCGCGGCGGATGAACGCGTAGTGGTCGATCGCCGCTTCGTTGACCAGGTCGACCGCACCCTGCGCCTGGTAGCGGAAGTCGAGCGCGCCGAGCCCGTAGATCACGTTGCGCGTGGGCACGTCAGGAATGTAGCCGGTCGGCCCGATGTAGAGCCGCACCAGCCAGCCAGTACCGTCGCGCACCGTGGTCGGCCCGAAAAGCGGAATGAAGAGGTACGGGCCCTGCCCGAATCCCCAGACGCCGAACGTCTGACCGAAATCCTCGTTGCCGCGTTCCACGCCGACCTGACTGGCGATGTCGATCAGGCCGCCAAGCCCCAGACCGGAGTTGATGAGCACGCGTCCAAGATCGGCGCCCATCTTGTCGGGCTTCGCCTGCAGGCCGTCGTTGATCGCCGAGATCAGGTCGTCGATGTTGTTGTAGAAGTTGGAGATGGCCGTGCGCACCGGGCTCGGCACCACTTTCGTGTAGGCGTCGATCACCGGCTGCACCACGTTCTTGTCGATGGGCTCGTGGATCGCGTACATCGCGCGGTTCCACGGCTCGAGAGGATCGTCGCGCGTGGGACCCATCGCGCAGCCGGCGACGAGGCTGGCGAGGCAGCCGGCGGCGAGCGCGCGCAGTGCCGCGCTCACTTCGCCGCCCCCGTCGGCGCCGGTGCCGCCGACGCCTTGTCGAACATGAACTGCGAGATGAGCTTCTCGAGCACGACGGCCGATTGCGTCTTCTTGATCTCGCCGCCGTCGGCGAGCATCTCGGGGTCGCCGCCGACTCCAAGCCCGACGTACACCTCGCCGAGCAGCCCCGAAGTGAGGATCGACGCGATGGTGTCCTTGCTGAACTGGTAACCCTTGTCGATGCGCATCGTCACCACCGCCTCGTAGGTCTTCGGATCGAGCTGGATGCGGTCGACGCGGCCGACCGCGACGCCCGCCGCCTTGACCGGCGCGCGCAGCTTGAGCCCGCCGATGTTGTCGAAGTGCGCCTCGAGGCGGTAGCTCGGCGTGGTCGTCAGCGACGTGAGATTGCCGACCCGCAGCGCGAGGAACACGATCGCGCCGATGCCGATCAGGACGAAGATGCCCACCCAGAAGTCAAGCGTCGTTCGATTCATACGGATCCCGTGCCGCGGAACATGAAGACGGTAAGGATGAAGTCAAGCGCGAGGATCGCCAGCGAGCCGATGACGACGGTGCGCGTGGTCGCCGTCGCCACGCCCTCGGCCGTCGGCTTCGCCGTGTAGCCTTCGAACACCGCGATCAGGCTGACCGCCAGGCCGAAGACGAAGCTCTTGATGATGCCATTGGTGATGTCGGGCCAGAAGCCGACGCCTGCGCGCATATTGCCCCAGAACGTGCCGCTGTCGGCACCGATCAGGCGCACGCCCACGACGTAGGCGCCGAACACGCCCATCACCGAGAACAGCGCGGCAAGCAGCGGCATCGAGATCACGCCGCCCCAGAACCGCGGCGCGACGATGCGCGACAGCGGGTCGACCGCCATCATCTCCATCGCCGCCAGCTGGTCGGTGGTCTTCATGAGGCCGATCTCGGCGGTGATCGCGCTGCCGGCGCGGCTGGCGAACAGGAGCCCGGCGACCACCGGCCCGAGCTCGCGCACCAGCGACAGCGCGACGAACACGCCGAGCGAATCGCCCGCGCCGTATTTCTCCAGCACGTCGAAGCCCTGCAGCGCAAGCACCATGCCGACGAACAGTCCCGACACCATGATGATCACCAGCGACAGCACGCCGGAGAAATAGATCTCGCGGATGGTGAGGCCGACGCGGATGATCGACTGCGGTGAGTGCGTGATCACCGCGGCGAGGAAGCGCGTGGCGTAGCCGATGCGCACCACCGCGCCGATCGTGCCGGCGCCGAGCCGGCGCATGCCACGGGCGAGCGCGTCAGCGGGCATTGGCGGCGAACTCGGCGGCCAGCGGCCGCGCGCGCACGTGGAACGGCACCGGGCCGTCGGGCTGGCCATCGACGAACTGGCGCACGAACGGATCATGCGAGGCGCGCACCTCGGCGGGCGTGCCATGCGCGATGACGCGCCCTTCGGCGATGAAATAGATGTAATCGACGATCTTCAGCGACTCGTAGATGTCGTGCGTGACGACCACCGATGTGACGCCGAGCGCGTCGTTCATCTTGCGGATCAGCTGGCCGACGACGCCGAGCGAGATCGGATCGAGTCCGGCGAACGGCTCGTCGTACATGACGAGCATCGGGTCGAGCGCGATGGCGCGCGCCAGCGCCACGCGGCGCGCCATCCCGCCCGAAAGCTCCGACGGCTTGAGCGGCGCGCTGCCGCGCAGGCCCACGGCGTTGAGCTTCATCAGCACGAGGTCGCGAATGAGCTCGTCGGGCAGGTCGGTCAGCTCGCGCATCGGGAACGCGACGTTCTCGAATACGGTGAGGTCGGTGAACAGCGCGCCGAACTGGAACAGCATGCCGACGCGGCGCCGCAGCGCGAACAGTCCCTCGCGATCGAGCTCCGACACCGACTGTCCGGCGACGATCACCTTGCCCTTGGTCGGCCGCAGCTGGCCGCCGATGAGGCGCAGTATCGTCGTCTTGCCGCTGCCGGAGGCTCCCATGATCGCCACCACCTTGCCGCGCGGAATCGTCATGTCGATGCCCGACAGCACCGGCCGGCGGCGGTCGTAGCCGAAGGCCACGTCCGCGAGTTCGACGGCGTTGGCACGCTGCGCGTCGAAGGCGACGGTGCTGGCGCGGTGCTTGGGAGGGGTCAAGGCGTGCGGGCGCGGAAAAGGAGCAAGAGGCGGATTGTAGCTTTGCGCTCAAACGACCCGCAATGACCGCGGGTCATTTAGCGGCGCGCAGCTAGC
>DATBOK010000063.1:0-2708 GCA_036553845.1 Casimicrobiaceae bacterium
AGAAGCGTCGACTTGCCGGCGCCGTTCTCGCCGATGATGCCGAGCGAGGCGCCGGGCGCCAGGTCGAAGGAGACGTCGTCGAGCGCACGGAACACGCTCGATGCGCCGCGGCCGCGCAGCAGATCGTAAACCAGCCGCACGCGTCCGGCGCGGCTCGTCACCTTCGCGTAGTCCTTGCCGACGCGCGACAGCGAAAGGTGCAGGCGCGACGCATCGCGCACGGAAGATGCGCCGGGCATCACGGCGGGCGCGCCCGGCGCGCGCGCGACCGGCGGCGAGCCTCCCGGCGCGCTCATCAGACGAAGTCCTCGAAATGCGGCGACAGCCGGCGAAACACGAAGCGCCCGGCGGCGAAGAGGACGAAAGCCACGACGAGCGCGACGGCATCGGCGGGCTCGAACGCCAGCCGCCCGTCCAGCAGCGCGTTGCGCATGCGCCCCACCAGCCACCCGAACGGGTTCGCCGCGAGCCACGGCCGCACCGACGCCGGCACCGCCGTGATCGGATACAGGATCGGCGTCAGGTACATGAACATCATCAGCACCGGATTGAGCACGTGCTCGACGTCGCGCACGAACACCTGCAGCGCCGCCAGCGCAAGCACGATGCCGACGACGCCAAGCATCAGGACGGCCCACAACGGCGCCACGATCGCGAGTCCGGCGAGATGCAGCGGCTCGCCCATCGCGAACAGGATGACGAGGATCGCCACGTACCCCGCGAACTGCAGCGTGAACGTCGCCGCCACCGACGCGTAGACCACGAGCTCGTGCGGGAACGCCACCTTGCGGATGAGGCCCGCGTAGCCGGCGAGCGACGTCGTGCCGCGCTGGATCGCTTCCTGCGTCGCGAACCATGGCCACAGCGCCACCGCGAGGAACGCGAGGAAGCTCGCCTGGCCGAAGCCGCGCGCCGGAAAGATCGCGGTGAACACGAAGTGGTAGACGGCGAGCAGCGCGATCGGGCTCACCAGCGCCCACGCAAGGCCGGTGACGCTGCCGAGGTAACGGGTAAAGAGCTCGCGATGGAAGAAATTCGCGAACAGCGCACGATCGCGTGCGCGCGCCGCGTGCGGGTCGCGCGCCGGCGGATCGGCAACGGGTGCGGTGGTGTCGGTCATCGGGCCGGCGGGATGGCGCCGTGCGGCGTCATTCCATGCAGCCCGTCATTGTGCCGCAGCGCGGCCACGCGTGGCTCGAGGCGGCGGCGCGGCTTGCGGCCGCGCTGCCGCGGCGTCACTGGGTCGCCGGCCGTGCGCGTGCGGGACCCGAGGGACGCCCCTGGGGAGGCGGCGGCTCGGTGCCCGTAGTGGGAGGCGCGGTGAAGGCCGGATTGATCCGCGTGACGAGCGCCTCGACCGCCGGCTGGTTGACGACGATGGAAGGATCGTTGCGGATCGCCGCCATCTTCTGGTTCATCATCGTCGACACGTATTCCTTGCGCATGTCGGCGATGATGCTCGCCTTGACGTCGTCGAACGACTTCTTTTCGCCCGGACGCTTGGCATCCATTCGCACGAGAACGAAGGAATCGTCGGTCTCGATCGGCCGCGAGAGGTCACCGGGATTGCGCAGGTTGCCAATGGCACGCGCGAGGCGGACGTCGAAGGCACGCGCCGGCCGCCAGTCGAGCTTGCCGCCCGTTTGCGCCGCGGTGGGGTCGTCCGATTCGGCCTTGGCGATCGCGTTCATGTCGCCACCCGCCTGGATGCGCCGGCGCGCGTCCGCGGCCTTCTCGCGAGCACCCTCGGAGCCACCGTTCTTGTCGAAGGAATACTGGATCTGCGTCGTCTGGTACTGCTCCGGCTCGCGGTAGCGGTCGGGCATCGCCAGCCAGCGCTCGCGCGCGCCCTGCTCGAGATTGGGCCGGGCATCGAATGTCTTTTGGTACTGCTCCTCCGCGCGGCGGATCATTTCCTGCGCGAGGAGGCTGTCGGTCTCGGCGGCGATCTTGCGCTGGAGGACGGGATCCTTGTCGATGCCTTCGGCACGCGCCTCGGTCGACAGCGTCTTGTCGACGAGGATGACGCGCAGCAGCGTGTTGATGCGATCGATGTTGGTGCCGAACGAGCCGCGCGCATCCTCCGGCAGCCGCAGGAGCTGCGTATCGTAGTCGCCGCGAGTCAGCGTCACCTTCGAGCTGTGCAGCAACTCGATCGAAGGATCCGCCGCGGTCGTCGCCACCGTCGCCGCCGGCATCGGGGGATCGTTCTTGAATTGCGCGAACGCAACGGTGCCCAGTATTGCGAGGGCGACGCCTGCCAGCGCGCGAAAAAGGGTCGGGGATAGGAACATTCAGGAATCCTAGAAGAAACGGTTGCGCAAAAACGCATCGGGCCCTTGCGGGGCCCGATGCGCTCCTTCGGTTGGAGCGGTGGCTCGCCGGATGGTTCAGTTAATCAGATTTGGCGTAAAGCCAATCCCGCAGGATCCGGCGGTACAACCACCGCCGGCCGCGACTGCATTCTCGACCATCAGGTACCAGGTCTCGCCCGGCGCCATGACGATGCTGGAGGGGTTACCGGCCGTGATCGTGACACCCGACACCGCACCGACAGTGACGTTGAACGAGCCGCCGCCGGCCACCTGGTAGGCGATCTGCGCACCATTGGGGTACGCGCCCGCGGGAAGCTTGCGAGGCGACACCGCTGCCGGCGTGAAGCAGGCCGTCTTCGACAGCCACATGTTGCGCGGCGTGTTGTCGGGATT
>DATBOK010000066.1:0-7970 GCA_036553845.1 Casimicrobiaceae bacterium
CTGACGTTGATCGCCTGCGGTATCGACGCGCGCAGGCGCGGCATCGCCGCCTCCACGCGGTCGACGGTCTCGATCACGTTGGCGCCCGGCTCCTTGCGCACGGCCACCAGCACCGCCTTTTGGTGGCCGACATTGAAATCGGGCGCCGCACCGGCGCCGGCATACGCCCACGCCGCCAGCTTGGTGTTCTCGGCGCCGTCGACCGCGCGTCCGATGTCGCGCACTCGCACCGGCGCGCCGTTGTGCCAGGCGACGATCACGTCGTCCCACACGTTGGCGGCCAGGATCTGGTCGTTGTCGTAGACGGTGACGCTGCGCTTCGGGCCGTCGAACGTGCCCTTCGGCGCGTTGATCGTGGCATTGGTGAGCGGCTGGCGGATGTCCTCCAGCGACAGCCCCAGCGCGGCGAGGCGCGCCGGGTCGACCTGGATGCGCACCGCCGGCTTCTGCTGGCCGAAGATGTCGACTTCGCCGACGCCGCGGATCTGCGAGATCTGCTGCGCCAGAACGTTGTCGGCGAAATCGGACGCGACGCTGAGCGGCAGCGTGTCCGAGGTCACCGCCAGGATCAGGATCGGGCGGTCGGCCGGATTGGTCTTGCGGAACGTCGGCGGGTTGGGCAGATTGGAGGGCAGGCTGCCGCTCGCGGCGTTGATGGCGGCGAGCACGTCGGTCGCCGCGGCGTCGATGTTGCGATCGAGGTCGAACTGCAGCGTGATCTGGGTCGAGCCGAGGTAGCTCGCCGACGTCATTTCGGTGAGTCCGGCGATCAGCGAGAACTGGCGTTCCAGCGGCTGCGCCACCGTGGCCGCCATCGTCTCCGGACTCGCGCCGGGCAGTTTCGCCGACACCTGGATCGTCGGGAAATCGACCTGCGGCAGCGGCGCCACCGGCAACAGCGGCCACGTGGCGACGCCGATCAGCAGCATGGCCGCCGCCAGCAGCGACGTGCCGATCGGGCGGTGGATGAACAGGGAAGAGATGCTCATTGCGTGGCCTGCCGCTCACGCCCGCGGTGCGCGCTTCATCGCGCCGCCGACGCTTCGCGCGCAGGCGCCGCCAGCGTCGGTGCGGCACGCGCGGCGGACTGCGCGGTCTGCGCCTCGGTCACCTTGACGCCGGGCTTCACCTTGTACTGGCCGTCGACGATGACGCGCGTGCCGGCGTCGATGCCGGCGTCGACGACGGCCTTGCCGTCCTGCACCTGCGCGACCTTGATCGGCTTCACCTGGACGGTGTCGTTGGCGTCGACCACGTACGCGAGCAGCCCCTCCGCGCCGCGCTGCACGGCGTTGCCGGGGATCGTCGTCGCGCCGTCGCGCTCGCCCAGCACGATGCGGACGTTGACGTCCTGCCCCGGCCAAAGCGCGTGGCGCGGATTGGCGAACATCGCCTTCAGCTGGAACGTGCCGGTTGCGACGTCGATCTGGTTGTTGACGAGCACCAGCCGCCCGCTGCCGAGCAGCGTGCCCTCGGCGCGCGCGTACGCGCTCACCGCGAGCGGCGCGTTGCCGGCGCTGTGCATCGCCTCGTTCACCTTGCCGAAGCGGTCCTCCGGCAGCGTGAACACCACCGCGATCGGATCGACCTCGTTGATGACCACCAGGCCGTTGGTGTCCGCGGCATGCACGATGTTGCCCACATCCACCATCTTCATGCCGGTGCGTCCCGACAGCGGCGCGCGGATGGTCGTGTAGCCGAGCTGCACCCGCGCGTTGTCGATCAGCGCGTCGTCCGACTGCACGGCGGCATGCAGCTGCCCGACCAGCGCCTTCTGCGTGTCGAGCGTCTGCGTGGGGATCGAATCCTGCGCGACGAGCGTCGTGTAGCGCTCGAGGTCCTTGTTGGCGGAGACGAGCTGCGCCTCGTCGCGAGCCTTCTGCGCGAGGGCCTGTTCGAGCGCCGCCTGGAATGGCCGGGGGTCGATCTCGGCCAGCAGGTCGCCCTTCTTCACGTCCTTGCCCTCCTCGAACGCGAGCTTCTCGAGCTGCCCGTCGACCCGCACCTTGACCGTCACCGTTTGCGCGGGCTGCGCCGTGCCGATGCCGGTCAGGTAGATCGGCACGTTCTCGCGCTTGGCCAGCGCGGTGACGACCGGCACCGCCGGCGCGGCATGCTTCGCCGCGGCATCGGCGGCGGCCGCACGGTGCTGGGCGCCACGCCATGCGAGCACCGCCAGCACGACGACGACGAGCACGGCCACGGCGAGCGCACCGCGCCGCCGCGACGCGAAAATGGACTTCAGCACCAAGTCTTCCCCCTGGTTATCGCTCCCCGCGATGGCGCCGCCTGCGGCGGCGTGACGTGGGGGGTCCGGCCGCACAGGGACGCACGACCCTCGCCCTTACGACGCCGATCGAGCGGCGAAGTTCAAGGCAGCCGGGTGCGGGCGAGGCCCGCGCTGCGATCGTGACACGCGCCGCCCGCCGCGAGCTGGCCGGAGCGGGCGCCGCCCGCGAAAATTGGTAACGGAGTGTGTCCCGTGCGACGCGCGCGGCAGGCGCGAGCCGCCCGGCGATCCGGCTCCGAGCGCGCGGCGTCCCCGTCCTCGACGCGCTAGGACTTGGAGTCCTTGAACATCGACGGCTCGAGCCGATGACGCTGCAGCAGCTTGTAGAACTCCGTGCGGTTGCGCTTGGCGAGCTGCGCTGCCTGCGTGACGTTGCCGCCGGTGATCTTGAGCAGGCGCACGAGGTAGTCGCGCTCGAAGCTCTTGCGCGCCTCCTCGAACGGCACCAATGCCGACGCATCTTCCTTGAGCGCGTTCTGCACGGTGGTGAGCGGGATCACGCTGGTGGTGGTCAGCGCCACCGCCTGCTCCAGCAGGTTCACGAGCTGGCGCACGTTGCCCGGCCAGGGTGCCGCCACCAGCAGCGCCATCGCCTCGGGCGCCAGCGTCGGCACCGCCTTGCGATAGCGCTCGGCGAGCTTGCGCAGGAAATGCGCGCACAAGAGCGGGATGTCCTCACGCCGCTCGGCGAGGTTCGGCAGGCGCAGCGACACCACGTTGAGGCGGTAGTAGAGGTCCTCGCGGAACAGTCCCGCCGCCTTCTGCGCGTCGAGGTCGCGGTGTGTCGCCGAGATCACGCGCACGTCGACCGGGATCGACTGTGTCGCGCCCACCGGGCGCACTTCGCTCTCCTGCAGCACGCGCAGCAGCTTCACCTGCAGCGGCAGCGGCATGTCGCCGATCTCGTCGAGGAACAGCGTGCCGCCGTCGGCGGCCTGGAACAGTCCCTTGTGCGCGGCGACGGCGCCGGTGAAGGCACCGCGTGCGTGGCCGAAGAGCTCGGATTCGAGGAGCTCGCCGGGCAGCGCGCCGCAATTGACGCCGACCAGCGGCTTGTCGCTGCGCTGGCTGGCGCGGTGGATCGCGCGGGCGAGGAGCTCCTTGCCGGTGCCGGATTCGCCGTAGATGAGGACGCTGGCGTCGGAATCGGCGACGAGCCGCGCCTGGCGCAGCAGGTCCTCCATGCCGGGGCTGCGCGTGATGATGCCCTCGCGCCATTCGCCGGTGGACGCGTACGGCGCGGTAGGGTCGTCCCCCGACAGCGAGACCGCGGCCGCCACTTTCTGCAGCAGCTCCTGGCTGTCGAAAGGCTTGGTGAGAAAGCCGAACACGCCGCGCTGGGTCGCGGCCACGGCATCGGGAATGGTGCCGTGCGCGGTGAGGATGATCACCGGCATCGCGGGATGCTGGCGATGGATCGCCTCGAACAGCGCGAGGCCGTCGATGCCCGGCATGCGCAAGTCGCTCACCACCGCCGAGGGTCGCGCCACCGCGATCGACGCCAGCGCGGTCTCGCCGCTGTCCGCGGTGCGTACGCGATAGCCGGCCGACGTCAGCCGCAGGCTGATGAGCTTGAGAAGATCGGGGTCGTCGTCGACCAGCAATACGTCGCCGGTCGCGCTCGCGTGGGTGGTCGCCATGGCAGTCCTAGTGTCCGCCGCCGCCGGCACCGCCGCCTGCGCCGCCGCCGCCGCTCGATACGCGGTCGCGCAGCAGGCTGCGCTCCATCTGCCGCAGCGCCTCCAGCTTTTGCTGGGCATCGTTGGCGCGCGCCGCCTCGTCGCGCACGGCGCGCGTGCGTTCCGTGACCTGCGCCTGCAGCACCGCCGCGAGGTGCTTCACCGGTGTCACCGGGCCGCCGCTCTTGGCGACGTTGTCGAGCAGCTGCTGCGCACGCAGGTCGTCCTGCAGCGAATGGGTGAGTGTATACAGCACGGCGAGTCGCACCCGGTTGGCGTCGCTGCGCTCGCGGTTGAAGGTCTGCGTCATCGACGCCAGCTCGCGCTTAAGGTCGTCGGCGGCGAGCGCGTTGTAGCGATTGAGGTCGCTCATCACCGCGATCAGCTCCAGGTCTTCGGGGGGAACCACGGGACCTGCGGGCGCCGGCGGCGGCAGCGTGGCGACGATGATACGTTCCTGCGCGGCAGGCGGCGCGGGCGCCGCCTTGGGCGCCGCCGCGTCGACGGCCGCGGCGGGCTGGGCGGCGGTCGTCGGCGCCGTCGCCGCCACCTTCGTCGCTGGCACGTCGGCCTCCGGCAACGGCGTGGGCTCGACGGGCGGCGGCATCGTGACCGGCTCGATCGGCGGGTATTCCACCATCGGCGTCGACGGCAGCGCCGCCATCGCCTGCTCGTCGAAGTAGAAGGTCTCCTGGGGTTCAGGCATCGACGAGCACGCCGCGAGCCACGCCGCGACGAACGCGAGCGCGAGGCGCCGCGCCGTCATTTCGCCACCGCCGCCGGCATGCGCGCGCCGGCGGCGCTCGCGCGCGCCGAGCCGAATGCGAGCGGGAGGCGCAGGCGGAACATGGCGCCGGGGCGGCCATCGGCGCGATCGAGCACCTCGAGCCGCCCGCCGTGCGCCAGCGTGTATTCGCGCGCGATCGCGAGGCCGAGGCCGGAGCCCTTGACGCGACCCTCGGTCTTCGCGCTGCCCTGGAAGAACGAGTCGAAGATCCGCTCGCGCTCGCCGGCCGAGACGCCCGGTCCGCGGTCGGCGACGTCGAGCACCGCGTCGTCGCCCGACGCGGCCAGTTTCAGGTCGATCGTCGACGAGCGCGGCGAGAACTTGATCGCGTTGGAGACCATGTTGTCGATCACCGTGCGCAGGCGCTCGGCGTCGCCGGTGATCATCACGGGCGCGAGATTCATGTCGAAGGCGATGATGCGCGCCAGCGCGGCGAGCTTGTTGTCGCGCACGACGCGATTGACCACGTCGGCGAGCATCACCGGCCCCAGCGTGGCGGGTTCCATCGCGCGCGTCTGGTGGTACTTGAGCAGGTCCTCGATCAGCTTCTGCAGCGAAATCGTGTTCTCGCGCACGATGCGCACGATGTCGTGCTGCTCGCGCGACAGCTTGCCGCCGATTTCGTCGCGCAGCAGCTCGGCGCCTTCGCGCACCGCGGTGAGCGGGGTCTTCAGCTCGTGCGACACATGGCGCAGGAAGCGGTTCTGCTGGTCCTCGAGCTCCTTGAGGCGCATGCGCAGCCACTCGAGGCGCTGGCCGAGGTAGCGCAGGTCCTGCGGGCCGTTGACCTCGACTGCGTGGGTGAAGTCGGCCGAGCCCATCTGCCGGATCGCCTGGTCGAGCTGGCGGATCGGCCGCGCGATCAGCACGGCGAACACGATCGCCAGCGAGAGCGCGATGCCGAACGCGGCGAACGACAGGATCTGCCAGGTCTCGCGACCGCGCGTCGCCGTGACCTGCAGGCGCTCGATCGCGCGCTGCGTGAGCTGGTTCGCCGCGGCGAGCGTGGCCTGTGCCGAATCGACGAGCTTGGCGTAGCCGTCGGCGAGCGCGGCATTCGCGGCGGCGCCGCGCTCCGGGATGGCGAACACCTTGTACAGCGCCGACTCGTTGTCGACCAGACGCTGCAGCGCGACGCGCGAATCGGGATCGAGCGGCAGCGACGCGAGCTGCGCGGCCGACGCGCGGAAGTCCTGGCGCACGCGCGCGTAGTCGTCGATCAGCGCGTTGTCGTCGAGGATGATGTTCTGGCGCACCACGCGCTCGAGCGTGGTGGTCTGCTCGAACAGGAAGCGCGACGTGCGCGCCGCCTGCGCCGCCTGCTGCACTTCGACGCCGGCCTGCGTGGCGAGGCGGTCGAGCGTCAGCACGAGCTCGGCGAGCGCGTAGAGGAGCGGCAAGCTCACGAGCAGGAAACCCAGCAGAATGAACTTGAGGAATGATCGCGGGTAATACACGAGCACCGCCGCCGCTATAATCGCCGGCCCTATTATGACATCGGCGCTCCGCTCGGCATGGCGCAATCGCAGGCAGAAAACGACGCGACGTCCACGCGCGCCGTCGCGATCATCGCCGCGGTGGCGGCCAATGGCGTCATCGGCGACGGCCTGGCGATGCCCTGGCGGCTGCCCGACGACCTGCGTCGTTTCCGCAGTCTGACCACCGGCCACGCGGTCGTCATGGGGCGTCGCACGTGGCAATCGCTCGGCCGTCCGCTGCCGCAGCGGCAAAACATCGTGTTGACCCGCGATCCCGGCTTCGTCGCGCCCGGCGCGATCGTCGCGCGTTCGCTGGACGCGGCGCTGGCGCTCGCGACGCTGCCGGCGCCTGTGTTCGTCATCGGCGGCGCCGCGCTGTTCGCCGAAGCGCTGTCGCGGGCGGCGACCTTCCACCTCACCGCGATACATGCCGACTACGCGGGCGACGTGCGATTTCCGCCTTGGGAGCGCGATGCGTGGCGCGAGATTGCGCGCGAGGATGTCGCGGCGGATGGCAAAACACCCGCGCATTCGTTCGTCACGCTGGTGCGCGCGGGCTGACGCGCGCGCGGGGCAGCCGCTTGCGATTTGCGATAATGGCGAAGGTCGCGGCCCGCACTCTCGCGCGTCGTGCCGATCCCCGCCGGGATGACGGAACTGGTAGACGTAGCGGACTCAAAATCCGCCGGTAGCGATACCGTGGGGGTTCGAGTCCCCCTCCCGGCACCACCGAGCGCCGCGAACTCGGGCTCGACACGTTCCTGCGAGGGTTTGCACGTGCGCGCGCGCTGCCCATTGGCCGATCAGCGCCAGCGGTTCGCCCGCCGCTTGAAATAGTGGCGATAGACGTATCCCCACGGAATCACGAGCGGCATCAGGATTACGCCTGCCACGATATTCTGGAAGTCTTCGGCAAAGGTTGGCGGGAATTGACCGGACAACCATTGCGGAAGGCCGTACTCGACCAGCCAGATCGCCTTCCACGCAAACTCGAACAGCAGCAGCGGGAGCATCTGCAGCGGATAGCGCAGGCCTACGAACGCCAACGCCCACACACCGCCGAGGAGGCTCGGAATCACCCCGCGCGCCATGGGTCCGTGGTTGAGCAGCGGCGGCAGAACGAGCGCGCCGAGTCCGGCGATCAGCAGCAGATAAGTCGCGCGCAGCACATACAGCCGGGTCAGCGAGACGCCGGTCTCGAGACTGTCCGTAGTGGTGGTTGCAACGGTCGTAGCCGTCGAAGCCATGTTGAATTTCCCGGTCTAGGAATCGGCAGCCGCGGACGCCGGCGCATCGTCGGCCCGCGAATCCGCTTGGAATTTGAGCAGGTCACCCGGCTCGCAGGCGAGCACCTGGCAGATCGCCTCGAGCGTCGAGAAGCGGATCGCACGCGCCTTGCCGGTCTTGAGGATCGACAGGTTGGCAAGCGTGATGTCGATCCGCTCGGCGAGCTCGGTGAGCGTCATTCGCCGCTCGTGCAGCAGGTCATCGAGCTTGACGACGATCGCCATCAGACCGTGCCCGCGAGATCTTCGCGCATGCGTGTTCCTTCGAGAAACACGCGCGCAAGCACGAACAGCAGGACCACGGCGAGCCAGCCGCCGGTGGAGAACGCGCTGACGTGCAACGCATGCCCAGGCGTGGAGACACTCCTCGCGATCGTGCCGATGACGAGCTGCAGCAGTTGCTGGCCCAGAACGGCCCAGGCGATCGTCTGTAGCCGCGCGGCATTTTGG
>DATBOK010000073.1:0-1788 GCA_036553845.1 Casimicrobiaceae bacterium
GGTCATTGCAAGAGACGGCGCGTTTCGTGTCGCCAAGACGGCCGGCTGCTTCATCGCCGGCCTCTGAACCGCCGGGCGCTACATCCGGCGCCGCAGCGTGACGTACGCGCCCGAGCCGGCGCCGACCACCATCAGCCCTAACGCAGCGATGATGCCGATCGTCAGCGCGCCCATGCCGCCCCTGGACGCCGAGGTGCTGCCGGTGGTCGCCGGTGCTGTGGACTGCGCCGTCGCGCCCGCCTCTGCGGCGTCTGTCGTCGGTTGACTCGATGGCGTCGCCGCAACGGCGCGCGGCGACAGCCCGACCGACTGCCGCCATTCGTTTTCGAGCCCAAGTTCACCGAAGCCATACACCTTCTGGAACGCGTCGTCCGCCGTCGAGCCATCCTTGAACGTCGCCAGCAGCTGCGCGAACTTGTCCGCCCCGTGTGCGTCGATGAGGTGCTTCACGATGGCGCCGGCTTCCCCGTAGAAGAGGTCGACAGTATCGGCACTGCTACCCGACGCCGAGGAACTGAGCTCGGGGATCGAGAGCACGCGGTTGCCGCGGATCGCCGCTTGCAGCGCGTCCGTGTCGGCCGCCAGCGGCTGCTTTTGCGACGCGACGGAGATGCCTTCGTTCAGCCAGCTCGCGATGCCATACGGCCCCTTCGTCGCCTGCCCCGTCACGATGTGCGCAACTTCGTGGCGCGTGATGTCCAGCGTATCGATGTCCGCCGACACCATCGCCGTATCTGAATAGACCACCTCGCCGAGCGTGATGACGCCGCGCCCGAGACCACCCGGCGCGATCGCCGGCTGCATCTCGTCGGCCGTCGCATAGAGGAACACCTTGACGGGGAACGTCACCTGCGTCTGCTCGAGCGTGCCGACGGTCTGCAGCGTCTGCACCGCGGCATCGAGCACCGACTGCGCATTCGCCTCAGAGCCGGAATGGTAGTAGAGGGTGACATTGGCGCTCTTCAGCGTCTTGAAGGTGAACCGCGTGTCTTCGTGGACGTACAGCTTGTCCGGCGTCGTCAGATGATCACCGGCCTCGTCGGTGATGTCCCAGTGATAGGTGATGTTGGCGCCCGGGATGATCACAATGCCGGCGCCGCTCGTCAGCGCGAAGCTGCACTCCACTGTCGCCGTGCCGTTGCAATCCGCGACCGCCGTCGCGCCGGTGCCGTCGGGCGCCAGCGTGTAGAGCACGCGTACCTCCTTCGGCGGCGATGGCGCGTTGAACGTCAGCTTGAATGTGACGCCGGTCGGGAAGTCGTTCTCCGCCTGATCGCCCGTTACGGCGATCGCCGACGTCTGCGCATGCGTCGTCGGCACGCCCGCTGGCCGGGCGAGCGCAGCAATGAGGCCGAGGATCAGGCACGCGACGAGCGCCGCCAGCCGCCGCAGTGGCCGCCGAATCTCCGCCATCCAACATCGAGCCTGCAACGCCTACACCTCCATGCCCGCGCCCACCTGTGACTTCAAATACGCTTGAATGACCGCGTCCAAATCCCCTTCCAGCACCGCGGCGGCGTTGCTCGTTTCGTAGCCGCTGCGGTGGTCCTTCACCATCTTGTACGGATGCAGCACATAGCTGCGGATCTGGTTGCTCCAGCCGGCGCTCACGTGCTCACCCTTGATCTTCGCCTGCTCCTCCGCATGCCGCTCCAGTTCGCGCTCCAGCAGGCGTGCCTCAAGCACGCGCATCGCCGACTCGCGGTTGCGGTGCTGTGAACGCTCGTTCTGGCACGTGACGACGATGTTCGTCGGCAGGTGCGTGATGCGGATCGCGGTCGAGTTCTT
>DATBOK010000134.1:0-23672 GCA_036553845.1 Casimicrobiaceae bacterium
TGACCTTGACGTCGCCCAGGCCAAGGCGCCTGGCCTGGGCCTCGACGAGCTTGCGATCCTCCATCACCATCAGCGTCAGGTAGTTGATGCCGTACTGCTGCGCGATGCGGATCTCGCTGACTTCGGCGCGCGCCGAGGGGGCTGCGCCGATCACGGTCGCGGCGACGAGTGCGGCACAGGCTGCCAGGGTTCTTGCGGTCATGGGATCCTCGAGGTCGTGAAGGTGTTGCCGGCTACAGTGTCGTTTCGGCGGCTTCGCGCTCGCGCATGTAGCCGATGATCGCGCGGCCGCCGTTGTCGATATTGGTGACGATCGCGGCGCGCGCGCCCGCCGCGGTGCCGCCGCGCAGCGCCTCGATCACCCTCGCGTGCTCGCGGATCGCCTCCTGCATCCGCTCCTGCGGAAAGCCTTCGAGCGGACGGTTGAAGATGAGGCGGTCGAAAATGGTGGTCAAAAGGCCGATCAGGAATTCGTTGCGGGTCTGGCGCGCGATGCGCAGGTGAAACGCCTTGTCGGCCAGCACGCCGAGGCGACGGCGGTTCGGCGAGCCGCCGAGGATCGCCGTGTACACGCCCTGCAGCGCATCGACGTCCGCCAGCATTTGCGCGTCGCGCTCGCGGAACGCGACCGGCATCAGGAAGCCTTCGATGCACACGCGCGCGTCATAGAGCTGCGCCGTTTCGTCGGCGTCCATCTCGCGCACGACGAACCCGCGATTGGGGACGGCGCGCACCAGACCTTCGGTCTCGAGCAGGCGCATCGCTTCGCGCACGGGCGTCCGGCTCAGCGCCAGGTTGCCCGCGATCGTGTCCAGCGGGACCTTGTGCCCCGGATGGATCTTCTGCGCGAGCAGCAGGCGCTTGAATTCGCCCTGCGCCCGCGCGATAGCATCGGCGCCGGCGGACAATGCCAGCCCGAACGGCAGGAACGGTTCCAGCAATCGCGAATGCTGGATCGAAATCGAAGGGATCATGGGGTTCGCGGAGCGTGCGTGCGACGGCCGAAAACTGTATATACTTTTGTATTCGAAACGTATACGCTATCACCTGTCGCGTCAAGCAGACTCCCCGCGCCGAGCGATCTGATTCAGGATCCGTTGCCCGCGGCCCCTTCGGTCCGACCATGTCCCCATCCCCATCACCTGCCCCCAATCGCAACGCGTGGGTCACTGCCTATCGCGAGAACGGCTACTACGCGCCGATGCGGGCCCTGTCCAGCACGGAAGCCGCCGACTATCGCGCCCGTCTGCAACGCCACGAGACGGCGACCGGTGGCCCGTTGCGGGCCGCGTATCGCCAGAAAACGCACCTGCTCTTCACCTGGCTCGCCGACCTCGTTCGCGATACGCGCATCCTCGATGTCGTCGAGTCGATCGTCGGGCCCGACATCCTCGTCTGGCAGACCGCGTTCTTCATCAAGGAAGCCCGCGATCCGTCGTTCGTCACCTGGCATCAGGATTCGACGTACTGGGGGCTCAGCGAGCCCGAAGTGGTGACGGCGTGGGTGGCGTTTTCGGCCAGCACGCCGCAAAGCGGATGCGTGCGCGTCATTCCCGGCACGCACCGCCTCGACCAGGTGCCGCACGTGGAGACGCGCGCCGCGGGTAACCTCCTCACGCGCGGCCAGGAGATCGCCGTCGACATCGACGAGTCGCAGGCCGTGTCCATGCCACTGGCGCCGGGCGAGATGTCGCTGCACCACATCCGCACGTTCCACAATTCCGAGCCCAACCGTTCAGATGACCGGCGGATCGGATTTGCCATCCGTTACATTCCCACGCGCATCCGCCAGACGGAGGTGGACGGCGACACCGCTACACTGGTGCGCGGGCAGGACCGGTTCGGACACTTCGAGCTCGAGCGACGGCCGGACGCCGACCTATCCGCAGCCGCCGTGGCCTACCACGCCGAGGTCACCCGCCGCCGCGCCAGGATCTACGGCAAAGAGGCCTAGCATCGCCGCGGGCCGGCGTGCTGGCCGGCGCCGCGTGCGCCTCGAAGGAACCCTCGACGATGGAATTTCGCGCCGCGGTGCTGCACGAGATCGGCAAGCCGCTCGCGATCGAGCGCGTTCGCGCGCGCCCGCTGCAACCGACCGATGTTCTCGTGCGGGTGCGCGCGAGCGGACTTTGCCACACCGATCTCGAAGTCATCGACGGCCAGCTCGCGCGCCTGCTGCCGATCGTGCTCGGCCATGAAGGCGCGGGTGTCGTCGAGGCGGTCGGCGCCGACGTACGCGCCGTGCGGCCGGGCGACCACGTGATCTGCTCGTGGAACCCGAGCTGCGGGCATTGCTTCTATTGCGAGCGCGGCACGCCGATCCTGTGCGAGCCGGTCATGAGCAATCATCCGCGCGGTTTCCTGCTCGACGGCCGGTCGCGGCTGTCGCTGGCGAGCGATGTTCCGCTGCATCACTATTCGATGGTGTCGTCGCACGCGGAATTTTGCGTGGTGCCCGAGGCCGGCGCGATCGCCGTTCCCGCTGAAATCCCGTTCGACCGCGCATGCGTGATCGGCTGCGCGGTCATGACCGGCTATGGCGCGGCGACGCGGGTGGCGCCCGTCGGCGCGGGCGCCAGCGTCGTGGTCGCCGGATGCGGTGCAGTCGGGCTCAACGTGATCCAGGGCGCGGTGGCGCGCAACGCGTCGCGCATCATCGGCATCGATCCGGAGCCCGCGCGACGTGCGCAGGCGCTGGCCTTCGGCGCCACCGACGTGATCGACGCCGCGCGCGGCGACGCGGTCGCGGCGGTGCGGGAAATGACGCACGGCAGGGGCGCCGATTTCGCGTTCGAAGCCGCCGGGCACGATGACGCGATGCGCCTCGCGCTGGAGGCGGCGCGGCCCGGTGGGGACGTTGTGATCCTCGGCAAGATCGGCGTCGATCGCGAGCTGCGGTTGCGCTTCGGCGCGCTGATGGGCGAAAAGCGCATCGTGCGATCGAGCTACGGCGGGGCCCGCCCGCAGGCCGATTTTCCGGCGCTGGCGGGCCTCTATCTGGCCGGCAAGCTCATGCTCGACGCGCTGATCACGCGACGCATCGGCCTCGACGACATCAACGCCGGCTTCGCGTCGATGCGGGATCGCGCCACGCTGCGCACCGTGGTGGTGTTCGACTAGCGGCGCGCGCACGGTCGGGATGCGATCGCCTTGCGGTGGCGATCTGCTCCAACCGCACGTATCATCTGCACCGGGAGGAACGCCATGAAGCTCGGCATGTGGATCGCCATCGGTGTCGGCATCGGCACCGCCGTCGGCGTGGCGATGGATCACCTCGCGCTGGGCGTCGCCTTCGGTGCCGCGTTCGGCGTTGCCGTCGGCACGGCCCTCACCGCCAGGCGCCCCTAGCGGTGGGTGAAGGCTCGGCATGAAGGGACTGTCGCGCTTCTTCCGTACCGTGCACGGCCTGATGGCGCTGCTGTTCGCCTGCGGCGCACTGATGCTCATCGTCATCGCGGCGCGTGAGGGATGGAGCGCGTTTGCCGGAGGCCTCGACCAGGCGGCCGCACAGTCGATCATCGAGGCGGTCGGCTTGCTTGCGGCCGCGGTGGTGGCGTTGCAGATCGCCGAAACGATCTTCGAGGAAGAGGTCGTCCGCGACGCCGACATCAGCGCCCCCACCCGCGTGCGGCGCTTCCTGTCGCGCTTCTTCGTCGTCGTGGTGGTCGCGCTGGCGGTCGAAGGGCTCGTGGCGACGTTCAAGTCGCTGCACGAAGATCCGGCCCAGCTCGTGTACGCGGCGAGCATCGTGATCGCCACCGGCGTTCTGCTGGCGGCCTGGGGACTTTTCGTGCACCTCAATCGCTCCGCCGAGGAGCTCGAGCCAGAAGCGATGGCGGCAGCCAAGCGCGAGGACCGCAAGCTCAAGTAGTCCCAGAGGGCCCGCCGTGCCGGTGACGGCGCAGGTGCCTTCGCGCTCCTTGTACGCGAGTTCCATCACGACGCCGTGCACCGTCCCCCGTCGTGTCCGACATCCACCGCTGACATCGGAGTGGGTTTCGCGCTGGCGGCGAAATTCAACCATCGGGCGTCTAATCGGAGTTCACCGGGCGGCAACGTCCCGGCCCTTCGATCTCGCCTGGGATCGCAACCCGTTTCGATGGAGGCAATCACCGTGAATCAAAGCGTCATTTCTTCGGAAAAGGTGGAAGGCACCACGGTCTACAACAGTGCCGGCGACAAGCTCGGCTCGATCGACGACCTGATGATCGACAAGGTGTCGGGCAGGGTGCAATACGCGGTCATGGAATTCGGCGGCTTCCTCGGCATGGGAACCGATCGCTATCCCATTCCGTGGAACCTGCTGAAGTACGACACGAGCCTGGACGGCTATCGCGTGCCGCTCGACAAGAACAAGCTCGAGGCGGCGCCGAAGTATCCCGAGGATCGCATCCCCGACTACGATCCGACGTACACCGGGCGCATCAACGACTACTACGGCATGCAGTGATCACGCGCAGACCGTCATAGGCGCGCAGCAAAAAAAGACGCGGCGCGGAACCGGATGTTCCGCGCCGCGTTGCATTTCGACCCGCCATTCCCGCGGCACCCCCTTCGCTTCCCGACCTGCAGAAAATACTTGACACGGTGCCGTGCCTCGGCATAATACGTAACCATAACGTTACGTATTGGCCCAGACGCAAAGGGCAACTGCCACCGATGCTCGATCAGCGTAACCCGCCCGCTACCGCCTCCAGCGACCGCGACGTGTTCCAGGCGCTCGCCGACCCCACGCGGCGGGCCATCCTGGAAGTGCTGCGTGCGGGCAGCCAGCCGGTCAACGGCATCGCCGCCGGCTTCGACATCAGCCGCCCCGCCATCTCCAGGCATTTGCGCATCCTGCGCGAGGCCGACCTCGTCAAGGAGGTCAAGGTCGGGCGCAACCGCCTCTACGCGCTTCATCCCGAGCCGTTGCGCGACATCGACGAATGGCTCGCGCACTACCGCCACATGTGGCAGCACCAGCTGCGCAACCTCAAGCGCTACGTCGAGCAGAAAGGAAAGGAACACTGAGCCATGGAAACCGCGAGCCTGATCAACGACACGATCGTCTGCGAAATCGACATCGACGCGCCGCCCGAGCGCGTGTTCCAGGCGTGGATCGATCCGCAGCAGCGCCTCGCATGGTGGGGCGACGACAAGACCTATCGATGCACGTCGATGGACAGCGACCTTCGCGTGGGTGGCAAATGGCACACGCAAGGCAGGGGCATGGAAGGCAAGGACTTCACCGTGCAGGGCCACTACACCCGCATCGAGCCGCCACGCGTGCTGGGATTCACCTGGAATCCGAGCTTCTACGGCACGCCGATTGCCGAGACCCATGTGCTGATCGAGCTCACGCCGACGTCGTCGGGCACCCACGTGACCGTCACGCACTCGGGATTCACCGACGCCGCCACGCGCGACGGCCACGACCAGGGCTGGACGCGGGTGCTCGGATGGCTGCAGGGATACCTGCGGGCGAAGTGACCGCGGAATCGTCGGCAACACAACGCATCGACTTACCGACAAGGAACCTCACACATGGCAACGCCACAGGAAACACACGGTGCATTCAGCTGGTTCGAACTGACCACGAGCGACCCCAAGGCCGCCCGCGGCTTCTACGGCAAGCTGCTCGATTGGGAATTCCAGGACATGGACATGGGGCCGGCGGGCACGTACACGGTCGTCAACGTTGCCGGCAAGGGCATCGGTGGCGTCACCGGCACGCCGCCGAACGCGAAGGGCATGCCACCCGCGTGGGGCGGCTACGTGACTGTCGCCGACGTCGACAAGGTGGTGGCGAAGGTCCCGGGCCTCGGCGGCAAGGTGCTGATGCCGCCTACCGACATCCCGACGGTCGGGCGCTTCGCGACCATCCGCGATCCGCAGGGCGCGACGCTCTCGCTGATCACGTACGCGATGAAGAACTGACGCGCCGTCCTGCCGCATGGACGATGCGATGCCGCCGCGCATCGCGCCGCGCAAGCTTCGCCGGCATTGGTGGCACAATCGGGCCGGCGGTCGATCCGGCCGCTTGCCGATTGGTCCATGCCGCATGCGCCGACACTGCCCTGGCCGCATCATCGCCCTCGCGGATTGAGCGCGCGATGGTCAAATTCAGGCCGTCGAGCCCGACCCCCAAAATTCCGGGCGCTGCATCGGCGCCGGACGCCCGCGCCGGCGGCGTCCCGAACGGCTACCGGCAGGGGCTCATCACCGCCATCACGGTGTTGCTCGGGTTCTCGCTCGCGTTCGTCCGCTTCTGGGGATTCGAGTCGCCGGGGCACTGGACGTGGCGCTCGCTGTTCATCGCCGTCATCGCGGCGACCGCCATCGTGCTCGAGCTCGTCGCGCTGACCCGCGCGCTGCGACTCGAGGACGACGACGTGCGCGAATACCGGACGACCGTGCGCTGGTTCGTCGCCGCCGCGGTGACGCTCGTGCTGGGTCTCATCGTCGCGCTCGTCGAATCCGCTGTCGCGTGAGTGCCGTGCGCCTGCTCGGACTCACCGTGCTGGCGATGCTGGCGTTCGCCGGCAACTCGCTGCTGTGCCGCCTCGCGCTCAAGGCGACCGCCATCGATCCCGCGACGTTCACGTCGATCCGCATCGTCGCGGGCGCGGTGATGCTGTGGCTGATCGGGCGCGTGCGTTCCGGCGCGTCTCCCAACGCGGGAAGCTGGCCCGGCGCGCTGATGCTGGTGGCGTACGCGATCGCGTTCTCCTTCGCCTACGTGCATCTCGGCGCCGCCACCGGCGCGCTGCTGCTGTTCGCCGCGGTGCAGGCGACGATGGTCGGCTACGGATGGTGGCGTGGCGAGCGTTTGCGTGGACGGCGCCTGGGCGGATTCGTGCTGGCGCTGGCCGGCCTCGTCGGCCTCGTGCTGCCGGGGCTGTCGGCGCCACCGCTCGCGGGTGCCGCGCTGATGATCGGCGCGGGCATCGCCTGGGGCGTGTATTCGCTGCTTGGCAAGAATAGCGGCGACCCATCGAGCGTCACCGCCGGCAATTTCGCGCGCGCCGTCGTGCCCGCGCTCGTCGTCAGTGCGCTGTTCGCGTCGTCGACGACGCTCGATGGCCGCGGCATGCTCTACGCCGGCCTGTCGGGCGCGATCACCTCGGGGCTCGGCTACGTGATCTGGTACGCGGTGCTGCCGGCGCTCAGCGTCAGCGCCGCGGCGGTCGCACAACTGAGCGTGCCGATCATCGCGGCGGCCGGCGGCGTGGCGCTGCTCGACGAGCCATTGACGCTTCGCCTCGTCGCGGCGTCGGTGCTGACGCTCGGGGGCATCGCCCTCGTCGTCCTTCCAGAACGCAGCCGCTGAATTTCGAATGCGGCCATGCCACGAGGTGACCTCGCGATGAAACCGTCCGCTCGCACGCGCTCGCTGGCCGTCTTCGCCTTTACGCTGCTGCTGTGCGGTCCATGTGCGGCCAGCCTCGACGACGGGCTCGACGCGCTGCGTCGCGGCGATTTCACCGCCGCGGCGAAGATCCTGCGCCCCCTCGCCGAGCACGGCGACGCCGAAGCGCAGTACCGCATCGGCCTCATGTACGAGTTCGGCAAAGGCTATCCGCAGGACAAGGCGCAGGGCATCGCGTGGTTTCGCAAGTCCGCTGCCAACGGCAGCGCGTCGGCGCAGCAGGAGCTCGGCGTCATCTACGCCACCGGCGACGGACTGCCGCAGGACGACGCGCAGGCGGTGGCGTGGTTCCGCAAGGCGGCCGACCAGGGGAATGCCTCCGCGCAGTACAACTATGGTCTGATGATCGCCAAGGGCGCCGGCATCCGCAACGACGACAAGCAGGCCATCGAATGGTTTCGCAAGTCGGCCGCGCAAGGGTTCGCGGTCGCGCAATTCAAGCTCGGCGTGGCCTACGAGAATGGCCAGGGCGTGGCCCAGGATCCCCTGCTCGCCTACGCCAATTACGCGATCGCCGCGCGCAGCGGCAACGCCGAGTACATCGAGCATCGCGATGCCATGGCCGCGCGGTTGACGCCGGCGCAGGCGCAGCAGGCGCTGGCGCTGGCGAATGCCTGGAAGCCGGGACAGCCGATGCCGGCGAGCGTGGCGGGTGTGCGCGGCGCCACCGCGGGCTGGGACACGGCCGCTGCGCCGCACGCCGACAAGTGCTCGGCCAGCGGCGCGATGGAGGGCGAGCGCTTCGCCGCGTCGCATTGCGCGATTTCGCTGTACGGCGACCAGCACAGCGTGGCGATCTGGTTCAACGAGGATCCCATCACGCCGGACGAGGTCGCGGCATTCCAGGTCTCGTCGTATGCCGCCGACAACAAGGGCGGCAAGCCACGCACGATGTTGCAAGTCATGTTCTGCCCCGGCGGTGGCCAGGAAACCGCCAGTGCCGCCGCGGTGAAGTCGATCGACCTCAACACCAATCACGCGAAGGCGACGTTGGCGGGCGTGCAGTGGGTGCTGGCGGCGCCCGCCGAGTTCAAGGTCGAGAAGCTCTACGGCGAGGTCAAGCCCGCGGGCGTGCTCGCGGGACGCGTGACCGGCGCGCGGGGCAAGACAAGCTTCACGCTCGACTTCGACCTCGCGCTGCCGGCGAAGGACGCCGCGGCCGGCATGAATTGCGGGCATTAGCGGGCACGAGCGCAAGCTTCCGCGACGGACCGGTGCGCCCGCGCCGAGCGTCACAGGAGCGCCGCGCCAGCACGTACAATCTGCGGAGATGCAGGGAGCGAGCGTGCACGACGCGATCCAATACCGCAGCGGCATCCACTATTTCCGGCCGGCGGGCGAGTACACGCTGGTGGGGGCGGTCGATGCCATCAACGGCGCGATCCGGTTTTGCCGGGCGCAGACGGGAGATCGCCTGCTCATCAACACCACCGCCATGACCGGCGTGCCCATTCCGAACCTGATCGACCGCTTCCTTATGGTCGAAGAGTGGGCCGAGACCGCCGACGGCGAAGTCGTCGTGGTCCTCGTCGTCTCGCCGCAGTACATCCATCCGCAGAAATTCGGCATGGTGGTCGCGCGTCACCTGGGGCTGATGGCCGACGTCTATGACGACGAGCCGGCCGCGCTCGCGTGGCTCGAGTCGGCGGATACGTCGCGCGCCTGAGGCGGCGACGTCACCATTCACCGCCGTGCGCCAGGCCGCGACGACGCTGAAGGTCGAGACCACCCGGCAGGGTCTGCTCGAAATCACGCCGCGCGTGCGCGAATGGGTGGCCACGCAGTCGATGCGTCACGGCGTGCTGACCGTCTACTGCCGCCACACGTCGGCGTCGCTGCTGATCCAGGAGAACGCGGCGCGCGAGGTCGCGCAGGACCTCGAGCACTACTTCGCGCGCGTGGCGCCGGAAAGCGCGACCGCCTATGCGCACCAGGACGAGGGGCCCGACGACATGCCGGCGCACCTGCGCACGGCGCTTACGGGCGTCAGCCTGTCGATTCCGCTGGTCGCGGGAGACCTGGCGCTCGGCACGTGGCAGGGAATCTTCCTGTTCGAGCACCGCCACCGTGCGCACCGCCGCGAGATCGTGCTGCACCTGATCGGCGATTGATCCTCGACCACCTCGCCTTTTTCGCCCACGACGGATCGGATTCCCATGCTCCTCCACGGCGGATGTCACTGCGGCAACATCGCGTTCGAACTCGATTGGGAAGGCGATGCCGATGCGATTCCCGCGCGCGCCTGCGAATGCACCTTCTGCACGAAGCATGGCGGCGTGTGGACTTCGCATCCACAGTCGCGCCTGCGGGTAACCGTGCGCGACCCGGCGCGCGTGTCGACCTATGCGTTCGGCACGCGTACCGCGACGTTCCATGTCTGTGCCGCGTGCGGCGCAGTGCCGTTCGTCACCAGCGACATCGAGGGCCGGGCGTACGCGGTGATCAACGTCAACACGCTGGAGGGCGTCCACCCTTCGCAGCTGCGACGATCCCCGGCGACGTTCGAGGGCGAGAGCGTCGACGCGCGGCTCGCACGCCGCCGGCGCAACTGGATTGCCGACGTGCACGTCGTGTCGCTGGCGGGCGACAGCGCCCAGGGGGACTGATTCGGGGCCGTGCCTCCCGCGCGCGAATTCGGCGCGCGAGGCTGCCCATACCCTCACCCGTCGACGCCCCGTGTCGTCCTGCGGCCGACGGCGAAGGCCGCGCGCTCGTTCGCCGCCCGCCTACCGCGGGTTCCGCTGTCGTCCTGCATCCTGCGCCGCGAGCGCCGTGGAACATCGGTGCAACGTCATCACGACGTGAAAGGGTCGAGGATGAATGTTCCGCACCGTACCGGCTGGGCGCTGAAGCTCGCCCTCCCAGCCGCGTTCGCGCTCGGGCTCGGCGGATGCGCGACCGCCCCGCCACCGACCGCGCAGATGGCGGTTTCGCAGAAGGCCATCGACGACGCCGTGGCAGCGGACGCGCCGCAGTATTCGCCGGTCGCGCTCAAGCGCGCCCAGGAAGAACTCGACGCCGCGCGCGTGGCGCTCAACGACTCGCATTACGAGCATGCGCAGCGCCTCGCGGAAGAGGCGCAGGCGGATGCCGACCTCGCCGCCACGCATGCACGCTCGGTAAAGGCGCAGCACGCCGCCGCCGAGGTCCAGAACAGCATTCGCGCATTGCGCGACGAGATCGCGCGCTCGCCCCAATCCTGAACGGAGGCCGTCATGCGGATGCCCCTGCGCTTCGCCCCCATCGCCCTGGCCGTCGCGATCGCCGCGTGCAGCACGTTGCCCGAGCGCGACGCCGCGTTGGAGAACGCGCGTGCCGCGCACGACGCCGCGCGGGCCGATGCCAACGTGCAGATGTACGCGGCGGCCGAATACCAGCGCGCGGACGAGACGTACCGTGCCGCCGAAGCGGCCTGGAAAGACTACGACTCGCACGAGCGCGTCGACCACCTGGCGTATCTCGCGCAGCGCCGCGCCGAGCAGGCGATCGAGACTGGCCGGCTCAAGGCAGCCGAAGCTCGCGTGGCAACGGCCAGTGCCGAGCGCGACCGCGTGCGCCTCGAGGCGCAGGCACGCAACGCCGCGGTGGCGCAGCAGCAGGCGCAGATCGCCAGCCTGCAGGCCGAGGCCAGCCGCGCGCAGGCGGCCGAAGCGCAGCGCCAGGCGTATATCGCGCAGCAGCAGGCCAATGCGAACGCCGCGACGGCCGCCGCCTACCAGCAGCAGGCCGCGATCGCCGACGCGCAGACGCGCGACCTGCAGGCGCAACTCGCCGACCTGCAGGCCCGCAACACTGACCACGGCATGGTGATCACGCTGGGCGACGTGCTGTTCGAAACAGGCAAGGACCGGCTGCGCGAGCCCGGCCTCGTTGCGGTGTCGAAGATCGCGGCGTTCCTGCGCCGCTATCCCGAACGCACGGTCGAGGTCGAAGGCTTCACCGACAGCGTGGGCACCGAAGCGTACAACCAGGACCTGTCCGAGCGGCGCGCCGATGCGATCCGCTTCGCGCTGGTCGATGCCGGCATCGCGCCCGACCGCATCACGGCGCGCGGCTACGGCAAGCTGCACCCGATCGCGAGCAACGCCGATGCCACGGGACGGCAGATGAATCGTCGCGTGGAAGTGGTGATCTCCGACGATACGGGCCGCATCCCGCCGCAGCCGGGCTGATGCATCGCCACGGCCGGACGCCGGCGGTGGCTCAGGGCTTGACGCTGCCGGCCCACCGGCGCAGCGCCGCCAGCGTGTTGGCGACGTGCTTGTCCGGGTCGAGCGACGTGTATTCGTAGACGATGCGGCCGTCGGGGGCGATCACGTACGACGTGCGGTCGGCGTATTTCGGCGCGATCTTCAGCACCGCGTCATAGGCCTTCATGATGTGCTGGTCGGTGTCGGCGGCCACGGCGAATTTGCTGCGGCACTCGCTGACCGAGAAACGTTTGAGCTTGTCGATGTCGTCGTTCGACACGCCGATGACGGTCGCACCCAGCTTGCGGTACTCGTCGGTGGCATCGGCAAAGTCGTGCGCCTCGATCGTGCAGCCTTCGGTGAATGCGGCGGGATAGAAGTACAGCACCACCGGGCCCTTCTTCAACGCCTCGGCCAGCGAGAAATCGAACACCTTGCCGTCCATCGACGCCTGCGCGGTGAACTCGGGCGCCTTGTCGCCGGCTTTGAGCGCCGCGGCCACCGGCCACGCGACGAGCACGGCAAACCCGGCCGCGAGCGCGCCCACGCGCAAGGCGGAGAGTTGGACGCGGAAGGGCATGGTGAGGCTCCCGGATTGAAACCGTTGCAAACAGCCGTCGGGCCGCGTTCCTTCCCTGCATCGCCGAACATCGACGCCGCAGCGAAGTCGCTCCGGCGCGCGACGATGGTCGCGACGCCGGGTGGAGGTGCGTTGCTAGACCGTGCCGATGTAGTCGCGCTTGCCGACGTCGACGCCGTTGTGGCGCAGGATGTCGTATGCCGTGGTGACGTGGAAATAGAAGTTCGGGATCGAACGGCCGAGGAGGAACGCCATGCCCTTGGTGGGCGTGTCGTTGCCGCCGACCTTGATCACGAGGTCCTTGTCTTCGCTGCCATCGATCTGCTCCGCCTTCATCGTCCTGAGGAACGCCACCGTCTTGTCGATGCGCGCCTTGAGGTCGGCGATCGTCTTCTCGTCGTCCTCGAACGCGGGGATCGCCACGCCGGCAAGGCGCGCCGCCGCGCCCTTGGCCGCGTCGCAGGCGATCTGCACCTGCGCCGTCAGCGGCAGCATGTCGGGGTAGAGCCGCGCATTCGGCAGCACCGAAGGGTCGAGCTTCTTCGCCTCGGCATACGCTTGCGCCTTGTCGAAGATCTTGGAAAGATTGCCCAGCATGTGGATGAAGCGAGGAACGCTCACCTGGTACATCGATATGGCCATGGGTTTCCCGGAAATGGAGATTGAGAGGCGCGCGCGTCAACGTCCTGCGGGGCGCAGGGGCGCAGTTCGCCACCCGCATTTTACGCGCTATCGCCGCGGCCGCCGCGGACTCGGCGTCGACCGCGCCGAATCCGTTGCGATCTCGCCGCCCGGCATCGCGCGCAGGAAGCGGTCGGGAGCGATCTCCTCGACGATCGAAGCCGTCACGTACACCAGCACGAACATGAACGGCGCGTAGTGGCCGAAAAGCTGGCCGATGCCGAAGTAGACGACCATCAGCACGGCGATCCAGCGCAGGAAGACCAGCGCGAAACGGCGCTTGAGGCCCAGCGATTCGGGCGTGCCCCCGGCGGCCATCGCGCGACGGATGCCGACGTACAGCCATAGCACCATCGCCGCCTGCACCGCGGCGCCGATGTAAAAGCCTCGATCGGTGAACGTGGTCTTCAGCATCGCCGTGTCGCCGTTGGTCATGAAGAGCAGCGGCACGCCGAGGGGAACGGCCATGAATGCGGCAATGAAAATGCCGGCCGCGATCAGGCTCATCTCCATTTTCAGGCGCCCGGCGACGCCCGAGGTGTCGGCCACGGCGAACGAGCGCCCGACGCCGGCGCACAGCGCGGCGATGGTCATCAGCGTGTCGAGCAGGTAGAGCGCGAGCACGTTGAAGGCTTGCCAGCCGAAGAACAGAATGCCGACCACCGGCACGGCGTTGCGCACGACCACCTGCGCGATCGCGAGCGCGGACGGTGGCGTGGCGATGGCCGTGCCGCGGTCGCCGCCCGTGGCCGCATCGTCGTGTTGATCGTGTTCCGACACGGTGCCCCTCCCCCTGCCGTGCGCTGCACGAGATCTGCCCGGCGGCGCTTGCGGCGGCTATGCTACCGCGGTGCGGCGTTCTTCGCGAGCGGCGCCGGCGACGAGGACACGGGCGCGTCCACCTGCGATGCGGATCCGGACGGGTCCGGCAACGTCGTCGGCGCCTCCGCCGCGTGTGCGCCGTGGGCCGTCCCGCCGAGCAATGCGGACAGCGTCTCGAGCGTATCCGCCTCGTCCACCGGCTTGTCGACGCGCCAGCGCAGCATGCGGGGAAAGCGCACGGCGATGCCGGATTTGTGACGCGGCGAGCGCTGGATCGCCTCGAAGCCGAGCTCGAACACCAGCGTCGGCGTCACGCTGCGCACCGGACCGAACTTCTCGACGGTGGTGCGGCGCACGATCGCGTCGACCTTGCCGATCTCCTCGTCGCTGAGTCCCGAATACGCCTTGGCGAACGGCACCAGGCGCCGCCCTTCGGCGTCGTCGGCCCACACGGCGAAGGTGTAATCGCTGTAGAGGCTCGCTCGCCGGCCGTGGCCGCGCTGTGCGTAGACCAGCACCGCGTCGACGGTCATCGGGTCGACCTTCCACTTCCACCAGGCGCCATCGCTCCTGGTGCGGCCGACGCCGTAGCGGGCGTCGCGGCGCTTCAGCATGAAGCCCTCGACGCCGCGCTGCCGCGACTCCCCGCGCAGCGCCGCGTAGGCCGGCCACGAGTCGCGCTTGACGAGCGGCGACAGCGTCAGCGCCGGATGGTTGACTTTGTCAACTAATTGCGCCAGCAGCGCGCGCCTGTCGTGCTGTGGCTGCGCGCGCAGGTCGGCGCCTTGCGACTCGAGGAGGTCGTAGGCGACGAGTACGGCCGGGCGCTGCGCGAGCAATTTCGCTGACAGCGTCTTGCGGCCGATCCGCGTCTGCAGCTCGGCGAACGGCTGCACGCGGCCGTCGCGCCACACCACGACTTCGCCGTCGATCACCGTGCCTGGCGGCAGTGCGAGGCCGAGCGCGTGAAGTTCCGGAAAGCGCTCGGTGACCAGGTCTTCGCCACGCGACCAGAGCCACGCCTCGCCGTCGCGCGCGACGAGTTGCGCGCGAATGCCGTCCCACTTCCATTCGACCATCCAGTCGCGCGGGTCGCCCAGCGTTTCCACCGGCGCGTTGAGCTGCTGCGCGAGGAAGAACGGGTAGGGATGCCCGGGATTGGCGAGGCCGGCGTCTTCGGTCGTGACCAGCGCCCGATACGCATCGGCATCCGGATTGGCGCCGATGTGCGTGTAGCCGATCAGGCGCTGCGCGATCGTCTTGGGCTCGACGCCTGCGTGCGCCGCGAGCGCGCGCGTCACGAGGAGACGCGACACGCCGACGCGGAAACCTCCGCCGATGAGCTTCAGCATCAGGAACCGGCCGTTCCAGTCGAGCCCGTTCCAGTAGGCGAACAGGCGCTCGCGCACGACCTCGGGCTCGGCGCCGCGCAGCGCGGCGAGGCGCCGCACCCATTCGGCGAGACCCACGTCCGACTCCTGCGCTGGTGACGGCAGCACGTGAGCGACCGTCTCGGCGAAATCGCCCACCGCCTGGTAACACTCCTCGAAGAGCCAGGGCTGCAGCTGCGCGAATTCGATCGCGCATTCGCGCAGGAGCTTGGCCGGCACCGCCTGGCGCGGACGCCCGCCGGCGAGGAAATACGTCGCCCACGCCGCATCGGCGGCATCGGCATGCGCGTAATAGCGCGCGAGTGCCTCGAGCTTGCCGGTGGTCGAGGTCGTGGCGTCGAGCTCGACGTAAAGCTGCGCGAACGCCCTCACGCGCCTGCCTCGGCGGCGTCCTCGTCGTACTCGGTGGCGAACGACGAGGCGTCGAGCCCCTGCTCGGCAAGCCAGCGCACCATCGCCTGCACCTGGCCATGGGTGACGATCACGCGCGCGGCGCCCGACGCGCGGATCGCCGCCTGCAGCCCGGGCCAGTCGGCGTGGTCGGAGAGCACGAAGCCGCGATCGAGCGCACGCCGCCGGCGCGCGCCCCGCAGCCGCATCCATCCCGACGCGAAGGCATCGCTCATGTCGCCGAAGCGCCGCAGCCAGGGCGTGCCGGCCGCCGATGGCGGCGCCAGCACCAGCGCGCGGCGCAAGGCCGACGTTTCGATGTCGTCGACACGCACGGTCGCCGGCAGCGCGATGCCGGTGCGCCGATAGGCATCGTTGAGATTCTCCACCGCGCCGTGGCAGACGATGGGCCCGATGTCGGCGGCACCGATCGCCGCGAGGCCGCCGAGGATGCGCTGCGCCTTGCCGAACGCGTAGCAGTAGACGATGCTGGTGCGTGCCGCGTCGGCATTGGCGCGCCACCACTGCGCGATGTCGGCGAAGATATCTTCCGGCGCCTGCCAGCGATAGATCGGCAGGCCGAACGTCGATTCGGTGATGAAAGTGTCGCAGCGCACCGGGTCGAACGGCGCGCACGTGGGATCGGCCTCGGTCTTGTAGTCGCCCGAGGCGACCCATACCTCGCCCGCGCTTTCGATGCGCACCTGCGCCGAGCCGAGCACGTGACCGGCGGGGTGCAGCGACACCGTCGCATCGCCGATGCGGATCGGCGCACCGTAGTCGAGCGTTTGCAATTCGATGTCGCCGAGGCGCAGGCGCAGCACCGCCTCGCTCTGCCGCGTGGCGAGATAACGCGCCGAACCGGCACGCGCGTGATCCGAATGCGCGTGCGTGATCACCGCGCGCGCGACGGCACGCCAGGGATCGATGTGGAAATCTCCGGCGGGGCAATAGAGCCCCTCGAGGCGGGCGACGACGAGGTCGGTCACGGGCGCA
Source organism: Casimicrobiaceae bacterium (assembly GCA_036553845.1). Taxonomy (GTDB): domain Bacteria; phylum Pseudomonadota; class Gammaproteobacteria; order Burkholderiales; family Casimicrobiaceae; genus VBCG01. Next base: position 16,462 of record DATBOK010000134.1, read on the forward strand.
ATGCGGGGCGTGGGCCGGCCATCGCACGATGGCCTCGGGCGGTGCGCATCACCAATCGTAGATCACGCCGTCGGACACCCCGTGCACGCGCCGACAGATTGCCTAAGGCGGCACCGACGCTGCACCGATGACGAGGATCGGTAACGGACCGCCTTCGCCTTCTGGAAAACCCCATTGCCGTGGCGCAAGCGGCAGGGGCAGGTCGCTTTCGGCGACAAAGCGTTGCGCGACCCGCAGCCCCGTGCCCGCCAGCACCTCCGGCGCGAACCACGTGGCATGCGTGACGACCACGAGGCTGGCCGGCGCCATCACGGCCGGCACCGCAGCGAAGAAGCGCGCCCGCTCGTCCGGCGTGCAATGGTTCAGCACCGAAAAGCACAAAACGACGTCGTAACGCGCGGCGAGCGTGCCAAGCGCGAAGTCCTCGAGCAGCGTGACGTGGCCGATCGCCTCGCGCAGACCGGCGCGCTCGAGCTCGAAATGCGCAGCCTCGACCAGCGACCGGTTGGCGTCGAAGCCGCGGTAGTTCCGCGCACCGACGAAGTGGATGATCGGCAGGCCGCCGCGCAGCGGGCCGCAGCCCACGTCGAGCACGCGACTCGACTCGACGAGGCCGAGGTGGCGCAGCAGCGCGAGCTGGAACTGGCCGCGTCGCTCCCACTGTGCGGCACCGCCGCCCAGATGCTGCTTGTACGCTTCGCCACGGATCGCGCGAGCGCCAAGCCGCAGCTTGCGATAGTCGAAACCCATTGGCTCCGCGCGCCTGAACCTGACGCGCGCAAGCTTACCCGACGCGACCTCCCGCTACTCCTCCTTCTTCTCCCAGAACGCCTTGGTTACGCCCTGGCTGCGCATCAGCGCGACGATCTGCGCGCGCGGGATGACGCCGCAGCGCCGTGCCCAGGCCTCGTATTGCGCCGCCATGTCGGCGACGCGATCGGCATGCTGCGCGGCGAGATCGTGGAGCTCGGTGCGGTCGGCATCCATGTCGTAGAGCTCCCAGTCGCCGGGATATTTGCGCACCAGCTTCCAGCGTCCGATGCGCACGGCGGCGTTGCCCTCGTGCTCCCAGAACATCGGCGGCCGCTCGACCGCGCCATGGTCGAACGCCGGCTTGAGCGAGCGCCCTTCGAGCGGCGGGATCGCATTGCCCGCGAATTCGCGTGGATAGCGCGCGCCGCAGACGTCGACCAGCGTGGCCATGATGTCGGGCAGGTAGCCCGGCGTGTGGCGCAGCCCGCCGCGATCCTCGATGCCGCGCGGCCAGTGCGCGATCAGCGGCGTCGAGATGCCGCCTTCGTGAATCCAGTGCTTGTACAGGCGGAACGGGGTGTTGGACAGGTTGGCCCACGCGGTGCCGTAGCTCTGGTAGGTGTTTTCCGGTCCGGGCATCAGCGTGGGGTCGTTGCCGAAATGCACGGGCTCGCCGTCGCGCGTGTGCGACTTGGCGATCATCAGCTTGTGCACCAGCTCGTCGACGGTGACGTCCTCGGGAATGTCCTCGGCGCACGCGCCGTTGTCCGACAGGAAGAGGATCAGCGTGTCGTCGAGCTGGCCGTTGCGCTCGAGCGCTTCGACGATGCGGCCGATGCCCTGGTCCATGCGGTCGATCTGGGCCGCGTACACCTCCATGCAGCACGCGAGCCACGCCTTCTCGGCGGCGTCCTTCCACGCCGGCTGCGTCGGGTCGCGCGGCGACAGCTTCCACGACGCGTCGAGGAGTCCCCATTTGACGAGCCGGTCGAGGCGTGCCTCGCGCAGGTGGTCCCAGCCCTCGTCGAAGCGGCCACGGTACCTGGCGATGTCGGCGGCGGGCGCCTGCAACGGCCAGTGCGGCGCCGTGTAGGCGACGTAGGCGAAGAATGGTGTGTCGGACCGCTCGGCATGATGCCGATCGATGTAGTCGACCGCCTGGGCGCTGATCGCGTCCGTGTAGTAGAACTCCGGATCGTCCTTCGCTTCGTGCTCGGCGTCGGCATTGTCGCGGGTCAGCGTGCTGGGATCGTAGAAGCTGCCCGCGCCGATGATCGTGCCGAAGAATTGGTCGAAGCCGCGCTGCCGCGGCCACGTGTCGGTCGGCTGCGTGAGGCTCGACGCGACATGCCACTTGCCGCTCATGTACGTGGCGTAGCCGGCGGACTTCAGCACCTCGGCGATCGTCACGCAGCGGCGGTTGAGGTTGCCGGCATAGCCTTCGGGACCGGAATCGTAGGTGAGGATGCCGACGCCCGTCTGGTGCGGATGCAGGCCGGTCAGCAGCGATGCGCGCGACGGGCTGCAGCGCGCGGTGTTGTAGAACTGCGTGAAGCGCAGGCCGTCCGCCGCCAGGCGGTCGAGATTGGGCGTGTCGATCTCGCCGCCGTAGCAGCCGATGTCGGAATAGCCCATGTCGTCGTTGAGGATGAGGACGACGTTCGGTTTGCGGGTGGTCATCGCCGGGGTTCGCTCGTTACGCGCGCGTCTACAGCCGCGCGCCGGTGGTTCGGTCGAAGAGGTGCGCGGCGTCGGGCGCGAAGCCGAGCGCGACATCGTCGCCTTCGCGCAAATCGGGTGGCCGCTCGGACTTGAGCTTCACCAGCTTGCCCGCGGCGACGAAGCTGACGATGCTGCTGTCGCCCAGGTCCTCGATGCGCTCGACGCGCGCCGGCAGGCCGCGCTCGGCGACGCGCAAGTCGCCGGGTCGCACGCCGAGCGTCACGTCGCGTGGCGCCGCGCTGGCCGCGGCGACCGGCAGCGCGTAGCCGAGCACGGTCACCGCCCGTCCCTGCCACACGCCGTCGAGCAGGTTCATCGGCGGCGTGCCAATGAAGCCGGCGACGGCGCGCGTTTGCGGTCGCGCGAACACCTCGCGTGGCGTGCCCACCTGCACGATGCGGCCGTCCATGAACACCGCGATGCGGTCGGCGAGCGTCATCGCCTCCTCCTGGTCGTGAGTCACGTACACGGCGGTGGCACCGAGGCCGCGCTGCAGCGCACGCAGCTCGAGGCGCGTCTCGAGGCGCAGCTTGGCGTCGAGATTGGACAGCGGCTCGTCGAGCAGGAACAGCCGCGGCTGGCGCACGATCGCGCGCGCCAGCGCGCAGCGCTGCTGCTGGCCTCCGGAGAGCTGCCCGGGCATGCGCTCGAGCAGGTGGCCGATGCCGACCTTGGCGGCGGCGTCGCGCACCGCGCGATCGACGTCGGCGGCCGGGATGTGCACCATCTTCAGCGGAAAGCCGATGTTGCCGGCCACGGTCATGTGCGGATAGAGCGCATAGCTCTGGAACACCATCGCCACGTCGCGGTCACCCGGCGGCTCGAGCGTCACGTCCTCGCCGTCCATCAGCACCCGGCCGGCGCTCACGGATTCGAGGCCGGCAAGGATGCGCAGCGTGGTCGTCTTGCCCGAGCCGGACGGCCCCAGCAGCACGAAGAACTCGCCCGGCTCGATGGCGAGGTCGACGCCGTGCAGCACCGTGGTGGTGCCATGGCGCTTGACCACGCCCTCGAGGCGCACGCTGCCTTTCACGGCAGTCCCTTGCAGCAAGCCGCGCTCATCGCCGGCCGCCGCCCTTCACAGCGCCGACCGTGAGGCCCTTGACGATGTGTCGCTGCGCGAACAGGCCGATCAGGATCACCGGCAGCATCGCCAGCATTGCCCCGGCGGCGAGGCGCGCCCATTGCGTCTGCTCGACCGAGATGAAGTTGAACATCGCCACCGTCACCGGCCGCACGCGGTTGCCGCCGATCACCACGGCGAACAGGAATTCGTTCCACGCGTTGAGGAACACGAAGATGGTGGTCACGGCGATGCCGCCGCGCACCTGCGGCAGGATCACGTGCCACAGCGCGCGCAGGCGCCCCGCGCGGTCGAGCAGCGCCGCCTCCTCCATCTCGAGCGGCACGTCCTCGAAGTACGACACCATCAGCCATATCGCGAACGGCAGCGAGAACGTGAGGTCGATCAGGATGAGGCCGCTGTAGGTGTCGAGTCCGCCGAGCTTCTGCAGCACGAGGTAGTACGGGATGATGAGGCCCACCGGCGGCAGCATCTGCGTCGCCAGCACGTAGAACCCTGACGCGCGCTTCGCCGGGTAGCGCAGCCGCGCCAGCGCGTACGCGGCGGGCACGGCGAACACGATCGTCAGGAGCGTCGCGCCGCTGGCGACGATCACGCTCGACCACAGGTTGGCGACGATCGAGGATGCGCCGAAGATCACTTCGCGATAGTTGGCGAGCGTCGGCTTGAACAGCCATGCCGGTGGATAGGCGAGCACGTCGCGCTCGGTCTTGAACGACGTGAGCAATCCCCACAGCACCGGAAATGCCCAAACCGCCAGCGCGCAGCCGGTGAGCGCCGGCAGCGCGAACGCGCGCACCGGGTGTCGGCGTCCGACCGCGCTCATCGCCGCGCCCGCCGCAGGCGGAACATCAGCCAGGAAATGGCCAGCGTGATGGCCAGCAATACCACCGCGAGCGATGCGCCATAACCGAGATTGAGCTCGGAGAAAGACGTGCGATATGCATATAGGTTGAGAATTTCGGTGGCGGATCCGGGTCCGCCGCCGGTGGCGGCGAAGATGGCCGCGAACGCCGACAGCGCGGTCATCGTGCGCAGGATCACCACGACGACCACGGCCGGCCGGATCAGCGGCAGCGTGATGTGGCGGAAGCGCTGCCATGCACCGGCCCGGTCGAGGCGCGCAGCTTCATAGACGTCGGGCGGCAGCGTCGACAGCGTGGCGAGGAGCACGAGGAATGCGAACGGCGTCCACTGCCACGTGTGGATCGCGATCACCGAGATCAGTGCGAGCTGCGGATCGCCGAGCCAGTCGTGGCTGCCGAGGCCGAGCGCGCGCGTGACGAGATCGACGAGCCCGACGTCGGGCGACAGCACCAGCGTGCGCCAGAAGAGACCGACGACCACCGGCGCGAGCACGATCGGCAGGATCGCCGCCACGCGCAAAATGCCCTGGCCTCGCGGGATCTGCAGCACGAGCAGCGCGAGCCCGAGGCCGACGGCGACTTGCAACACCACCGTCGTCGTCGTGTAGATCGCCGTCAGCCCGAGCGAGTTCCAGAAGCGCGGGTCGGCGCCCATCTTGGCGTAGTTGCCGAGCCCGGCGAAGCCCGACAGCCACGGCATACCGAGGTCGAGGCGGTTGAGGCTCGTCCACACGAGATATACGAGCGGCGCCGTGGTGGTGGCGAGGAGCACGACCAGCGCAGGCGCGAGGAGCGCGAGCGCGAAGCGCCGCTCCTGCGCCTCCAGCGAGCGCGCACCGCGCACGACCACTGCCATCGCGCGCCTAGCCCTTGAGGATCTGCTGGATGCGCGCCTGCGCCTCGTCGAGCGCTTCCTTCGGCTTCTTCTGGCCGACCAGCGCCGCCTGGATCGCCGTGCCCATCGTGTCGCCGATGGCCGGCCACTGCGGCACGCGCGGGCGCCATTCGACGTCGGTGTCGTGCTCCAGCGATTCCAGCGCGGCAGGGATGAAGTTGTCGCCGGCGTCCTTCATCGCCGCGGCGAACTCGGGAGCGCGCCACAGCGACATGCGGTTGATGCCCGAGCGCTTGGCCGGCCCGGCGAACTTCCACGACGTGCGCGCCTGCGTCTCCGCCGACGCGGCCCAGGTGACGAAGAGCCACGTCGCCTTCTTCTGCCTGTCGGAAAGCGCGGCGTTGATGGGGAATCCCCAGTTCCAGATCGACGTCACGCGCTTGCCCGACGGACCCTTCGGCCAGCGCGCGTAGGCGATCTTGCCGACGACCTTCGACTTCTCCGGATTGGTGATCACCGCCGCCGAGGAATGCGCATCGATGTAGCACGCCAGCGTGCCCTGCGAGAAGGCATCGGCGATGTCGGGCCAGTTCCAGTTGCGCACCGCCGGCGGTGCGTATTTCGTCAGCACGTCGACGTACCAGGCGAGCGCCTCGACTGCTTCCTTCGAATTGACCACGACATTGTTGCCGTGCATCCACGTGCCGCCGAAGCCGCGGAACAGCGACGGATAGATGTACATGTTCTGCCCGGCGCCCGCGAAGCCGCGCAGCGCGAGGCCGTAGGTGCGCGTTGCGGGGTCGGTGAGCGCCTTGGCGTTGCTGACCAATTCGTCGTAGGTCTCCGCGGCCTTGAGGCCCTTCGCCGCGTAGAGGTCCTTGCGGTAGACCTGCACGGTGACCTCGCCGTCGTACGGCATCCCGTAGAGCTTGCCGTCCATCGAGTCGGCATCGCGCCACGCCTTGATGATGTCGTCGACGTTGAACCACGCGGGATCGGTGAGCGCGGCGTCGTTTAGATACGGATCGAGCGCCTCGACCCACTTGTTCGACACGTACAGCGGGTAGTACATAGGGTCGGCCGCGTGCGTCGCGTAAGTGGCCGTCTTCGACGACAGGTCGAGCACCGCCTTCTGCCGGATCTGCCCGGGCGGCACTTTCTCGAAGCGCAGCTTGATGCCGGTGAGCGCCTCGAATTGGGGCGCGAGTCCGATGAGGTTGTCGAAGTAGCTGGCGGGGATTACCGCGACGGTGATCGACTCGCCTTCGACCTGGCGCCAGTTGATCTTCGCCGCCTTGTACGGCGCGAGATCGTCGCCTTGCGCGAACGCGACGCCGGCCCAGTGCGGCGCGACCAATCCGGCGGCGCCCAGTGCGGCACCCTGGCGGAGAAGCGCGCGGCGACCGGGCTTGCGCGGCGAACGGTCGGCGGGGGAACGCTCACTCATCGGTATGTCTCCTCGTGGTGGACAGGACGTGTGCGGTCCCGTCGCGCGAACGTCGCGCCGGGACTTCTGGTGTATTCGATTACATCACGTTACCAGCGACTTGCCTTCGGGGCAACCCTCGGCATATAACGTCGGTTGCCCATCCGGACTCGCGTTCTCGTGCAATCGAAATCATCGAAGGCATCGCGCCGCGTTCAGGGCGCACAAAAGCCCGCGGCGTCGCGTCCCCGCGGGCGGCAGGAGCGCCACGCGGCGCGCGCGCGCGCCAAGGACGTCGCACGCCTCGCCGGCGTGTCGACGGCCACCGTTTCGCGTGCGATCAATGTTCCCGAGCGCGTCGACGCGGACACCCGCGCCAGCGTCCACGACGCCGTCGCCAAGCTCGGCTACGTGCCGCACGGCGCGGCGCGGGCGCTGCGCAGCCGCCGCAGCCAGATGGTGGGCGCCATCGTGCCTTCAGTCGACTACGCGCTGTATGCACGCACGACGAGCGCGCTGCAGGCA
>DATBOK010000183.1:0-2604 GCA_036553845.1 Casimicrobiaceae bacterium
CAAGGTCGGGCAGGTTTTCATGTTCGCGGGCCTCGATCGCAAGCCCGTCGAGTCGGCGAGTGCCGGCGATATCGTGCTGGTCACCGGCCTCGATGACCTCGCGATCGGCACCACGCTGGCCGACGCCGAGCACCCCGAGGCGCTGCCGCCGATCTCGGTGGACGAGCCGACGCTGTCGATGTATTTCCAGGTGAACACCTCCCCGCTCGCCGGACGCGAGGGCAAGTACGTGACGTCGCGCAACCTGCGCGATCGACTCGCGCGCGAGCTGCTCGTCAACATGGCGCTGCGCGTCGAGGACACCGGCGACACCGACGCGTTTCTGGTATCCGGGCGCGGCGAGTTGCACTTGACGATCCTGATCGAGAACATGCGTCGCGAAGGTTTCGAGCTCGCGGTGTCGCGCCCGCGCGTGGTCACGCATGAGGTGAATGGCGAAATCCACGAGCCGTACGAAATGCTGTCGGTCGACGTCGAAGAACAGCACCAGGGCGCCGTGATGGAAGCGCTCGGCCCGCGGCGCGGAGAGCTGACCAACATGGAATCGGATTCGCGCGGGCGTACGCGCCTCGAATACCGGATCCCTGCTCGCGGGCTGATCGGCTTCCAGGGTGAATTCATGAACCTGACGCGCGGCACGGGCCTCATGAGCCACGTGTTCGACGGCTACGCGCCGGTCAAGGGTGAAATTCCCGAGCGCCGCAACGGCGTGCTGATCTCGGCCGAAGACGGGGCCGCCGTCGCCTATGCGCTGTGGAAGCTGCAGGATCGCGGGCGCATGTTCGTGTCCCCCGGCGAAGCGCTGTACGAAGGCATGGTCATCGGCATCCACACGCGCGACAACGATCTCGTGGTGAATCCGATCAAGGGCAAGCAGCTCACCAACGTGCGCGCCTCGGGCACCGACGAGGCCGTGCGCCTGACGCCGCCGATCGAGCTCAACCTCGAATACGCGGTCGAGTTCATCGCCGACGACGAGCTGGTGGAAGTCACGCCGCGCTCGATTCGCATCCGCAAGCGGCACCTGAAGGAACACGAGCGCAAGCGCGCGAGCCGCGAAGCGGCCTGAACCACCGCGCCGGCGGACGGCGGCCCGGTCGGCGCCGCCCGGCATGCAGGCGCGCCTCTCTTCGGGCATTCCGCCGGCGCAGTCCTCGATCCGCATGACACTCGACAGCGCCGCCGCGCAACGCCACGCTGAACTCGCCCTGTCGAACGTCGGCCGCGAATATCCGAATCACACCGGGCACGTCTGGTTCGGCGATGGCGACGCGCTGCCGCCGCGTGCGCTGCATCCGGCATTCCACGGCAGCTACGACTGGCATTCCGCGGTGCACATGCACTGGCTGCTCGCGCGGCTGCGGCGTGCGTTCCCGGCGCTGCCGGCACGCACGGCGATCGACGCGTGTTTCGATCGCCATCTCGCGCCAGAGGCGATTGCCGCGGAGTGCGCGTACTTCGCGCGACCGGGAACGCGAACCTTCGAGCGCACGTATGGCTGGGCATGGCTGCTCAAGCTCGCCGCGGAGCTCGAGACGGCACGCGCCGCCGGCGACGGCGACGCGGCGCGCTGGGCGAGCGCGCTGGCGCCCCTGACCGCGGTCATCGTCGCGAACTTCCACGAATACCTGCCGCGCGCGCGCTTGCCGATTCGCCATGGCACGCACGCCAACAGCGCGTTCGGCCTGGCACTCGGTTTCGACCATGCGATGGCCTGCGGTGACCGGGCACTGGAGAACCTGCTGCGCGAAAAGGCGCTGGCCTGGTTCGGCGGCGATCGCGATGCGCGGTTGGCGTGGGAGCCTTCCGGCGCCGATTTCCTGTCGCCCGCGCTGATGGAAGCGGCCTTGATGCGCCGAGTGTCGGACGATGCGGCATTCACCCGCTGGCTCGCCGGCTTCCTGCCCGCGCTCGGCAGCGACGGGCCCCTCGGCGTGCTGGTGCCGGTGCGTGTCGACGATCGCGGCGATCCGCAAATCGTGCACCTCCACGGCCTCAACCTCTCGCGGGCCTGGTGCCTGGCGACGATCGCCGGCGCGTTCGCGGCCGATCATCCGGTGGCGACGCAGGCGCGACGGGCGGCCGCGGCGCATCGGGCGGCCGGCGCCGAGGGGCTCGCCAGCACAGACTATGTCGGCAGCCACTGGCTCGCGACGTTCGCCGTGCTCGCGGAACTCGACGACGCGAGCGCCGCGCCGGCGTGACCGCCGCCATGCGCGATCGGTTTTGCTAGACTCGCCGCCATGGTTGAGTCGGTACTGGTCGCGGTCTGCGCATTGGCGGGCGTCGGCTGTGTCGTGCTGCTGGCGCTCGTGCTCGCGCGACTCGCCGGCATCGCCGGCGACCGCGATCGCGCGACGGGCGAAGCCGCCGAGCTGAAGGCCCGCATCGACGTGTTGGCGCGCAGCGGTGCCGAGCACGAGCGCGACATGCGCGGCGACCTTGCGATCGCCCGCAAGGAGCAGGCGGAAGCCGCGACGACGCTGCGGAGCGAGGTTGGCGAGCGCCTCGCGCAATTCCAGGCCGGCACGCAAGCGGCGCTGGGCGACGCGCAGACGGCGCAGCGCGAGCAGCTCGCGCATTTCGGCGAGCGGCTGGCGACGC
>DATBOK010000194.1:0-2265 GCA_036553845.1 Casimicrobiaceae bacterium
CGCACGCAGCAGGTCTTCGGCGTGCGCGCATACGACGACGATATCGCGGCCGACCGCGTCCCGCGCCGCCGCCAGATCAAAATGTGCCACCGTCGCCGTTTCGACGAGGATGCCGGCCGCGGCGAAGGCAATCCGCATCGCGTCGGCCAGCAGATCGGACCGCGCGGACGAGATGACCAGCGCGCGCGCCCGGTCGAAGGGCAGGGCTGCCAAATCGGGCCATGCGGATTTGAGGGCCGCGGCCGCCGCCGTCACATCGCCGCGCGCCAGGGCCTGTCTGCAAAGCCGCTGGATGGCGGCCCGATCGCCGGCTTTCGCGGCTGCCGAGAACGAATTGCCGGACATCACTGCCGCCATGGATGAACGCCCGCGCCTCTACGTCGTGCCGCGCAGATTGAGGCCGGCCGGATAAGTCCCTAGAGTCGCGCGCGGAACAATCAGAAGCATGAGATGGCGACACTAGGAGAGCGGACCGCCGCTGACAACATCCGCATACGTCCGCTTGCGCCGGGCGATTGCGACGAGGTCGCGGGCTTCGAATGCGAAATCTCGCGTGCGTCCTTCGGCGACGAGGCGGTGACCGATCTGGACCATCATCGCCGGCGCGTCCGCAAGATTCTGGAAAAAGCGGACGAATTCGCCGTGGTGCTCGACGACGGAAACCGTCTGCTTGGCTGGGCCTGGCTCGGGCCGCGGCAGAATTTCATCACGCACGAGACCTATGCCGACTTTCGAAGCCTGTATATCGCGCCGCAGGCGCGCGGCAGCAATTGCGCGTTCCGGCTGATGCAGGCCTGCCTCGAGCATTGCCGCAGCAAAGGCTATCCGCGCATCGTCGGCCGCACGCATTCCGACAACGAGGCGATGCGCGCGCTCTATGCGCTCTATCGCTTCACGCCCACCACCATCACCTACGAGTTGCGCCTGGATTAGCGCGCGATCGTCGCCACGCGCTGGAAGTCCTGGGCGCCGCATTTGGCGCAACCGTTGCGTTTGAGGTCGGCGATCAGCTTCACGGTCTCTGTCGGACCGACGGCAGTGCGCGCGCCGCACTGCGTGCAGCGATAAAGCGCGCTGCGCGGTGTAACCTCGGCCGTGTAGAGCTTGCCGCCATAATGCGCCCGGCCGGAAGGATCGAGCGTCCTCGTCGTCGTCACCAGTTCGTAACAGCGACCGACCGAGCCCAGGACGGTCGCGCCCTGGTAACGGTTGAAGCCGGCATGCACGGCGGTCGCCACGAGGCCGAGCTCGCCCAGCATGCCCTGCAGCGCCAGCGAGTCGTCGGGTGGCCATTCCGCGAAGGAGAACAGGATGCGGTGTCCGCTTCCCGGCTTCAGCGCCTCGAGGCCACGCGCGAGAAACAGTCTCGCGCCCTCGAGCGTGTAAGGCGGATCGGTCTGGACCACGTCGAAGCAGCCGCTGAGGGCCTCCGGCAGCGGCTCGCGCAGGTCGTGCTGGATGCAATCGACGGCGATGCCCTCGGACTTCGCCGCATCGCCGATGCGATCCAGCTGCCGTGGATCGATATCGACCGCGGCCAGTTGCGCGATCGCTTCGCCCATCCCGAGATCGCGCGCGGCGACGCCGACGGCAAAGGCGATCATGTCGTCGTCGCCGACACAAAGCAGCCTGCGCCCATTGAGTCCGTGGTCGCGCAAGAGAAGCAGCGCGCGGCGCAGCGCGGTCCGGGGCGTGCAATAGGCCTGGTCGAGCGTCACATCGGCGGGCGGCGCGTTGGCGAAGTGACGCTCGAGAGTCTTGAGCGTGCCCTCGAGGCGCGGGTCGGTTGCGATCCCTGTGCCGTCGCACGCCGCGCAGGCAAGCTCGAAATCCGGTGTTGGGCGAAGGGCCAGCGTGTCCTCGGCATAGCGCAGCCCGGCGACAGACAGCGCGACACCCTGATTGCGCGTCAGCAAATCGCGCTTCTCGAGTTCCCGCCGCACCGCGCTTGCCACGGGCAGCGGCAGGTGCACCGCACGCGCGACGTCGGCCAGAGCGGCGGGCTGGATGCGATACACCGCGCGCAGGAAGGCGGCGACGCCCTCCGGTCCCTCGCGCAGGCTGGTCGCCGCGGCGACGTCCTCCAGAATGTTCGTCGCGGACGACATTCCCGGTCTCTATCACAATTCCACGGTCGCGGGCGAAGCCTCAGGACGCCAGGGTGCTGGCGAGATAGACGGCTCCGGCGCCGAGCACCGTCATGGCTGTGGTCAGGATCTTCGGATGGGCGTGCTGGCTCTCGGGCACCAGGTCGCTGGCGCCAAG
>DATBOK010000053.1:0-7728 GCA_036553845.1 Casimicrobiaceae bacterium
CGCTTCGCCGCGGACACGCCCGACTCAGCGTAATCCCAGGGCGATCGGCGCCCGCCGACGGCGCCCCGGCGCCCCGGCACGCCGTCATCCGGCGAAAACCGGAATCCGCAAAAAAATCGGCGCGCCTCGTTGCCAAGGCGCGCCGCCACGGTACAACTTCAAAGTTCGGTGATCAGCCCTTGCGCGTGCGACGCGCGACGCCCGCGGCGAGGAGGCCGGCGGCGAGCAGCGCCAGCGAGCCAGGCTCGGGCGTGAAGTTGTGCTGGTCGGGCCTCGGGCGCAGGCCGGTGATCTGGTCCTGGTTGGTGTCGCTTTGGAGCACCATCGTATCCGTCAGGAGGAGGTCGTTGACCGCGGAATTCTGCGCAGCAGCCTGGAACAGCGCGTACTCGGTCGCAGTCCCGGCGTCGAGGTTGCTCGCCTGGAACGAGCCGGTCGCGAGGCTGTAGGTGGGGTCCGTGTCGTAGAGGCTTTCCCAGATGCCGAGCTGGATGGCGGCAGAGACGTTGGCGTTCGCCGGATGCAGCCACGCGAACTGATTGCCGCCATTCACGTTGCCGTTCAGCACGTAGTTGACCGCGCCGAGGAAGTTGAGTGTGCTCGTCAGGGCAGCGGTGTAGCTGACGGTGTAGGTGTACGAACCGCCCGGGGCAATCGTCTGGAAGAGGTCGTAGCAGTACAGGAAGAAATCGCTCTGGCTGTCGACGAAGCTGCCGCTGGTGAGCCCGGCGCCGTTGAAGGCGGTGACGTTGGCCTCGAATTCGCCGGCGCCGACACTGGTGTACGGGTAGTGCGTCGGTGGGCCCGGCGGATTGCCGGCGAGTGTCACGCCATCGCTGCCATGCGCGTAGATCGGGTTGTCGTACGTGAGCGTGATCGAGTCGGCGAACGCGGTCGTCGACACGGCAAAAGCTGCCGCGATGGCGAGGCGGCTGAAATTCTTCAAGGCGGAGCTCCCGGGAAATTTGTCCTGGGCTTCTAATAGCAAGCTGTGCGCCAGCGCCGCAAGAACATGATTAAATTACGAAAACGTTGTATTGTTCACGAAGTGTTCAAGGGAATGTAATTGCCACCGACATTGAACCATTTGAATCGCACAACCGCTTGTTTTCAGGGAAGAGTTGACGCAAAAACCGTCATTTCCAGCGGTTGTATACGACGAATGGTCAATCACGCCGCCCCGGCGACGCGTTTTTCGCGTGGGATCGCCGGGGCCGGAGGCGGCAAACCGCTCAGAACGTGCGGCGCATGAAGTACGTGCTCACCGCGCTGATGATGCCGATGATGCACATGTAGGTCGCAATCCACCAGGGCGCGCCGTCGCCCGCCTTGAGCAGGGAGGTCGCGATCAGCGGCGTGATCGAGCTCGAGACGATCCCCGATACCTGGTAGACGACGGAGATGCCGGAGTAGCGCACCCGCGTGTCGAACAGCTCGCAGAAAAGCGCCGCTTCGGGACCGTAGACAGGGGCGTAGATGATGCCGAGCCCGATCACGATCGCGGCCCCGGCCAGCACCACGCTGCCGCCGTAATGCATCATCCAGAACAGCGGGAACGCGGCGAGCCCGCAGACCAGCGCGCCCCATCCATAGGCCGTGCGCCGGCCGACGCGATCGGACCAGGCCGACGCGATCGGAATGGTGAAGATGAGGATGAAGGCGGCCGCCGAGATGCCGAGCAGGACGCCGGTCTTGTCGAGCTTGACCGTGCCCACGAGGTACGCGATGGTGAACACGGCGTAGACATTGAACACTACACCGTCGATCCATCGCGCGCCCCAACCGAGCAGCACGTTCTTCTTGTAATCGCGGATCACCTCGCCGACCGGCACGTGCGCGATCTTCTGCGCATCCTTGATCTTGGCGAATTCCGGTGTCTCGAGGATCTTGAGCCGGACGAAGAGTCCGACGCCGACCAGCACGATCGATCCCATGAAGGCGACGCGCCATCCCCACGCCAGGAACGCTTCGTCGGACAGCGTCTTGGTGAGGAGCGCCACGACGCCGGTGGCGAGCGACAGCCCGACCGCCAGGCCGACCTGCGGCCAGCAGGTGTAGAAGCCGCGCTTCGCCTTCGGCGCGTATTCGAACGACATGATCACCGCGCCGCCCCATTCGCCGCCGAGGCCGATGCCCTGCAGCAACCGCAGCAGCAGGAGCAGCAACGGCGCGGCGACGCCGATCTGCGCGTACGTCGGGATCAGCCCGATCAGGAACGTGGCGATGCCCATGATCAGCAGCGTCAGCACGAGCAGCGGCTTGCGGCCGATCCTGTCGCCGAAGTGGCCGAACAGGATGCCGCCCACCGGTCGCGTGACGAATCCCACGGCGTAAACCGTGTACGCGAGCATCGTCGACACGAACGGATCGCCCGCCGGGAAGAACAGCTTGTTGAATACGAGGCCGGTGATCGTGCCGTAGAGGAAGAAGTCGTACCACTCCACGGTGGTGCCGATGAGGCTGGCGATCGTCACCAGCCTGCGGCTGCGATCCTGCGAGGCGGCGCCGCCGCCCGGTGAACCCGTCATCACTGCATCCATCGCTGCTCCTCCATAGTGGGGCGTCTTGCCCTCGTCGTGGTTGCACCGCACCGGCCGCGTTCAGGCGCCGATGAAATTCCTCCCGCGCGGACCCTCGAGCGCGTCCGCGATCATCCGCGCCGACTCCTCCACCGGCACGCCATGACTTTCGAAGCGCGGGCTCACCCCGAGCGACTCGAGGAATGCCCGCAGCCAGTCGCCGGCTTCCGCCAGCGGACATGGAAAAACCTGCGCGAGGGTCGCGTCGCGACGCGCATCGTGCCCGAGTGCGCGCTCGAGCACCAGCGGCAGCGTGAACGAGCAGGCGATCCCGTGCGGCAGCCCGTAGCGCAGCGTCATTTCGTACGACAGCGAGTGCGCGAGCGCGGTCTTGGTGTTGGAGAACGCGAGCCCCGCCTGCAGCGCCGCCAGCGACGCGCGCGCGCGAAGCTCGGCATTGCCGAGGTCGCGCATCAGCGACGGCAGCGCGGCCAGCATCGACTTCGCCGCGGCAATCGCGAGCGCGTCGGAGACCGGATTGGCATTGACGTTCCAGATCGATTCGAGCGCGTGGGAGAGGGCGTCGAGACCGCTATGCAGCGTCACCGACGCCGGCAGCGTCGCGGTCAGGTCCGGATCGACGAACGCGGCTTCCGGCCACGTGGCGTCCAGATGCAGCGAGAACTTGCGCTGCGAGGCGCGATCCCACACCGTCGCCCACGGGGTCACCTCGCTGCCGGTACCGGCCGTGGTCGGCACGGTGATGAGGGCCTTGGCGGACGATGGTGCCCATGCCGCGCCGCCGGCGAGCGCCGATTCGAGCTCGCCGAACGCGCCGCTCGCCGTGCGCACGATCAGCGCCTTCGCGGTGTCGAGCGCGCTGCCGCCGCCGAGCGCGACCACCACTTCGCAATCGGCATAGTCGCGCCAGAAGCGCGCGTACAGTGTGCGCAGCTCGGCGACGTCGGGATTGGGTGTGATGTCGGCGACGACGCCGCGCAGGCGGTCGCCGAGCAGCCGTTCCATCCGCGTGTGCAGGCCGAGCGCGGCGGCCTCCGGAAACGTGACCACCACGACGCGGCGGTCGCCGATGCGCGCGGGCAGCTGCGCGAGGCAACCGCTGCCGAACGTCACCGCAACAGGATTGTGAAACATCCAGGGTCGAGGCTGCGTCACCGCTTGATTTCCCCCACGTCGCGTCTTTGGGTGCCGTGCGCGAGTATCGGCGCCCCTCTTCCATTGAACCAATACATTTTTCGACGCGTATCATAGAGCCAGTCTATGAGGCTCGCTCAACTTCGGTCCTTCTACGCGGCGGCCCGCTACGGCGGATTTACCGCCGGCGCACGCCACCTGCATGTCAGCCAGCCGACGGTCACGAGCCAGGTGCGCGCGCTCGAGCTCAGCTATGGCGTCGAGCTCTTCCATCGCCGGGGCCACCGCCTCGAGCTGTCCGACGTCGGCCGCGACCTCTTTTCGATCGCGCAGCGCATCTTCGGCCTGGAAGAGGACGCCGTGCACCTGCTGAAGGACAGCGGCGCGCTGCGCACCGGCAACCTGCGCATCGGTGCGGTCGGCCCCTACCACGTGATGGAGATGATCGCGGCGTTCCGCGGCCGCTACCCGCAGATCGAGGTGACGATCAACGTCGGCAACTCCGAGGAGACGGTGAAGAGCCTCAAGGACTACGAGTCCGACGTCGCCGTGCTCGCGCAGTTCGCGCCCGATCCGCTGTTGCATTTCGTGCCGTACCGCTCGCATCCCGTGGTGGTGTTCGTGCCGCGCGGGCACCCTTTCGACGGCCGTGCGAGCCTCGCGCTGGCGGAGCTGGCGGACGAGCCGCTCGTCATGCGCGAGAAGGGCTCGACCACGCGCAAGGCGCTCGAGGACGCGCTGCGGCGCCTGCGCCTCGCGCCGAAGATCTCGCTGGAAGTCGGCAGCCGCGAAGCGGTGCGCGAGGCGGTGATCCGCGGGCTCGGCATCGCCGTGGTGTCGGAGTTCGAGTTCGTACCCGACCCGCGCCTCGCGGTGCTGGCCATCGCCGGCGCCGACGTGCGCACGACCACCCACGTCGTCACGCTGCAGGAGCGACGCCACGCGCGCGTGGTGGCGGGTTTCCTCGCGATCGTCGACGAGCTGCTCGTCGGGGCGGCGATGCCGCGCGCCGCGAGCGGCTGACGGCCGAAGGGCGGCTGCTCAGCGCTTGCGATGCGCTTTGGCCCGCGCGATGTCCGCCTCGGCGGCGCGGCATTCGGGTCCGGCGAACTTCGCCTCGAGCGCGTCGAGGAACACGCGGGTGCGTGCCGGCATCAACCGTCGTCCTGGGAAGACCGTCGACAATGGCGTGGGCGGCGGCGTCCAGTCGGCCAGCAGTGAGACCAGCTCGCCGCGCTGGATGTACGGCAGCGCGAACCCGTCGTTCACCACGGTGATGCCGGCGCCGCCGAGCGCGAGCTGCATCAAGAGCCCCGGCGAGTTGGCGCGCGCGCGCGCCGGCGGGATGCCCTGCCAGATCGCGTCGCCGCGTCGCAGGATCCAGGGCAGCGGCTCGCCGTCCTTGGCGATCGCGAGCAGCGCGTCGTGCTCCATCAATGCCTCCGGCTCGGACGGCACGCCACGGCGCGCGACATATGCGGGCGATGCGCAGAGGCTGCCGGTGAACGTCGCCACGCGCCGCGCCGCGAGCGAGGCGTCGTCGGCGAGGTCGCCGACGCGGAGCGCCACGTCGTAGTTCTCGCCGACCAGGTCGACGAAGCGCGCGGTGAGATCGACCTCGAGCGTGATCGCCGGATAGCGGATCGCGAAGTCGGCGAGCAGCGGGGCGAGGATCAGGTTGGCGAGGTCGCCCGGCATCGATACGCGCAGCCGTCCGCTCGGTTCGGCCTGCCGGTGCTGCGCGAGCGCCGCAGCGGCGGCGACGTCCTCGGCCACGTGTCGTGCGTGCTCGAGCACTGCGCGGCCGAAATCGGTCAACGTCAGCTTGCGCGTCGTGCGCAACAGCAGGCGTTCGCCGAGCTCCGCCTCGAGCGCGGCAACCCGGCGCGATACCGTCGACTTCGGCACGTGCAAGCGTTCGGCAGCGCGCGAGAAGCTGCCTTCGTCGACGACGCGTGCGAAAAGGAGGAGATCGTTCGCCTCGAGGGCCGACGCGGCCCGTACCGCCATCGGGCGGGGCACCGGGGCGCGCCGGGGTGCATCGCCGGCCTCCGGTGCGACGGAGGCGGGCGCCGTGGAATCAGTGGCGCTGGTCATGGACGGCGCTCCACATCAACAGTGAGTCGATTATGCCATTGATGGGATAATCATATCCATTCCAAGGTCTTCTGAATGGCATTTGCAACAAATATATTGGCCTGGCACGTGGACCACCCCAACCGCCGAGGCCCCCATGAGAATCCTGCAGATCAATTCCACCGCGCGCCGCCAGGGCTCGCATTCGTCGCGTCTCGCGACCCGCATCGTCGAGCGCTTGCGCGAGGCGCACCCCGACGCGACGTTGAAGGTTCGCGATCTGGTGGCGGCGCCGCATCCAGCGCTCGACGACGCAGCCCTCGGCGCGCTGTTCACGCCTGCCGCGCAACGCAGCGCCGAACAGGCGGCGCGCGTGGCGCAGGACGACGCGCTGATCGCCGAGATCCAGGCGGCGGACGTGGTGGTGCTCGGCGTGCCGATGTACAACTTCGGCGTGCCGGCGCAGCTCAAGAACTGGATCGACGCCATTTGCCGGGCCGGCGTGACGTTCCGCTACACGGCGAACGGCCCGGAGGGACTGCTCAAGGGCAAGCAGATGTACGTGGCGCTGGCGCGCGGCGGCCGCTATCGCAATACGCCCGCGGAGACGCAGATGCCGTATCTGCGCACGGTATTCAATTTCCTCGGCGTGACCGATATCGAGTTCGTCTACGCTGAGGGATTGTCGATGGGCGCGGACGCCGAGGCGCAGGCGATCGCATCGGCGCACGCACAGATCGATACCATGCTCCCGGCGCGGACCGAGTCCGCGCTTGCGGCGTGAAGTCCAAGGAGATGACGATGACCACGATAGTGAACGCAACCGAGGCAGTCGCCGTCGCGCATCCGCGTGCAGTCGAACGCGTGATCGCCGGCACGCCCACCTCCGACGGCGCGGGCGTCAAGTTGACGCGCGTGCTGACGCAACCGCTGCAGAGCAGGCTCGATCCGTTCCTGATGCTCGACGCGTTCGGCACCGACAATCCCGAGGATTACATCGGCGGGTTCCCCGATCATCCGCACCGCGGCTTCGAGACCGTGACATACATGATCGCCGGCCGCATGCGGCATCGCGACAGCGCCGGCCACGAGGGCCTGCTGCAGAACGGTGGCGTGCAATGGATGACTGCCGGCCGCGGCGTGATCCATTCCGAGCTGCCCGAGCAGGAAGATGGCCGCATGGAAGGCTTCCAGCTCTGGCTCAACCTGCCGGCGAAGGACAAGATGCGCGCGCCTTGGTATCGCGACATCCAGGATGCGGAGATCCCGCGGTTCGCGACCGCCGATGGCGCGCAGGCGCGCGTGATCGCCGGCAAGAGCCATGGCGTCGACGGCGCGATGCAGCGCGAGGTGACCGAGCCCATTTATCTCGACATCGAGATTCCCGCGGGTGCGAGCTTCGCGCAGCCGTTGCCGGCGTCGCACAACGCGTTCGTCTACGTCTACCGCGGCGCAGTCGACGTCGGCGGCACCCCGGTGCCGGCGCAACGCATGGCGATCCTCGCCAACGGCGCGGATCGCGACGGCGTGGTGCTGAAGGCGACCGCCGATGCGCGCGTGCTGATCATTGCAGGCAAGCCGCTCGGCGAGCCGATCGCGCAGTACGGGCCGTTCGTGATGAATACCAAGGACGAGATCTACGAGGCGGTGCAGGACTATCAGGCGGGCAAGTTCGCGGCATCCGCGTGAAACGGTGTGACGCGAGCCGCCGCTTCGGCGACGCGATGACGGGACGCGGCGAGGCGACTCGCCGTGTTCTTTTTTGCTGCCCGCACAACGCTCCAGAGGCGAAGTGGCACACGCATGGGACCGCGGCCACTCAGGGCCACGGACAGTGGCCCGGCGAGCTCTCCGCGCGTTCCAGGTTCGCGCGATCCCACTGCGCCGCATCGGCTGCCGCGGCGTAGGTGCTGCGCAGGAACGCGAGCAGCGCGGCCGAGGGATCGGCGGCGGTTCGCACCGCCTCGTACGGCATCAC
>DATBOK010000218.1:0-22768 GCA_036553845.1 Casimicrobiaceae bacterium
ACCGCGAAGGTGCGGTGTTGCTGGAGGCGCAGCGCCTCGTCGATTACGTCAAGGCTTCGCCGCCGCTCGATCCGCGCGCACCGGTGCTGGCGCCCGGCGAGATCGAGCGGCGCACGCGCGCGCAACGCCTCGCCGACGGCATACCGCTCGACGCCAGGACGCTCGCCGACCTCGTCGACGCGGCGGCATCCGTGGGCATCGACGGGCCGCGCTTCGAGGGACTGCTGGCGGACGGTTGACCGACGCATGCGCGAGTGCTCCGGCGCGAGGAGGCGATGGCGCCAGTGGAGTCGCCGGGGCCTCGCCGCTCGTGTCGAAATGGCGCACTTCGCCCCGCGAGCGCGAGGACGAGAATGGACTGAAACGATGGATGACGGCGCGCTCTTCCCGGGATTCACCTCGCATCGCGTCAAGGCGTCGGGCGCCCAGATCCATTGCGTGGTCGGCGGCACCGGGTCGCCGCTGCTGATGCTGCACGGCTATCCGCAGACGCACGCGATGTGGCACCGGATCGCGCCGGCGCTGGCGCGCACGCGCACCGTCGTCTGTGCCGACCTGCGCGGCTACGGCGAATCGTCGAAGCCGCCGTCCGACGCGGCGCATACGCCGTACTCGAAGCGCGCAATGGCAGGCGACATGGTCGAGCTGATGCACGACTTCGGCTTCGACCGCTTCGCGCTGGTCGGCCACGACCGCGGCGGCCGTGTCAGCCACCGTCTCGTCCGCGATCATCCCGCCGCCGTCGAGCGACTCGCGGTGCTGGACATTTCGCCGACGTCGACGATGTACGCGCGCACCGACCAGGCCTTTGCCACCGCGTACTACCACTGGTTCTTCCTGATACAGCCGTTCGATCTTCCGGAGCGGCTGATCGGGGCCGATCCCGACTATTACCTCGCGAAAAAGCTCGGGGGCTGGGGATCGGCGGGGTTGACCCTCTTCGATCCGCGCGCCTACGAGGAGTATCGACGCGCGTTCGCCAGGCCGGCGACCATCCACGCGAGCTGCGAGGATTACCGCGCGGCGGCGGCGATCGATCTCGAGCACGATCGCAATGCGCCCGCGCGCATCACTTGTCCGCTGCTCGTGTTGTGGGGCGAGCGCGGCGTCGTCGCCCGGCTGTTCGACCCGCTCGGCGACTGGCGCGCGGTTGCCGACGACGTACAAGGCCACGCGATCGCGAGCGGCCATTACCTCGCCGAGGAGGCGCCGGAGGCGACGCTGTCGGCATTGGCGACGTTTCTGGGGGCGGACTAGCGGCGGCCAGCGGCAGCGCGGCGCGCGATCGTCGACGGCGTTGCACGGTGCGCGTTGCCCGACGATGCGCGCGCCCGCCTTGACGATGGTGACGGCGTAGCCGGGCTGGCGATTGCGTATCTCGAGATAAGGCAGGAAGAATGGGCGTCGGTCTCTTCTCGCCGCCGTTCGGCCTCGGCATGTACGCCACCTGCGCGATCGCCGGCACGCGCATCCAGGACGTCGTGAAGCCGTATGTGCGCTACGTGGTGGTGATGCTGCTCACGCTGGCGCTGATCGTGCTATGGCCGGAATTCTCGCTGGGGCTGCCGCGCCATTACGGGCTCGCGGGATCGTGAAGCGTCGCAGGCCGCCGATCAGGTAAAATGCCGGACTTTCGCGCGTGGGTGCTCCATTGCCCGTGCGTCGAAGCGTCCGATCGGCTTCCCGGCCGATCGCACACGGCCAAGTAGCTCAGTTGGTAGAGCAGAGGACTGAAAATCCTTGTGTCGGTGGTTCGATTCCGCCCTTGGCCACCACGATTTCGCGATGCCTGCGTCGGCAGGCGCCGCTCGGCCGGCACCGGCGCGATCCCCGGATGACCGCCGGCGCCGCCCTCAGACGTCCTTGGCCTCCCCATCGGCGCATTGACGGGCCGCGCCCGGTTCCACGCGCCGCGTTTCGCGGATTCCCGGTCGCCGTCAGATCTCCAGCAGGTCGCGCCCCAGCACGATCTCGCCGCTGAATTGCGCGGCCGCCGCGGCGCGCCACACCGCGTCGGCGATCGAGTCCGACGGCACGAAATGCGTCAGCACGAGTGACTTGACGCCGGCCTCGCGTGCGATCGCGCCCACCTCGTGCTGCATCGTGTGGCTGGCGCGCAAGTGCTGGCGCAGGCGCGTCGCATTGGCGAGGTTGCCGCAAATGGCGTCCAGCGCCGGCTCGTAGAGCACCTCGTGCACCAGCACGTCGGCGCCGCGCGCGAGCGCGACCAGGGCCGGACAGGGCGCGGTGTCGCCCGAAAACACGATCGAACGATCGGCGGTGTCGAAGCGGAACGCGAACGCGGGAACCACCGGCGGGTGCTCGACCCGCGCGCAGCGCACGCGCACGTTGCCGTCGCGGTAGACCTCGCCCTCGGCGTCGATGTCGTGCGCGCGGATGAGCGGCGCCAGCGGCGGGCGACCTTCGTCGGCGATCCTCGTGGCGATGTCGTAGGCGTTGAGCGCGAGGAACTGCTCGGTCATGCGCGCCAGCGGCGGCGGCCCGTAGGCGTCCACCGGCGTGTCGAGGCCGCCGGCCCATGACAACAGGAAGAGATTGCCGAAGTCGGCGTTGTGGTCCGAATGGTGGTGGGTGACGAACACCGCGCGCAGCGAGCGGAACGCCAGGCCCGCCTTGGCCATCTGCCTTGCCACGCCGTTGCCGCAGTCGACGATGTACGTGTCGCCGCCGACGACGATGGCGAATGCCGGCGCGGAGCGCGTCACCTTCGGCATCGGCCCGCCGCCGGTGCCCAGCAGCACGAGCCGGGTCGCGCTCATTGGACGACCCTCCGCGCTCACGCCCGGCCCTCGAGCACGCGGGCGAGAAAGGTGCGCGTACGTTCGTGCCTCGGGTGCGCCAGCACTTCGCCCGGTGCCCCCGCCTCGACGATCACGCCGCCGTCCATGAAGGCGATGCGATCGGCGGCCTCGCGCGCGAAGCCCATCTCGTGGGTGACCACGACCATCGTCATGCCGTCGTCGGCGAGGCCGCGCATCACCGCCAGCACGTCGCCGACGAGCTCGGGGTCGAGCGCGGACGTCGGCTCGTCGAACAGCATCAGCTTCGGCTGCATCGCCAGCGCGCGGGCGATCGCCACGCGCTGCTGCTGGCCCCCCGAGAGATGGTCGGGCCACGCATCGGCCCTGTCGCCGAGGCCCACGCGGGCGAGCAGCGCGCGGCCGCGCTCGATCGCGATGGCCCGCGGCTCGCGGCGTACCCGGATCGGCGCCTCGACCACGTTGTCGAGCGCGCTCATGTGCGGAAAGAGGTTGAACCGCTGGAACACCATGCCGATCGCTGCGCGCTGGCGGCAGACATCGCGCTCGCTCATTTCGTAGAGGCCGTCGCCGCGCGCGCGGTAGCCCACGACCTCGCCGTCGACCTCGATGCGGCCGGCGTCGATGTTCTCGAGGTGGTTGACGCAACGCAGGAACGTGCTCTTGCCCGAGCCGGAGGGCCCGATCAGGCACAGCACCTCGCCGGCCGCTACGGCGAGGTCGACGCCCTTGAGGACTTCGGCGTGGCGGTATCGCTTGCGCACGCCCTCGGCGCGCACCATCGGCCGCGCCGCGGTCGCGGCGGCCTCAGCGTGCGGCATGGGCAAGCGTCCCCGTGCGCGCGACGCGGCGCTCGAGCCAATATTGCCCGGCGCTGGCGACGCTCGTCAGCACCAGGTACCAGAATGTCGCTACCAGCATCAGCTCGATCGTGCGCAGGTTGGCCGACGAGATGTTCTCCGCCGCGGTGAGGAGGTCGCCGCCGGCGATCACCGATACCAGCGACGTCGCCTTGAGGAGCGAGATGAACTGGTTGCCGGCGGGCGGGATGATGACGCGCAGCGCCTGCGGCAGGATGATGCGGCGCATCGCCAGCGCCCGCGACATGCCGAGCGCGACCGCCGCGTCGTGCTGGCCACGGTCGACCGCCAGGATGCCGGCGCGCACGATCTCGCCCATGTACGCCGCCTCGTTGAGTCCCAGCGCGACCACCGATGCCACGAACGGCGTCATCACCGCATTGGTGTCGAACGGCCCGAGCGTGGTGAAGAGCAGCGCGAGGTTGCCCCAGATCAGGATCTGCACGAGCAGCGGCGTACCGCGGAACAGCCACGTGTAGCCGAAGCTTGCCACGCGCAGGATCGCGCTCGTCGACAGGCGCATGACCGCGAGCAGCGTGCCGAGCACTACACCGACGGCGCCGGCCAGCAGGGCGAGGATCACCGTCGTGCGCAGGCCATGCAGGATCGCCGGCGCGAACTGGTGCTGGACGATGGCGGCGTGATCGATGCCGGGATTGCGGAAGATCGACACCGCCACCGCCGCCGCCAGCACCACCACCACCGCGCTCGCGAGCCATAGCCATGGCCGGCGTCGCGGAACGATGCGTGTCATGGGATCGACGACGGCGGACGCGGCGGGCGGGTTTCGCCGGTCCTAGAGCTTGAGGTCGTGGCCGCCGTTGATCGTCGCGGTGGCGACCGCGCCGTTGCCGACGCCGTACTTGTCGAGGATCTTCCGATACGTACCGTCGGCGATCAGCGCGTCGAGCGCCTGCTTGAGCGCATCGCGCAGCGCGGTATTCGATTTGGCGACCCCGATGCCGAGCGGCACCGGCTGGTACTCGTGGCCGGCGACCACGTCGAACAGCGTGCCGCCATTGGCGGTCCTGGCGAGGTAAACCATCACCGGCGAATTGCCGAGGAACGCCGACACGCGGCCAGTCTGCACCTGCAGCCGCGCGTCGGCGGGCTGCGCGTATTGCAGGTTCTGGATGGGAGCCTTGCCGGCTGCCGTGCAGTTCGCGCTGTTGGCGTCCACCAGTGCGATCTGCGTCGAGCCCTGGACCGTGGACACGGTCTTGCCGCACATCGTCTCCAGGCTATCGACCTTGTCGGGGTTGCCCTTGCGGATCAGCAGCATCGTGCCGAGGTTGAAGAAATCGACGAAGTCGACGACCTTCTCGCGCTCCGGCGTGTCGTTCATCAGCGTGAACGTGATGTCGATGCGCCTGGCTTCCATGGCTGGCAGGAGGCCATTGAACGGGATCGCCTTGAAGGCGATCGTGCGGCCCATCTTCGCGCTCATCGCCGCGGCGAGGTCGACGATCACGCCCTGCAGCGTCGTGCCGTCCTCCGCGTAGGAGATCATCGGCGGGCTGTTGGTGATGGAGCCCGCGGCAATCTCGTCGGCGGCGAGCGCGGGCGCCGCCGGCAACGCGACGAGCACGGCAACGGCGGTCACTAAAATGCTTCGCATCGCTCGATTCTCCTCCGTGCGGATTGCCGGGTTGCGCGGCCGGCCGTGCGCGTCGGCGTGGCGCGCCGGCTGCGCGTCAACATTACCAGAAGGCCACGCGCCGAAGCCTGCGATCACGCGCCGGCGCCGGCCGAATCCCGGATCGCCACCGGCATTTCCAGCACATCGCCGCCGAGATTCTCGAGCCACGCGACGCTCTCCTGCACCAGCGACAACTGCAGCCGGTAGTCGCCCGCCTTCGCGGGGGCGTTCACCGTGGCCCACAGCGCGACGCACCGCCCGGGCGGGACATCGTTCGGCAGGTGCGTTCGCTCGCCGTCCTGGACGACGACCTGGCCGCCAGCGTCGAGCCAGTGGTACGACACGCGCACCGAGCGCTCCCCGAGGCTCGGCCAGCTTTCGGTGCCGAGGTTGGTGACGTCGACCCGCAATACGACGCGCTGGCCTGGCGGCAGCTCGGCCAGCGCCTGCGGCGCGATGATGCGCGCCTTGAAGTCGGTGAGCGGAGGCGCGAGGCGCGCCAGGTATTGCAGGTTCCCTGAAGCGTCGCCATCGGGGGCAGGAAGCTTCGTGACTCCTTCGAATTCGAGCGCCGGATAGAGCTTGGTCGAACCCTCGAAATTCCATCCCATGTTGCCGACGATGTCGAAGAAAGCCCCCGCATCGACCCAGTGGAAGCAGGTCGGCAGGTGCCCGTGACCGGGGTGCAGGCTGGCACCGACGACGTAATGGCCTTCGCCGAGGGTGGCGCGGAAGTTGAATGTCACCGCGCCTTCGTCGCTGGCGCTCATGGCCAGCGTGTGGCCATAGCGGCGCGTGTTGGTCGCGTAGACGAGGCGTCCACGCGCGTCGTGAATGAAGAAACCGACGGTAAGATCGTCGATCGCCTGATGCGCGGTGAAGGCGACGCGCACCACGACGTCCTCGCCCGCCAGAATGTTGGGACCGAGACCGCCCACGCCACTGACGTCGATCTTGCTCACCTCGGCCGCGCGGTTGCCGAAATCGCGTTGTCCGGGCGCTTGCGCATCGGATCCGGCGGACCGGATGTCACGTCGAGATTCGCCGGATGCCACGGAAGCGGTATCGGCTGCGGCGCTCGTGGCGCGCGAGGTCCCGAACAGCGCGCGGCGCCGGGCATCGGCGTGCAAATCCCGTGCAAATGCGTAGAGCTCGGCGTCGAGTGCATTCAGGCGGCGCAGACGCTCGCGCGCGGCCGTGGGCAGCGCCTGCGCCTCGATCCTGTGGCTGGTGACGTTGAGGCGCGGCATCAGCACGGGTGCTTGCGCGCCCAGCGCATGGCACAGCAGGTCGATGGTTTCGTCCATGCGTTCGGTCAGACCCACGAGGTCGAAACGGCGCAGCGCTTCCTTGGCCAGTGCGAGGCTGCGTGCGTCGTCGAGAGGGTCCTTTCCGTCCCACGCCAGCGGCGCGAAATGCGCGACCATCGTGTTCGACAGGAGCTGCAGCGTCTGCGGATCGGCCGAGTCGAGGTCGGAGCCGAGATCGAGGTGGCGCGCGCGCTGCCCGTCGGCACTGCCGGAAGCGGGGACACCGTAGCGAAGGTATGCCAGATTCGACAATGCGCGCTCGACGGGATCGCGCAACACGGTGAACAACCACATATCGCGCAAGTCGGGCCGCGGGTGGAAGTACAGATGCGAAGTCACGCAGCGATAGCGCGCAAACTCGGCGCATGCCTCGTCGATCGAGCCGGTGAGGATAGGCGAACACTGATCGGCGCCTACCAGCGCCTGCAGCACCGCGTGCAGCGACATGCCGCCCGTCTTCGGGATGTGATCGAACAGGATCCGCGCCGGCGCCGCGTCCTTCGATTCGGCACTGGCGTTACGGAAGAATCGCGAAAGCATTGTCGTCGCTCAGACTGGGGTTGTGCATGGCTGGAGCGCAGTGGCGATCGCGCGAACCCGGATGCCCACTTCAATTCGACGCGAAAAGGTCGCCGAGAACCGCGCCGATCGCCGCCGCGCCGATCGCGAGCAGGTCGCCGTGGCCAGCGCGCTCGCGCGTGCGTTCGAGGTCGAACAACGCGTCGAGCTGCGCATCGCTGATGACCGTTTTCGCCGCGTCCGGGCTGATGCGCTCCGATGCCATGGCCGGCGCTGCGCTCGCGCCATTCTGCAGCTCCTGCAATGCGTGGGCGATGCTGTCCGGATCGATGAGCATGATCGCCGCGCCGCAGTGGCCGCAGGCACTTTCGCTCGCGAGGTCGATCGGCGCGCCGCATTGCGAGCAGTTCACCTGGCGCACGGTTGACTTGAGGCGCGCGAGCTCGGCGGCGGACGGCGGCCGCACCAGATTCTTGGCGGCGAGGAACTGGCCGAAGGTGATGAGCTGGCCGTCGCCGCCCGGGCAGCGCCAATAGGTGAAACGCGTCTGCCGTTGCAGGTCGTGGATGAAGGCCAGTGAATGCCGGCAGCGCGGACAGGCGAGGCCGCTGGCCAGCGGCGTGCGAGCGGGTCCGGCGCTGCCGATCAGGCGAAACAGCGCGAGCACCGCGTCGGGGGTGAGCACCATGCTCTCGGCGCGGTCGAACCAGAAGAGATTGCACGCCGTGCAGCTATCGACCTCAACCGGATGCGGGATCGCGCCGTACGCCGGCGCGGCACGTGGCGTCATCGGCTGGCGGCAGTTGGGGCAGTCGATCATCGCCGCATTCTAGCGAGGTCGGGGTGCGCCGCCTGCGGCGGTCGTGCGCGGCGACCCTGCCGCTCGCCAGCGTCGAGGGTCCCCAAGCCTGCAAGGGGCGAAAAAAAGCCGGGCACGGAGCCCGGCTTTTCGTCATGCAGGTGAGCGGTGCTTACGCAGCGGTGATGTTCGAGGCCTGCTTGCCCTTAGGACCCGTGGTGACGTCGAAGGCGACCTTCTGGCCTTCCTTCAGCGTCTTGAATCCTTCCATCTTGATCGCGGTGAAATGCGCAAACAGATCTTCGCCGCCGCCATCAGGCGTGATGAATCCGAAGCCCTTGGCGTCGTTGAACCATTTGACCGTACCGGTTGCCATCTGAAACTACTCCTTGAGTAATGTGCTGCAAATATGGCGAGTTC
The DNA here is from genome assembly GCA_036553845.1 of Casimicrobiaceae bacterium. GTDB lineage: Bacteria > Pseudomonadota > Gammaproteobacteria > Burkholderiales > Casimicrobiaceae > VBCG01. Next base: position 8,328 of record DATBOK010000218.1, read on the forward strand.
TGGCCCGCCGCCATGTTTCGATCTCAAGGACGGGAACGTCGGACGACACGCGTCGCAAATCGGTTGCGACTGCCTGCCACCAGCGATCTTCAGGACCTCTTACTTCAAAACAACCCATATTATACCGCAATTCAAGGGGTTGCGCGCAATCCCGGGAACCGCTCGGCGCGCACCTTGGCGGCCCCGGCGGCCAGCGCTCGGAGCTTGCCCTGGGCCACTTCGCGGGGCAGCGGCACCATGCCGCAGTTGGTGCAGGGGTAGAGGCGCTCCGCCGGCACGAATTCGAGCGCCTTGCGCAGCACGGCGGCCACCGCTTCCGGCGTCTCCACCGTGTCGCTGGCGACGTCGATCGCACCCACCATCACGTCCTTGCCTTCGAGCAGCCCGATCAGGTCGATCGGCACGTGCGAATTCGCGCATTCGAGCGAAACCTGGTCGATCCGCGAGCGTGCGATCAGCGGGAACGTGTTCTCGTACTGGCGCCATTCGGCACCCAGCGTCTGCTTCCAGTCGTTGTTGGCCTTGATGCCATAGCCGTAGCAGATGTGCACGGCGGTCTTGCTGCGGACGCCGTCGGCCGCGCGCTCGAGCGCGGCGATGCCGAAGTCGCGGACTTCGTCGAAGTACACATTGAAGGCCGGCTCGTCGAACTGGATCACGTCGACGCCTGTCGCGGCGATCGCGCGCGCCTCGTCGTTGAGGATTTCGGCGAATGCCCACGCCAGCTTCTCGCGGCTCTTGTAATGCGCGTCGAACAGCGTGTCGACCATCGTCAACGGGCCGGGCAGCGTGTACTTGACCCGGCGCGCGGTGGCCGCGCGCAGGAACGCCGCATCGTCGACGAACACCGGGTGGCGCCGCGCCACCTCGCCCACCACCACCGGCACCGCGGCGTCGTAACGATCGCGGATGCGCACCACCTTCTTGTGGTCGAAATCGACACCGTCGAGCGCCTCGATGAACGACGTGACGAAATGGCGCCGCGTCTGCTCGCCGTCGGTGAGGATGTCGATGCCGGCGCGCTCCTGCTCCTGCACCACGAGGGATACGGCGTCGCGCTTGCCTTCGGCAAGCGCCGCGCCTTCGAGCTTCCACGGTGCCCACAGCGCCGTCGACTCGGCGAGCCAGCCGGGCTTCGGCAGGCTGCCGGCGATGGTGGTCGACAGCGGCGGTTGTGCGGGCGCGGGCATGCGGAGGTCTCCTCGGGCATCGATTGGCGTCGAGTGTAGCGCGCGCGACCGACGGCACTTCTCGTTGAATGCATTCAGCGCTGTGTCCGGCCCGGTCGCCGAAGGCCGACTACACTGGTCTTGCCACTTGACCGCAATCCGGGCGTTCTTTAGGCTTCGGCGATCCTCCGCATCGCCCCCGCCCGTCATGCCGCGCGTGCTGCTTTCCGATCACGAGTTTCCCGATCTCGCCCTCGAAAAGGCGCTGTTCGCGCGCGCCGGCATCGAGCTCGCGGTGGCGCAATGCCGCACCGAGGACGACGTGATCCGCGAGGCGCGAGATGCGTTCGGCATCCTGTTGCAATACGCGCCGATCACCGAGCGCGTGGTGGCCGCATTGCCCACGCTCGGCATCGTGTCGCGCATCGGCGCCGGCTACGATACGGTCGACACGGCGGCCTGCGAACGCCACGGCGTGTGGGTGGCCAATTCGCCGGATTACGGCGTCGGCGAAGTCGCCACCCATGCGCTGGCCCTGGCCTTGGCGCTGGTGCGCAACGTCGTCGCCTACCAGCGCGACGTCGAGGCCGGGAATTGGCACTACCTGTCGTCGGGGCCGCTGCGGCGGGCATCCGACATGACGCTCGGCATCGTTGGCCTGGGCCGCATCGGCAAGCGCATGGCGCACGTCTCGCGCAACGTGTTCCGCCAGGTGATCGCCGCCGATCCCTATCTGATCGACGGCGATTTTCCGGCGTTCGTCGAGCGCGCGAGCCTTGCCGACCTCTTCGCCCGGTCGGACGTGGTCTCGCTGCACACGCCGCTCAACGACGAGACGCGCGGCATGATCGGCGGCGCGCTGCTGGCGACGATGCCGCCCGGTGCGTTTCTCGTCAATACGTCACGCGGGGCGGTCGTCGACGTCGACGCCGCGCTGGCCGCGGTCGACCGCGGCACGCTTGCGGGGCTGGCCCTCGACGTGCTGCCCGCGGAGCCGGTGCCGCGCGATTCGCCGCTGGTCGGCCATCCGCGGGTGATCCTGACGCCGCACGCGGCGTTCTTCTCAGTTGCGGCAGAGCAGGAATTGCGGCGCAAGGCGGCGCAGAATCTCGTGACGTGGCACGCCACGGGGCGGCCGGACTACGTGGTCACCCGCGGCACGCGCCGCCCCGGCGGTCCGGCGGCCTGAAACACCGATGCCGCGCGCGTACGCCCCCGCGCAGCGGCCGAAACCACAAGGGGCCAGGAGGACACCGATGGCGGCAGTCGGCATTTCCGCGGTGCAGAAGTATTTCGGATCGACCCATGTGATCCGCGGCGTCGACGTCGACATCGCCGACGGCGAGTTCTGCGTGCTGGTCGGGCCCTCCGGATGCGGCAAGTCGACGCTGCTGCGCATGATCGCCGGCCTCGAGGAGATCAGCGACGGCACGATCTCCATCGGCGGCCGCGTCGTCAACGACGTGCGGCCGAAGGAGCGCGACGTGGCGATGGTGTTCCAGAACTACGCGCTCTATCCGCACATGACGGTGCGCGACAACATGTCGTTCGCGCTGTCGCTCGCGGGGACGCCGAAGGCGGCGATCGAGTCCAAGGTTGCCGACGCGGCAGCGATCCTCGGCCTGGGCGCGCTGCTGGACCGGTATCCGCGCCAGCTCTCGGGCGGCCAGCGCCAGCGCGTTGCGATGGGCCGCGCGATCGTGCGCGACCCTCAGGTGTTCCTGTTCGACGAGCCGCTGTCCAACCTCGACGCCAAGCTTCGCGTGCAGATGCGCACCGAGATTCGCGAGCTGCACCAGCGTCTCGGCACCACGTCGATCTATGTGACGCACGACCAGATCGAGGCGATGACGATGGCCGACAAGATCGTGGTGATGCGCGACGGCATCGTCGAGCAGATCGGCGGACCGCTCGAGCTCTACGACCACCCGCTCAATACGTTCGTCGCGGGCTTCATCGGCTCGCCGGCCATGAACATGCTGCCGGGCACGATCGCACGCGGCAACGGCGCGTTGCACGTGCGTCTCGACAACGGCGGCGCGCTCGATGTCGCCGTGGGGGATGACGGCCAGCGTGTGCTGTGCGGAGTGCGGCCCGAGCACTTCGCGCTCACCGAGCCGGGGGCCGCGGTGTCCGGGCAAGTGGTGGTGATCGAGCCCACTGGCGCCGACACGCAGGTGGTGTGCCGGATGGGCGACACCGACATCGTGGCGATGGTGCGTGACCGCGTCGCCTGCCGGCCGGGACAGCGCATCGGGCTCGTGCCCGATGCGAGCAGGCTGCACGTGTTCGACGCGACGAGCGGAGCAAGGCTCGCCGCGTGATGGGGCGGCAATATCGATTGGCGCGGCTTGCGCGCGCCTGACGCAGTTCCAACGGCAACGAGCGGAGGCAAGCATGGACGAGTACAAGCGACGGGATTTCCTGAAGACCACTGCGGGCGTCGCGGCGACGACTGCATTGGGTGGCGGCACGGCGCTGTTCGCCGCGGACGCGGCGGCACAGCAGTACAACGCCAAGCCCGAAAAGGGCGCGAAGTTGCGCGTGCTGCGCTGGAAGCGCTTCGTGCAGGGCGACGAGGACGTGTGGCTCGCCAACACCAAGAAGTTCACGCAGATGACGGGCGTCGAGGTGCGCGTCGACTCCGAGGGCTGGGAGGACGTGCGGCCGAAGGCGGCCGTGGCGGCGAACGTCGGCAGCGGTCCCGACATCATCATCAGCACGATGGAGGATGCGCACCTGTATCCCGAAAAGCTGGTCGATGTCAGCGACCTCGCCAACTACCTTGGCAAGAAGTACGGCGGCTGGTACCAGGCGGCCAAGGACTACGGGATGGACGGCAAGCGCTGGGTGGCGATCATGATGGGCGCGGCCGGCAATGCGATGGTGGTGCGCAAGTCGATGATGAACGCCGCGGGCTTCGAGCAGTTCCCCAGCGACATGCCGGGCTTCCTCAAGCTGTGCCAGGCGCTGAAGGCGAAGAATACACCGGCGGGCTTCGCGCTGGGCAACGCCACCGGCGACTCGAGCTGGACGCAGTGGCTGGTGTGGGCATTCGGCGGCAAGCTCGTCGACGAGCACAACAAGGTGGTGATCAACAGCCCGCAGACGCTGCAGGCGCTGGAATACGCGAAGGAGCTCTATCCGAACTTCATCCCGGGCACGCTGTCGTGGCTCGATCCGAACAACAACAAGGCATTCCTCGACGGCCAGCTTGCGGTGACGGCCAACGGCATCTCGATCTACTTCGCCGCGAAGAACTCGCAGGACCCGAAGATGAAGGAGATCGCCGACGACATCGTCCATGCCAAGTTCCCCAACGGCGTCGACGGCAAGGCGGCGGTGCTGAACCTCGTGTTCCCGATGATGATCTTCAAATACTCGAAGTACCCGAACGCGGCGAAGGAATACCTGCGCTTCATGATGGAGAAGGAGCAGTACGTGCCGTGGCAGGAGGCGTCGATCGGCTACGTCTGCCATCCGCTCGCGGCGTACGAATCGAGCGCGTTCTGGACCGCCGATCCCAAGGTCACGCCGTATCGGGACTGCATGAAGGACATGCGCAACAACGGCTACGCGGGGTCGATGGGCTATGCGTCGGCGCAGTGCTCGGCCGACTTCATCATCCCCAACATGGTGGCGGAGGCGGCGTCGGGCGCGAAATCGCCGAAGGAGGCGATGGAGAGGGCGCAGCAGAGGGCCGAGCGCTATTACAAAGTATGACGTCGCGATGCGGTGTCGCGCGTAGGGCGTGACGTCTGCCGCGACGCCATACCTGTCCGGATTGGAGCGTCATCTGCCGATGACGCTCAATCCGGACGGCGTTCTGGCGATGCGCAAGTTGGCGTGGGCGTCATCTGCCTATGACGCTTGACGCCGCGGCAGTCTCGCTACGGTTTTTTTCGATTTGCATGCCGTTTCGATCCCACTGCCACTGCAGCAAGCCGTGAGCGTCCGTCGGTGGACAATCGTGCCGTTTGAGGCCAACATCTTGGCGCGGCTTTGCCGCCCTACGTGGATGTCGATTCGTACTCAGACAGGAGATCCGCATGGCCAAAAAAGCTAGACGCACCGTGTTGTACAGCTCGAAGGGCAAGAAGCTCTACGCCGTCCGCGACAGGACCGGGCGCTTCAAGGACATCCAGCAGTACTCGCGCGCGCATGCGATGGACATGCGCCGCAAGAGCAAGGACGAAAAGGCGGCGGCGAAGCCGGCCAAGCGCGCCGCCAAGAAGACGGTGAAGAAGGCGGTGAAGAAGGCGGCGAAGAAGTCCGTGCGCAAGACCGCGAAGAAGACGGTGCGCAAGGCAGTGAAGAAGACAGCGCGCAAGACGACCCGCAAGACCGCACGCAAATCGGCGAAGAAGACTACGCGAGAGTCCGCGAAGAAGACGGCCCGCAAGTCCGCGAAGAAGACGGCCCGCAAATCCGGCGGCTCGATGATGTCGCGGGCGCGCAAGGCCGTGGGCGCGGTCAAGCGTGCCGTGAAGAGGGCGGTGCGTCGCCGCCGCGCGAAGAAGGCCTAGGTGCAGGCGCGCCCGGCCCTGTCTCTACCGGGCGCGCGCCGTTCGCGCGCGGCGTCGCCCTGGTCGCGCGTCGCGAGCCGCTGGCTCGACAATCGCAACGTCCTCGGCCTCTTGTTCATGCTGCCGGCGGCGGCGATCCTGTTGCTGTTCCTCACCTATCCGCTGGCGCTCGGCACGTGGCTCGGCTTCACCGACGCCAAGATCGGCCGCGCCGGCCATTGGATCGGCCTGTCCAACTTCGAGTTCATCTGGGGCGACAGCCTCACCCGCCTCGCGCTGTTCAACACGCTCTTCTATACGATCGTCGCCAGCGTCATCAAGTTCGCGCTCGGGCTCTGGCTCGCGGTGCTGCTCAACGAGCACCTGCCGTTCAAGTCGTTCTTCCGCGCGGTGATCCTGCTGCCGTTCATCGTGCCGACGGCACTGTCGGCCATCGCCTTCTGGTGGATCTACGACGCCCAGTTCTCGATCATCTCGTGGGCGCTGATGCGCATGGGTTTGATCCACGAGTACATCGACTTCCTGGGTGACCCATGGATGGCGCGCGCATCGGTGATCGCCGCCAACGTCTGGCGCGGCATCCCGTTCGTCGCGATCACGCTGCTTGCCGGTCTGCAGACGATCTCGCCGTCGCTGTACGAGGCGGCGGCGCTCGACGGCGCCACCGGCTGGCAGCAGTTCCGCCGGATCACGCTGCCATTGCTGACGCCGATCATCGCGGTGGTGATGACATTCTCGGTGCTGTTCACGTTCACTGACTTCCAGCTGATCTACGTGCTGACCCGCGGCGGCCCGCTCAACGCCACGCACCTGATGGCGACGTTGTCGTTCCAGCGCGCGATCCCCGGTGGCAACCTCGGCGAAGGCGCGGCGATCGCCACCGCGATGGTGCCGTTCCTGCTGGCGGCGATCCTGCTGTCGTACTTCGGCCTGCAGCGCCGCGCCTGGCAACAGGGCGGCAGCGATCGCTGAGGGCCCCGGACGATGGCCAGCGACGCCGAAGTCACGCGGGGGATGCATTACCTGACCACGCGTTCGCAGCGCTTTTTCGCGCTGTGGCTGCCGCTGTCGGTGTTCCTCTTCGTGCTGCTTTTCCCGTTCTACTGGATGGTGACCACGGCGCTGAAGCCGGATGCCGAACTGCTGTCGCGCGAAGGCAATCCGTTCTGGGTGATCCACCCGACGTTCGCCCACATCCGCAAGCTCCTGTTCGAAACGCAGTACCCGCAATGGATCTGGAATACGATCCTGGTCTCGGTGTCGGCGACGTTCCTGTCGCTGTTCTGCAGCGTGCTCGCCGCGTATGCGATCGAGCGGCTGCGCTACACCGGCTCGCGATTCGTCGGCGCCGCGATCTTCCTCGCCTATCTGGTGCCACCTTCGATCCTGTTCATCCCGCTGGCGACGATGGTGTTCAAGTTCGGCCTCTTCGACACGCGGCTGGCGCTGATCCTCACCTACCCGACCTTCCTCATCCCGTTCTGCACGTGGCTTCTGATGGGGTATTTCAAGAGCATCCCGTTCGAGCTCGAGGAATGCGCGCTGATCGACGGCGCCACGCGCCTGCAGATCCTGCGCCGGATCGTGCTGCCGCTGGCCGTGCCCGGTCTCATCTCCGCCGGCATCTTCGCCTTCACGCTGTCGTGGAACGAATTCATCTATGCGTTGACCTTCATCTCGTCGTCCGAAGTGAAGACCGTGCCGATCGGCGTCGTCACCGAGCTCGTCGAGGGCGACGTCTACCACTGGGGCTCGCTGATGTCCGGCGCGCTGCTGGGTTCACTGCCCGTGGCGATCCTGTACTCGTTCTTCGTCGAGTACTACGTCTCTGGCCTCACCGGCGCGGTCAAGGAGTGAGCCGGCGCGCGGCGGGGTTGCGTTTCAGCCGATCGACCCAAGCTTCGGCGCGGTAGAATAGCCGCAACCGTTCGAGCCCCATCCGGAGCAACGCCATGAGCACCCAGGACACCATTCGCGAGCAGGTCACCGGCCATCGCGTCGTGCTGTACATGAAGGGCACGCCGCAAGTGCCGCAATGCGGATTCTCGGCCACGGCGGCGGAAATCCTGCGCCGCTGCGGCGTCGACGAGTACTTCTCGGTCGACGTGCTGTCGAACCCGGACATCCGCAACGGCATCAAGGAATTCGCCAACTGGCCGACGATTCCGCAGCTCTATGTCGACGGCGAATTCGTCGGTGGCTGCGACATCATGCGCGAGATGTACCAGAGCGGCGAGCTGCAGCAGCTCCTCAGCAAGCAGCACGCCACCTGATTTTCCCGCCTGGCGCGGGCCCGGCGGCCTTCCGGCCTAGGTGCGCGCGCGCATCACGCGCCGCACCTCGGGCAGCCGCTTCAGCGCACGGATCACCTGCGCCAGGTGCCTGCGGTTCTTCACCTGCACGCCGAAGAACATCGCCAGCACGTCGCTGCCGTCCGGCCGCTCGACCGACACCGTGTCGATGTTGGCGCCGGCGTCGTTGATCGCCGTGGCGATGTCGGCCAGGAGGCCGCGGCGGTCGGACACGAGCAGGCGCATGCCGGCATCGAAGTCGCCGGTGACGTCGGCCGCCCACTCGACGTCGACGAGCTCGCTCGCATCCACGCGCTGCTTCTTGAGCGTCGCGCAGTCGCGCAGGTGCACCACCAGCCCCTGTCCCTTGCGGAACTGCGCGATGATCGCGTCGCCGGGCACCGGCCGGCAGCACTTCGCGTACTGGATCGCCACGCCTTCCACGCCCCGCAGCGTCAGCGAGCTCTTCGCGGGCGATGGCGCGAGGTTGGTGGCGACGGTGCCGCCGCTATCGTCCTGGCGCGCGCTCCGCGCCAGCGCCTGCGCGACGACGAACGACAGCCGCTTGCCGACGCCGATGTCGGCGAGCACCTCGAGCTGGCTTTTGGCGCCGTACTCGCGCGCGAGCGCCTCCCAGCGCTCCCACGGGATCGCATCGGGCTCGATCTTGAACGTGGCCAGCGCCTGCGACAGCAGCCGTTCGCCGAGCGCAGCCGACTCCTTCTGCTGCAGCCCTTTCAGGTAGTGGCGGATGCGCGAGCGCGCCTTGCCGGTGGCGACGAACGTCAGCCACGATGGATTGGGCCGCGCCGACGGCGCCGTCAGGATCTCGACGTGATCGCCGTTCTTGAGCTCGGTGCGCAGCGGCACGATCTCGTAGTTGATCCGCGCGGCGACGCTGTGGTGGCCGATATCGGTGTGCACGCCATAGGCGAAGTCGACCGCCGTGGCGCCGCGCGGCAGCGCCATGATCTTGCCCTTCGGCGTGAACACGTAGATCTCCTCCGGAAAGAGATCACCCTTGACGTGCTCCAGGAACTCGCGCGAGTCGCGCGACTCCGACTGGATCTCGAGCAGGCTCTGCAGCCAGCGGTGCGTCTCGCGCTGCGCCTCCTCGAGGTCGAGCGCGCCGCCGGTCTTGTACAGCCAGTGCGCGGCGACACCGGTCTCGGCGACGCGATGCATGTCGTGCGTGCGCACCTGCGCCTCGAGCGGCGTGCCGAACGGGCCGAACAGCGTGGTGTGCAGCGACTGGTAGCCGTTGGCCTTGGGAATCGCAATGTAGTCCTTGAACTTGCCCGGGATGGGCTTGAATTTCTCGTGCATCACGCCCAGCGCCGCGTAGCACGTGGACTTGTGCTCGACCAGGATGCGCACGCCGTAGATGTCGAACACCTGCGAGAACGAGTAGCGCTTCTCCTTCATCTTGCGATAGACCGAGTAGATGGTCTTCTCGCGCCCGGTGACCGTCGCCATGATGTCGGCTTGCGCGAACGCGCCGCGCAGCGAATCGAGCAGCCGGTTCATCACTTCCCGCCGGTTGCCGCGCGCGGTCTTGATCGCGTGGGCGAGGATCCGATAGCGCATCGGGTAGAGGTGCTTGAACGACAGGTCCTGCAGCTCGAGGTACAGCGCGTTGAGGCCGAGGCGATTGGCGATCGGCGCGTAGATGTCGAGCGTCTCGCGGGCGATGCGGCGGCGGTGCGCCAGCGCCATCGCGTCGAGCGTGCGCATGTTGTGCAGGCGGTCGGCGAGCTTGATCAGGATCACGCGCACGTCGCGCGCCATCGCCAGCAGCATCTTGCGGAACGACTCGGCCTCCGCCTCCTCGCGCGTGTCGAAGGCGATCTGGTCGAGCTTGGAAACGCCGTCCACCATGTCCGCGACGGGCTTGCCGAACGTGGTCTCGATCTCGGACTTGGAGACCTTGGTGTCCTCCATCACGTCGTGCAGCAGCGCGGCGGCGAGGCCGTGGGCGTCGAGGCGCCACTGCGACAGGATGCTGGCGACCGCCAGCGGATGCGTGATGTACGGCTCGCCGGACTTGCGGAACTGGCCGCGGTGCGCGGCCTCGGAGTAGTCGAACGCGCGCTCGACCAGCGCGACGTCAGCGGGAGGGAGGTAGTGACCCAGGTGTCTCGTGAATTCGGTGATTTCCGACATCGAGGGTCACGTGCGGTGGGGACGCTTGCGCGTCAACTGGTCGTTTTGAGCAGCATCTCCACGCCGACCTTGCCGAGCGCCACTTCGCGCAGCGCGATGACCGTCGGCTTGTCGCGGTCCGGCTCGACGAGCGGTGTCGAGCCCGACGTGATCTGGCGCGCGCGGTTGGTGGCGGCGAGCGTCAGCTCGAAGCGGTTGGGGATGCGTTCGAGGCAGTCTTCGATCGTGATGCGGGCCATGGCGGTTTCCTAGTGGCGTGTCTCGATGAGCTCGGCAATCAGCGCTGCATGCCGCGCACCCTGCCGGGAACTCACCAGGCGGGCGGCGCGGACGATTGCGGCGAGATCGTCGACGGCAGTTGCAAAGTCTTGATTGATAATAACATAGTCGAATTCAGCCCAGTGCCGCATCTCCTCGAACGCGCCGGCCAGGCGACGCGCGATCACCGCGTTCGAATCCTGTCCGCGGCGCACCAGCCGGTCGTTGAGCGCCTCGAGCGACGGCGGCAGGATGAAGATGTGCACCGATTCGGGGATGAGCTTGCGCACCTGCGCCGCGCCCTGCCAGTCGATCTCGAGCAGCACGTCCTGGCCCGCCGCCACCTGCTCCTTGAGCCACGTCGACGACGTCGCGTACCAGTTGCCATGGACATTGGCGTACTCGAGGAATTCCCCGGCATCGCGCAATTCGCGGAAGCGTTGCTCGTCGACGAAGTGATAATGTTGGCCCTCGGACTCGCCCGGCCGCGGTGGCCGCGTGGTCCAGGAGATCGACAGGCGGATGCCCGCCTCGCGCGCGAGGAGCGCGTTCACCGTGCTGCTCTTGCCGCCGCCCGACGGCGCCGCGACGACGAACAGCACGCCCGCTGCGGGCGGGGCCTTGGTGGTGATGGTCATGGCGGATGAGCGGCGCGGGCGCGACGAGGCATTCTACCGATGAACCGCGCGCGGTTCCTGCGCATCCTCGCCGCCATCCCGCTCACGTGGCGCGCGCATGCCGCCAGTTCCGCGCCATCGCCTCCGGCCGCACCCTTGCAAACCCGACCCATCCCCGCCAGCGGCGAAGCCTTGCCCGTGATCGGTTGCGGCACGTATATCGGCTTCGACGTCGCGCTCGACGCGGCGTCGCGCCCGCGGCTCGCGGCCGTGCTGGCGGCGTTGCGCGAGGCCGGCGGCACCGTGATCGACTCGTCCCCGATGTACGGTCGTGCCGAGGCCGGCGTCGGCACGCTCGTCGAAGCGGCGGCCGCGCGGCGCGGCGTGTTCCTCGCCACCAAGGTCTGGACCGACGGGCGCGACGCCGGCATCCGGCAGATGGAGGCGTCGTTCGCCCGATTGCGCACGACGACCATCGACCTCATGCAGGTGCACAACCTCGTCGACTGGCGTACGCATCTGGCGACGCTGCGGCGCTGGCAGGCCGAAGGTCGCGTGCGCTACGTCGGCGTCACGCACTACACGTCGGGTGCGTACCCCGAGCTCGCCGCAGTGATGCGCGCGGAGAAGCTCGACTTCGTGCAGGTCAACTATGCGCTCGACGAGCGCGAGGCCGAGGCGCGCATCCTGCCCCTCGCTGCCGAGCGCGGCATGGCGGTGCTCGTCAACCGGCCATTGGGCGGAGGTGGACTCCTGCGGCGGCTCGCCACCCGGCCGCTGCCCGCGTGGGCGGCGGACATCGGCGCCGCGAGCTGGGCCGAAGTCCTGCTCAAGTTCGTGCTGTCACATCCGGCCGTCACCTGCGCCATCCCGGGTACCGGGGATCCCGGCCACATGGCGACGAATGCGCGGGCCGGCATGGGCACGCCGGTGGACCCCGCCTTCTGGCGCACGCATGCGGCCGAGCTGCGCGCGCTGCCGTGATACCGTCCGCCGTCGCGCGCCGCCCCGACTTTCGGGTGGACGCCGGCACCAAAGGCAAGGAGCCATGACCCATCGCATCGTGTTCCTCGATCGTGCAAGCCTGGGCGCGCTGCTGCGGCCGCCCGCGTTCCTGCACACGTGGATCAACCACGACCGCAGCACGCAGGCCGACGTGGTCGCGCGCCTGCGCGACGCGACGATCGCGGTGACCAACAAGGTGCCGATCCGCGAGGCCTCGCTCGCGCAATTGCCGGCGCTCAAGTTCATCGCGGTGGCGGCGACGGGCACCGACATCGTCGACCTCGCGGCGTGCAAGGCGCGCGGCATCGTCGTGTCGAACATCCGCAACTACGCCGTCAACACGCTGCCCGAGCACGTATTCACGCTGATCCTGGCGCTGCGGCGGAACCTGACCGCCTACCGCGCCGACGTCGAAGCGGGGAAGTGGCAGGAGTCCGAGGCGTTCTGCCTGCTCGATCATCCGCTGCACGATCTGGCGGGCAGCACGCTGGGTGTCATCGGCCTGGGCGCGCTCGGTGCGCGCGTGGCGACGCTGGGGCAGGCGTTCGGGATGCGGGTGATGGGGCATGACCCGGTGGCGCCGGTGGGCGAGGGCGTCGTCGCCGCTTCGGTCGCCGAGATCCTGCGCGAGGCCGACGTGGTGTCGCTGCACCTTCCACTGACGCCGGCGACGCGAAACCTGATCGGCGCCGCGGAGCTCGCGACGATGAAGAAGTCGGCGCTGCTGATCAATACCGCGCGAGGCGGGCTGGTCGACGAGGCCGCGTTGGCCGCGGCGCTGACGGCGGGCAAAATTGCCGGGGCGGGCTTCGACGTGCTGACGAAGGAGCCGCCGGACGATTCGAACCCGCTGTTGCAGTTGCGGCTGGCCAATTTCATCCTCACCCCGCACGTCGCGTGGGCGAGCGCCGAGGCGATGCAGGGCTTGGCGGATCAGCTGGTCGAGAACATCGAACTGTTCGCGAAGGGAACGCCGAGACACGTGGTCGGATGAACTCGCCGTCACGGCCGATGACCGTCCGGTGTCAGCGGGCGGGCGAATCCCGGAGTCGTCCGGACATCACCCTGGCGGCCTGTGTCGGCGGCTGCTATTCAATGTTCTGCACCTGCTCCCGCATCTGCTCGATCAGCACCTTGAGCTCGAGCGCCACCTGCGACAGCTCGGCGTCGACCGACTTCGAGCCGAGGGTGTTGGCCTCGCGGTGCAGCTCCTGGGCGAGGAAGTCGAGGCGCTTGCCGGCGCTGCCGCCGGCGGCGACCACCCGCCGGACCTCGGCGACGTGCGTCAGCAGCCGGCCCACTTCCTCGGCGACGTCCACCTTGGTGGCGAACAGCGCGAGCTCCTGCTTCAGCCGGTCGTCGTTCGCATCGACGCCGGCCTCGCGCAGCCGCGCGCCCAGCTTCTCGACGTAGGCGGCGTGGATCGCGGGCACGCGCGGCATCACGCGCGCCACTTCGCGCTCGATGTCGTCGCATCGCGCGAGCAGCAGCGCGGCGAGCTTGGCGCCTTCGCGACGACGCGAGGCCGCGAGATCGGCCAGCGCGGCGGTGACGAGGGCCTGCAAACGCTCCGCGAGCGCGTCGGGCGGCACCGAGGCATCGGCGATGACGCCCGGCCAGCGCAGGATCTCCGCCACGCCCATCGGCGCGGTGCCCGGCGCCAGCTTCTGCACGCTGGCGGCGGCCGCCGCTACTTCGGCGACGCGCCGCAAATCGACGGCGAGGGAGCCGGCTGCCGCCGCCGTGCGGGCGAGGCCGACGCGGCACTCCACCTTGCCGCGCTTGAGCTCGGTGGCGATCCGCTCGCGCAAGGCGGTTTCCTGCGCGCGCAATTCGTCCGGCAGGCGCAGCGTGAGGTCGAGATAGCGGTGGTTGACGCTGCGCAGCTCGACGCTCAGCGCCACGCCGGGCAGGTCGGCCGATTCGGCGGCGAAGCCGGTCATGCTGAGGATCATGGAGGCCTTCTTGGCGTGCTTTTGCGGGGAATGACGCGTATTGTCGCGCGTTGGCGACGCGGAGCCACCCAACTTTGCGGCCCTCGCCGCGGGCCGCCACTGTAGGCCCATTCTCCTCGACGCGGCAAGGGCCTCTCGGCGCGCTGGCACGTGAATTGCGGTTGGCCCTAGACGTTCGTGCGAAACTAGCTTCATGCCCGTTACCAATCAGGCCCTTCCCGCCAGCTACCAGCTCCTGAACTACCGGATCGACCGGCAGATCAGCCGAGGCGGGTTTTCGATCGTCTACCGGGCGTACGACGAGACCGGGGCGCCGGTGGCGATCAAGGAGTACCTGCCGTCGTCGCTGGTACTGCGCACCGAGGGCGACATCGTGCGTGCGAGCTCGGCGGAGAACCTGACGTCGTTCCGCTACGGCATGAAGTGCTTTTTCGAGGAAGGCCGCGCGCTCGCCAAG